>JBKPPY010000153.1:0-9886 GCA_046733845.1 Actinomycetota bacterium | reverse complement strand
GTCGTCCCCGGCTCGGCGGCTGTCCGGCGCCAGGCGGAGGAGGAAGGCCTGGACTCCGTCTTGCAGCGCGCGGGCTTCGAGTGGCGGCGCGCTGGGTGCTCGATGTGCCTGGGCATGAACCCGGACGTGCTCGCACCCGGCGAGCGGTGCGCATCGACGTCCAACCGCAACTTCGAGGGGCGTCAGGGACGCGGGGGCAGGACGCACCTCGTGAGCCCGGCCACAGCAGCAGCGGCGGCGCTGACCGGCCGGCTGGCCGACGTCCGTGAGGTGGCAGCCGCGTGAAAGCGTTCACGCGGCGCTCCGGACGCGTCGCAGTACTCGACCGCGCCGACGTCGACACCGACCAGATCATCCCGAAGCAGTTCCTGAAGCGCATCGAGCGAACGGGATACGGCGACTTCCTCTTCCATGACTGGCGACAAGACCCTGAGTTCGAGCTCAACCGGCCTGAGTACGCGGGCGCGACGATCCTCGTCGCAGGCAGGAACTTCGGTTGCGGCTCGTCGCGCGAGCACGCGGCCTGGGCGCTCCAGGACTACGGCTTCGACGTCGTCATCGCGCCGTCGTTCGGCGATATCTTCGCCTCGAACTCGGCCCAGATCGGCCTCGTCACGATCGCGCTGCCCGAGGAGCACGTCGGGCAGCTGATGGAGGCGCGGAAGCTCACGGTCGACCTGGAGGCGCTGACGATCACCGACCAATTCGGCCGCTCCGTCGAGTTCACGTTCGACCCGTTCCGTCGGCACAAGCTCCTGAACGGTCTGGACGACATCGACCTGACGCTCGAGCACGAAGACGAGATCGGCGAGTTCGAATCGTCCCGGCCCGGACGAGTGGACACGGCACGCTTGCCCCACTAACCGACGGGCCACCGTAACCGTCTCATTGCGAAGTGCTCAGTGAGACAACCGAAGACATCGTGTTTCACGGTCCGTGCTCGCACTGCGGACGCGACCTCTGGCTCGTCCTCGAGGACTGCTTCCCGCTCGACAATCTCGAGCAGCTGCACGGGCACGAGCTGCCGGACGGCCTCGGCTGGTTCGCACTCGCAGACGGGACCGGCTGGTCGGCATGCCCAATCTGCGGCTGGGCGATCGCGGCGAAGACCGTGTCCCTGAACTGACCGCCCGGGTCGTCAGGAGACCGAGAAGGTCACGGAGACGGTCGCCTCGACCTGGGTCGTGCCGGGCTCGACCGGCGTCGGGGTCGCGCTTGCGTCCTTCGCTGCGAGCGCCACCGGCGCGGGTGCAGAGCTGGTCTCGCTCACGTCCGTGATGCGGCGCAGGTGGAGCCCGGAGGCCGAGGCGATCGTCCGCGCCTTCGCCCTCGCGTTGGCGATCGCCACGCGGAGTGCCGACCGGTAGAGGCCGGCGGAGTCGGCCCGGACGAGGTTGGGGCCCGAGATCTGGTTCGCCCCCGCGTCGACGGCAGCGTCGATGACCGGCCCGACCTTGTCGAGCTTGCGGAGCGTCGCCGAGACAGAGTTCGCCGCTTCGTAGCCGACCACGTCCTCGCCGTTCTGGGAATAGCGCGGCGAGAGCGAGACCAACTCGGTTCGAATGTCGGCGGGTGCGATTCCCTGAGCCTTGAGCGCCGCGATCACCTTCGTCATCTCGACGGCGTTCGCCCGCAGGGCGGCGGAGGCTGTCTTCGCACTGGTCGACACGCCGAACGAGACCTGCGCCCGGTTCGGAACGGCGGTGATCGTCCCGTGCCCCGCGACGACGATCGTGTGCTGCGAAGCCGCGGTCGCGGTCGATTCGCTCCCGGCACGGGCGGCTCCGAGCACCAGCACGGCGCAGACGGCGGCGATGGCGACCAGCGGCTTCATGCGACGTTCATATGCCGCCGACCGGACGCCGTGTCACATCAGGCCGTGGCCGAGCTCGTGGCGTTCCGCACCCGGTCTCTGAGACCGGGGGTGAAACGTTTGCGTGACGACTCGTCCCCAGGCTCGCGAGCCGTTGGCGTGCTTCCAGCGTTTCCGACCCGGTCTCTGAGACCGGGGGTGAAACGAATGTGGAGCTATTCGTCCCGAGGTTGTGGATTTAGGCAGCGAGCGACGGGAGGTAGCGCTTCCAAGTGCTCGGCAATCCCGACGGAGTCGCAAGCGTGATGAACAGCGCCGGCGCCGGCGGCCGCGGCGGTCGCCGCATGGTCATCGACGCCTCCTCCGGGAGCCGGTCACCCTTGCGGAGGTTGCACGGCGCGCAGGCGGTGACGACGTTCTCCCAGACCGAATCGCCCCCTCGGCTCCGGGGGACGACGTGGTCGAGCGTAAGTCGCCCGCCGCTCGTGCCGCAGTAGACGCAGCTCCACTCGTCTCGGGCGAAGAGCGCCCGTCTCGAGATCTTCCGCTGAGCCGTCCGCGGCACTCGCACGTACTGCACGAGCCGGATCACGTGCGGCCGCGCGAAGGTGCTGGTCGCAGATCGAAGCGGCATCTCGTGCTCCTCCAGCACCTCCGCCTTCCCCTTGAACACGAGCACGTGCGCGCGCCGGACAGAGCACACGTTCAGCGGCTCGTAACTCGCGTTCAACACGAGAACCTGTCCCAACTCGCCGACAATGTAGCCAACCAACCGCGGGGGAACCCATGGTTCCGCCGCGTGGCGCGCGTGCGGGGCACCGGCCGCGCGACAGAAAAGCCCGTCGCGGCGGGCTTTCCCCCGCGAGCCCTCTCCTTTGCTCGCTCGCTCCGCTCGCTTTGCCCGCTGACGGCAGACGGAATGAGCCGCTGCCGCACATGTCGGCAGCGGCGACGGAGCGTTACGGCGCCATCGCGCGCTCGACCGCCTGCTGCTCCTCCGGAGACAGCGCGATGGGCGTGCGGCCGCGGTCGAGCTGCTTCACGTAGACCCGCGCGTAGTCCCGGCCCTGGATCGCCGTGAGGACGATCCCGGAGCGGGCCGAGTCGAGGAGGGCGACCGAGGCGGATTGATGTCCGCCGGTGTCCTCGTAGGCGTCGTAGCGGATCAGCGCCGAGCGGGACAGCGCCCCGTCGACGCGCCGGTCGACGCGCGCGAGCGCCGCAGCAACCTCGTCGACCGCCCGGTGCAGGTCGTCGATGCGAGCCTGGAGGGAGACGGCGAACTCGACCACGTCCGCCTTCGCGTTCCCGCCCAGCAGGACGTCCTGCGAACGACGCACCGCGGTGACCCTCGAGAACGCGAGGACCGATACCACGGTCGCCGCCACCGCGACCACGACTGCGCCGACCGCGACCCAGCCCGCTACCCCCATCTAGCCGAGTGAAAAGATCACCGAGTACGAGGCGGAGTTGTTGTCCGTCTTGGCCTCGTGCGGGACCGGTGCGACGTCGACCTTCACGGTCGTCCTGGTCGCGAACTGGACCTGCCCCAGATTCCGGAACACAACCTGCTTCTGCTCGCCCGGGTTGATCAGGTCGATCGTCTTCGTCTGGACGATCGGACTCGGCGACTGCTGGATCGTCAGCGTCACCTTGATCTGAACCTCCTGCGAGTCGCCCGTGTCCTCGACCGTGACCGCGAAGCCGAGGTCGGTCGTCGCGGTGACCGTATTTTCCGTCGTCTGGGAGAGCTCCTGGTTCCCCGGGAGCGCGACCGTCTTCACGATGCCGGTGCCGTGCAGGCCGCCGCTCGTGCCGCCGGAGGTCGATGCGCCCTGCAGCCGCTGGAGAATTGCCTCCCAGTACCGGCTGCTTGCGAAGTCGGGGCTGGTGACAAAGATCGAGCCCGGCACGGCGACACCGGTAATCCCCTCCCGCTCGAGCACGCCGCCGTTCCCCTGCGCCGGCGCCTGGAAGAGGTCGGCCCAGACCACGTCGCTGGTGGCGAGGCGCTGCGACGGCGGGAGCAGCAGCTTGAGCGCGTTCGTGGTGACGTTCTTCGGCGTCTTGGAAGCCTGCGCGAACCCGTCGGAGAGGCCGCGGAGACCGCTGACGCGGAACTCGAGCGCCTCGAGCGCTTGCTGGTGCTCCAGGCGAAGCGGGCCCGGCGGGCCGATGGCGCGCATTGCTGCGACGTTCTGCTGCTCGCTCTGCGCGAGCCCGTTCAGCCTCGAGACGAGCGCACTGTACTTGATCCCCTGGGTCGTGAGCGCGTCGTTCAGCTCGCGTCCAACCTGGTCGGACTGGTTCGCGACGACACCCACCTTGTTGTAGTAGTTCTTGTACGAGCTCTTCTTGCTCGCGCTCGAGCAGCTCGAGATCCAGAAGACCAGCAGGACGACGATCAGGATCGCGAAGGCGATCAGGCCGGCGAGCCGCAAGAGCGGCGTCATCCCCACCGGTGGGCGCCCAGGCGGCGGCCTCCGGGAGCCCCGGCGCTGGTCCGGCGGCTGTTCGGGGCCGGCCGGAGCCTCCTCGTGGACGGCTTGCCGAGTGGTCGGCTCGTCGTCGTCGAAGAAGTCGAAATCGAGGTCGGAGTCGTGCTCGGTCATTACGCGCTTTGCAGCGGAATTCGGCCCACTGTAGCCCATTCCTCGCACGCGAAAGGAGTTCGGCCGTCCGCGGGAAACGTGTCCAGGGAATGGCCGAGGCCTCGCTTCACGCTGCTTCGGGCGGGCTCGTGCTCGGCCGGTACCGGCCGCTCAAGCCGCTCGGAAGCGGCGGCATGGGGTCGGTCTGGCACGCCTTCGACGAGCGCAAGGGACGTGAGGTCGCGCTCAAGATCGTCGCCCGTTCGGGCACGGCAGGTCCGCGCGCCGAGCGCGAGGCGACTGCGGCCGCGCAGCTCGAGCATCCGGCCTGCCTGCGCGCCTACGCGCTCGCGCGCGACGAGGGACACGTCTACATCGCCTACGAGTTCGTTCCGGGACGGACGCTCCGGCACGCGCTCGAGCACGGCGAGCTCGACGACCAGGCCGCCGTCGAGGCGGCCGCGCAAATCCTGGACGGGCTGGCCCACGCCCACGCGGCGGGGATCGTCCATCGCGATGTCAAGCCCGCGAACATCCTGCTCGCCGACGGGCCGGACGTGTCCGTGCGCATCCTGGACTTCGGGCTGGCGCTGATCCTCGAGGAGGAGACGCTGACCGCGGCCGGCGATGTGCCGGGAACGCTCGCGTATATCTCCCCGGAGCGGCTGTCCGGAGAGCCCGCCGGCCCCGCGACCGACGTCTGGTCGACCGGCGTTCTGCTCTGGGAGGCACTCGCCGGGCGCCATCCCTTCGGAAGCGGCCCCTTCCTCGAGTTGGCCAAGCGGATCGGCCGCGGCGCCCCGTCCCTCGGGAGTGCGCGCCCCGACCTCCCGAAACCGCTCGTGCAACTGATCGACACGGCCCTCTCGATCGACCCGGCCAAGCGACCGGCGGCGGTGAAACTCGCCGCCGGCCTCCGGCGGGCCGTGACGCTCCGGCCTCGGCCGGCGAGGGCACGGCCGCGCCTCACGCTGCCCGCGCTTCCGCGGCGGTTCGAACTCCCGACCGTGCCCCCGCTCGCCGCGCGTCTCGCCGCCGCCGCAGCCGCGGCCTTCTTTGCCGGTTGGGTGACGTCCACGCTCTCCTTCTTCCCGGCCTACTGGCCGATCGGGCTGGCCGCGATTGCGGCCGCGCTCACGTACGCGACCCCCCGGCTCGGACTCGCCGTCGCGCTGGCGCTCCCGATCCTGCCGCTCGGCAACGTCTCGCTCGGGCTCGCGATCCTGTACAGCGGATGCGCACTCGCCTGGCTGGCGCTCTTCTGGCCGACACCGCGGGTTGCCCTCCTCTTCGTCGCCGGACCGCTGCTCGCCCCGCTGGCCATGCTCGGGCTCATACCGCTCGTCGTCCTGCCGGCAGGCGGAGTCGGCCGCCGGGCGGCGCAGGCGGCAGCGGCGATGGTCGCAGCGGCGGTCGTCGCGGCGCTCAGCGGTCGCGGACTACCGATCGCCGGCGGAGCGGTACCCGATTTCGGCCTCGCCGAGCTCGGCAGCCCGTTCGCAGCCGCCGGCGCGCTGTGGAACGGCGCGAACGCCATGCGCCCGTTCGTACTGGAGACCTTGGCGCTCACCGCGTGCGCGGCAGCGATCGGCTCCTGCCGCCGCCGGGGGCCTTGGGGCGCGGCCGTCTTCGGGGCACTGCTCACGACGCTGGCGCTGCTGGCCGATCCGGAGGCGGCGGCGATCCCCCTGATCGCGGCTGGTTGGATCTGCGCCGCCGTCCTCGCCGTTGAGCCGGCCGAGTCCCGACCGCAGTTGCGCCTCGTACTACGCCTCAGGAGCGCGTTGCAGCTCCGCCCACGCTTGCGCCCCGTTCACGAGAGCTAAGTACACTCGCCGCAGGGGTACACCCCGCCCGTGAGCGTCCTGCGCAGCATCGAACAGAAGATCGAGGGCCTCTTCGAAGGCCTGTTCGGCCGCGCGTTCAGGACCAACGTCCAGCCGGTGGAACTCGCCCGGAAGTTGGTCAAGGAGATGGAGGACCACCGGACAGTATCGGTCTCCCGTGTCTACGTCCCGAACGAGTACTCCATCTACCTCTCGCCGGTCGACCGCGAGCAGTTCGCCGACTACGAGAGCTCGCTGCGGATCGAGCTGCAGGACTACCTCGCCGAGCACGCCCGGCGCGAGGGGTACGTGCTGTTGACGCCGCCGACAGTCCGGTTCGAGACAGACGACGACCTGGCGATGGGCGAGTTCGGGATCGCAACGCGGATGGTCCAGGCAGACCGGGAGAAGGCAGGCGAGGACGGCCCACCGCAACCTGTGGAACCGGGCGCGACGATGGTCTACCGGCCGACGGCGCCGCTTCCGCCTGACGGACCTGCCCCTGACGTCGCCCTGGCCCAGGAGGTCGTCACGCTCACCGTCCGCGGGAAACGGCGCGAGATCACCAGCCGGCGGGTGGTGATCGGCCGGTCGAAGGACTGCGACGTGCAGATCACCGACCCGAACGCCTCCCGGCGTCACGCCGAGCTCAGGCAGGAAGGCTCGGCCTACTGGCTGATCGACCTCGACTCCACGAACGGCACCACCGTCAACGGGCACCGCACCTCCCGGGCGAAGCTCGACAGCGGCGACACGATCACGATCGGCTCGACCGACCTGCTCTTCGAGCGGAGGCTCCTGGAGTGACCACCGTCGGCTCGCTGGCGGTCGGCGAGGCGCTTCTCATCCTCAAGATCCTGTTCCTGCTGCTGCTGTACCTCTTCATCTGGCGGATCGTGCGCACGGCCAGCCGCGACCTGAGGCTCCCGCAGGAGAGCTTGATACTCTCCCCGGAACAGGCGGCCGGGCTCGTCGGCGCGGCCAAGCCGATCTCGACAGGACGCCTGGTCTTCCCGGATGGGCGGAAACGCGGGCTCGACTCGCGCGCAGTTTCGATCGGGCGGAGCGGGCAGAACGACATCGCGCTGACGGACGACTTCGCCTCGGCCCGGCATGCGCGGGTCGAACCGAGGCGTGACGGAGTCTGGGTCTCGGACGCCGGCTCGACCAACGGCACGTACGTCAACGGATCGAAGCTGTCCAAGCCGCAACGGCTGAAGCCGGGCGACGTGATCCGCGTCGGGAGCACCGAACTCCGCTACGAGCGATGAGGCTGACGCAGCACGCCGCCGTCACCGACTCCGGAAGGCGCCGGCGCCGGAACGAGGACGCCTACGTCGCACAGCCGCCGCTGTTCGCGGTCGCGGACGGAATGGGCGGGGCGCAGGCCGGGGAGGTCGCCGCCCGCATCGCCGCGTCCGTGCTGCGGGACTCAGATGCGGAGACGGGCGAGGACGCAATCGTCGCCCTGATCCAGGAGGCGAACCGGCGGGTGTACGAGGCGGCGGCGAGCGACGACGCCCGTGCCGGGATGGGCACGACGATGACCGCGGCAATGGTCGAGCGCGACAAGGTTCACATCGGGCACGTCGGAGACTCGCGCGCGTACCGCGTGCGGGATGGGGTCCTCGAGCAGCTGACCGAGGACCACTCGCTGGTGGCGGAGCTCGTGCGCAGCGGCAGGCTCTCGCCGGAGGAGGCGGACGTGCACCCGCAGCGGTCGGTGATTACCCGCGTCCTGGGCACCGACCCGGAGGTGGACGTCGACACCTTCGACGTGGAGGGCCGGCCGGGCGACGTCTTCATGATCTGCTCGGACGGGCTGACGTCGATGGTCGACGACGACGCCATTCTCGCCGTCCTCGGTCAGGGTGGGAAGACGCTCCAGCAGCGCGCGCGGGGCCTCGTCGACGCGGCAAACCGCGGCGGGGGCGAGGACAACATCACCGTCATCCTGTTCGAGCTCGGCGAGGGCGAGCCCGACGACACCGCCACTTTCCCGGCGGTCGTGGACGAAGGGCAGGTGCTCGACGACGAGCGCACGCTGACGGAGGCGGATGCGGTGCCGACCGTCGACGACACGATGATCGTGTCGCGGTCGCAGCTGGAGGAGCTCGAGACCGAGCGCCATCACCGGGTTCCGCGCACCGCGATCGCCGTCATCTCGGCCACGATCGTGGTTGTCCTTGCCGCTCTCGTCGTGTGGACGCTGTCGCGGTCGTACTTCGTCGGCGTCCAGGCCGACGGTCACATCGCCGTCTACCAGGGCTTCCCCTGGAACATCGTCGGGGGCGTCCGCCTGTACCGCGTCCGCTACGAGAGCCCCGTTCTCGCCGGCCAGCTCTCGCAGGCCGAGCGCCGAACGCTCTTCGACCACGACCTGCGGACGTACGATCGCGCGCTCGACGCGGTCAAGCAATACGAGACCGAGGTCGTGCCATGACGTCAGCCCGCAACCGCGAGCTCGTCAACCTCGTCGCGGTCGGACTGATCACCGGCCTCGGCTTCGCCAGCGTGTACATCGCGCGGCAGTCGGTGATCTCGGCCGGCTCGATCTCCTACGCGCTCATCTTCTTCGGGCTCTACCTCGTCGCCCACACGGTCGCCCGCTACACCGTCCCCTGGGCCGATCCCTACCTGCTCCCGCTGACCGGGCTCCTGACCGCAGTGGGGTTGACCGAGATCTATCGTCTCGGCCCGACCGACGCGTTCCGTCAGGGCTTCTGGATCGTCGCCGGCGTCGGGGCGTTCGCGCTCACCCTGATCCTCCTGCGCGACGACTTCCGGGTGCTCGAGAGCTACAAGTACATCTTCGGGATCTCCGCCGTCGGGTTGCTGATGCTGCCCGCGCTCCCCGGGTTCGGCGAGACGATCAACGGCGCGCGTCTGTGGGTCAAGGTTGGCCCCCTCCAGTTCCAGCCCGGAGAGCTGGCCAAGATCGCGCTGATCGTCTTTCTCGCCGGCTACCTGCGCGAGAAGCGGGAGGTACTCGCGCAGGGGCGCCTGAAGGACTTCGGCCCGCTGCTCCTGATCTGGGGCGCCGCGATGCTCGTACTTGTGGAGACGAACGACCTCGGCAGCGCGCTTCTCTACTTCGGGATCTTCCTGGCGATGCTCTATGTCGCGACCGGCCGCGCGCTGTTCGTCGCGATCGGCCTGGTCTTGTTCGTCGGCGGAGCCGCGGTCGCGTACCAAGCCATCCCCCACGTCGAGGAGCGCGTCGACATCTGGCTCGACCCCTGGCAGGACCCGCACGGCAAGGGCTACCAGCTCGTCCAGTCGCAGTACTCAATCGCCCACGGCGGCTTCTGGGGAACCGGTCTCGGCCGTGGGACGTTCACGACTACGGGCGGCACCAACCTGATTCCTCACGTCAACACCGACTTCATCTATTCCGCGCTGGCGCAGGAGCTGGGACTGATCGGAGCCGCCGGCGTCCTGCTCGTCTACATGGTCTTCGCCCTGCGGGGGTTCCGGATTGCTCTCCTCGCGCAGGATGGCTTCTCGAAGCTGCTGGGCGCCGGGCTCACGTTCGCCTTCGCCCTGCAGACCTTCATCATCGTCGGCGGGCTGCTGCGGGTGATCCCGCTGACCGGGATCACCTTGCCGTTCATCAGCTACGGCGGGTCGAGCATCCTCGCGAACTTCATCCTGCT
>JBKPPY010000152.1:0-18807 GCA_046733845.1 Actinomycetota bacterium | reverse complement strand
GGGCGTCGTCTGCCTCCTGCGGCCCCTCGCCCGCGTCGGCCGGGTCCCACTTGCCGAGCCGATTCTCGACCAGCCAGGCGGTTATGAACGTGAGCACGAACGTGACGAAGACCGTCGAGGCGATCCCGAAGTAGAGGTTGGAGGCGAGGTCGATGTGGTTCTCCGGGCTGCCGCTGGTGTCGTTCGTGATCTCCACGAGCACCCCGTCGAGCGGGGTGATCAGGAAGTTGACGCCGAACCCGGCGGCAACGCCGGCGAACGCCGCCGCCAGCCCGGCCAGGGGGTTTCGGCCCACGCTCTTGAACGCCGCCGCCCCGAGCGGGATCAACACCAGGTAGCCCGCGTCCGAGGCGATGCTCGACACGACGCCGAGCAGCACGATGATGAAGGTCAGCGTGCTCTTGGACGAGACCCCGACTAACTTGCGTATCAGCGCGGCGATCAGGCCGGCGGCCTCCGCCAGGCCGACGCCGACCATCACCACCAGGATGATCGCCACCGCCGAGAAGTTGCGGAAGTTGCTGACGAACGACGTGAACAGGTACCGGATGCCTTCGCCCTGGAGAAGACCCTTCACCTTCGTCGTCTCGGTCACCGTCCGGTACGCCTCCGGCGGGACCGGCTCTGTCGGGCCGACGTCGGTCGGCTCGACGGACCCGCCGTAGTACGTCTCCTCCGTCGGCACGGCCGGCGCCTTGACGACCTCGTACGTCGCCTTGACGTCGAACCAGAAGAGGATCTGCGACAGGACGATCACGGCGCCGCAGAGGATCAGGAACAGGATCGCCGGGTCGGGCATCTTGTTCCCGAGGCGCTCGATGCCGTCCAGCAGCCGCTCGAGGAAGCTGTGCTTGGGCGCCTCGGCCGGAGGCGCTGCGACCGTCTCGCTCACGCTGCGCTCCGCTCGGCGTAGCGGCCGAAGAAGTCGGCCTCCGCCAGAACCGCCTTCTCGAACTCGTCGACCATCACGCGCTCGTTCGGCGCGTGGATGTTCGCGAAGCCGTCGGTCGTGCCGAGCAGCAGCATCTCGGCGTCGGACGCGGCCTGCTGCAGCGCGTTTACCAGCGGGATCGAGCCCCCGGTCGCGACCGACACCGTCTCGCTCCCCCACGCGTGTGCCAGCGCCTCAGAGGCGGCGGCGTAGGCAGGCCCGTCCGTTCGGGCTGCGAAGCCGGTCCCCGTCTCCAGTGCGTGGACGACGAGCGAGACGCCGAACGGCTTCAGGCCCTCGAGGTGGCGGATCAGCGCCGCCTGCGCCTCGACCGGATCCTGCTCCGGGTGCACGCGCAGGCTGACCTTGGCGCGCGCGTAGGGGACGACGGCGTTGACCGCCTTGTCCACCGAGAGGACGTCGATCCCGGTCACCGTCACCGCCGGCCCCGACCAGATGCGCTCTCCGAGTCCGCCGGTGCCGAAGAAGGGAACTTCCGGGAGGACCTCGGCCAGATCCCGGAACTCGTCGTCGCTGTACGAGGCTCCGCCCCATTCCTCCCGACGGAGCCCGTCGACGGCCACGTCGCCGTTCTCGTCGTTGAGGGTGGCGAGCGCGTGCAGCAGCGCAATCAGCGAGTCGGGCGCGGCACCGCCGAACTGGCCGCTGTGCTTCGGGCCGGCCAGCGTCCTCGTCTCCACCGTGATCATCGCCATGCCCCGGAGCGCGATCGTCAGAGTCGGGATCCCGGGCCGCACGCTGCCCATGTCGCCGATCACCATCGCGTCCGCCTCGAACAGCTCGGGGTGGGTCGGCGGGAAGGTCGAGAACGCGCTACCGACCTCTTCCATGCCCTCGATCACGACCTTGATTCCGACCGGAGGCCGACCCTCCCAGGCGCGCAGCGCGCCGACGTGCATGAGGATGTTCGACTTCGTGTCGGCGGCGCCTCGGCCGAAGATCGCGCCGTCCCGTTCGGTCGCCTCGAACGGCGGCGACTCCCACTTCGACTCGTCGCCGACCGGCACAACGTCGTAGTGGCTGTAGAGCAGGACGGTCGGAGCGCCCGCCGGCGCCGGGATCTCGCCGAGCAGGACCGGAGCGGTGTGGGGAAGCTCGAGCGGGTCGAGAATCGACACGCCCGCGTCGCGGAAGAGCATCGCCACCTCGTCGTAGGCCTCGAGCAGCGGGCCGTGCGTCGACTCCGGGTAGTTCGGCGCTGAGATGGACGGAATCGCGACAAGCCCCGCCAGATCCGACTTCAGCCGAGGCATGAGCAGCCGCACGGTCTCCGCGAAGGGCCGATCGGTCGCCGTCGGCGTCCTACTCGTCGTCCCTGTCATTGATCCTCCGTGCGGTCTGACGGAACCGCCGCGAAACTCTGTCGAGGGCCGGACTCTACTGTTGTCAGAGTCGTAGCGCCAAGCGATTTCAGGAAGAGGCGGGTGCGGAGGCGAAGAGATCGAGCCCGAGACGCCGGGACAGAAAGCGCGCGACGAGCTGCCCGCGAACGCTGTTGCCGGCGGCGTCGAGCGGCGGGGCGAACGTTCCGAGCCCGCCCTTGCCGGGGGAGACGGTGACGACCCCTCCGCCGATCCCGCTCTTGCCGGGCAAGCCGATGTCGTAGATCCAGTCGCCCGAGGTCTCGTACAGCCCCGCGGTCGTCATCACCGCGAGGGTATGCCTGCAGGAGGTCTCGTCGATGACGCGCGCGCTGGTGACCGGATTGACGCCGCCGTCTGCAAGCGTGGCGCCCATCACGGCCAGATCGTGCGCCGTCACGTTCAACGAGCACTGCCGCGTGTAGAGATCGAGCGCCTCGACCGGATCCGCGTAGAGCCGTCCACAGCTCTCCAGCAGCCGGGCAATCTCACGGTTCCGATGGTTCGTCTCGGACGCCGACGCGTAGATCTCGTCGTCCAGCGAGAGGTCACGGCCCGCGAAGGCGGAGAGGCCGTCGCGGATGACCCGCCACTTCGCGTCGGCCGTGTGGCCCGGCACCAGGCTCGCCGTCGCGATCGCACCCGGGTTGACCATCGGATTCGTGCGTCCCTCCTCCCCGCGCTCGATCGCCTCGAGCGCGTTGAATGCAAGCCCGGTCGCGTTGACGCCGACGCGCTCCCGCACCTCGTCCGGCCCCAGCGCCTGGCAGACGAGCGCGAACACGAATGGCTTGGCGACGCTCATGATCGAGAACTCGGCGTCGGCGTCGCCGACAAAGAAGTCGGCGCCGCTGGTCCCGACGACGCAGATGCCGAACAGCTCCGGAGTGACTCCCGAGAGCGCCGGGTAGACATCCGAGGTCGCCCCTTCGCAGTTCGACCGGTAGCGCTCGTACGCCTCGGCGACGAGCGCCTGCACGAGCTCCGCGGTCGGCAACGAGCCCGTCGAGACGTACGGCGCCCCCTCGCCGGTGAGGTTCTCGGGGTTCGTCATCGTGCTCACTATGATCCTCTCCCCGGGGCACCCCGGGCGGGCGGAGGTGGACGATGAAGGAGATCGAAGAGGCGGACCGGGCTCCTCTCGGGAAGGTCAGGCCGACCCTCCTCCGCCGGCTCACGCTTGCGCTCGACCGCCGACGCGCGGTGCACGACCGGCTCGAGTCGGCGCGCTCGCGGTCGCGGCTGCTCGACGTGGGCTTGCAGGTGATCGAGCGGGACTCGGACATCGGCGGAGGCATCCTCGCCGGAGCGCTCGCCTATCGACTGTTCCTCTTCTTCCTCCCGCTCGCGTTCCTGCTCGTCGCGGCGCTCGGCCTCGCCTCGCGCTGGTTTGACGTGAGCCCAACTGAGATCGGCCGAGACGTCGGTGTCGTCAGCCTGGTTACGAAGGAGGTGGCGACTTCCGCCAAGAGCGGGTCCGGCTGGTGGGTGTCGATCGTCGCCATCGTCGTCCTTGCCTACGTCACCCGGGTGCTTTACCGCGCGGTCGCGATCGTGCACGCGCTCGCCTGGCAACGCTCGGCCGCGGCCGCGAAGACCACCCGGGCGCTGGGTGTATTCGCATTGGGCGTCGTCGCCCAGCTCGCGCTGACGGCGGGAACCGGGCCGTTGCGGGCCCCCGACGGACTCGTGAACATCCTCGTGCTGGCCGGCTACCTGGTCGGCATCGCCGCGATCTGGCTCGTCCTAGCCATGAGGCTCCCGCACGGTTCAGCCGAATGGCACGACCTGCTTCCCGGCGCCGCGTTCTACGCGGTCGGCCTACTGCTCGTGCACGTATTCAACGTCTACCTCCTCCAACGGCTGCACGAGTCAAGGTCGAGCACCTACGGAACGCTCGGAGCGGCGGCCGCTGTGCTGCTCGGCCTCTTCTTCATCGGGCGGTTGATCGTCGCCAGCGCCGTCCTGAACGCGACGCTCTTCGAGCGCCGGAGCACTCGACGTGGCTGAGGCGAGCACCACCGTGACGACCGCCCCGGCCGAGGTCCGCGCCGCGCTGCGCAGGATCCGGATCTTCTCGTCGCCTGCCCGCGAGCCGCGGTTCCGCCGCGCCACCGACGTCGTCCTCCTCGTTCCTGCATTCATCGCGCTCGCGATCCTGATCGCGACCTATCCGCCCGGCCCGTTCGGCCGCAGTCTCGCCGCGTTCCTCAACGCCGTCCCCGGATTCACCCAGCCGGTCTGGCTGTTCCTGTACGACCTCCTGGCGACGTGGACCATCGCGCTCCTCGTCACCGCGGTTATCTCGCGTCGCGGCTTCGTGCTCGGACAGGCGGCGGTGGCGTTCGTCCTCGCGCTCGTGTTCGCGTACGTGTCCGCCCGCCTCGCCGCCGGCGACTGGCCCGAGCTGGCCGACCTGGTGAGGCGCGGTGCGGATGCACCGAGCTTCCCCGACGTGCGAATTGCCGAGGCGGCAGCGGTGCTGCTGACGATCAGCCCCCGTCTCGTGCGACCCCTTCAGCGCGTGTGCCGCTGGATGCTGCTGCTCGGGTTCCTGGGTGCCTTCTTCGTCGACAGCACCGTGCCGAGCGGCGTCGCCGCCGGGCTTCTGATCGGCGTCGTCGCCGCAGCAGTCGTGCGGCTCGCATTCGGCACCTCGGTCGGCCGGCCCGGCCTCGAGGCGGTCGCGGCAGCGCTTGCGGAGCTGGGGGTCGAGGCCGGCGGGCTGGAGCTCGACGCGCGGCAGGTCGCAGGCGTCGTCGGCGTTCGAGCGCGCGACATCAAGGGACGTCCGCTGCTCGTCGAGGTGCACGGCCGCGACGCCGCCGACAACCAGCTGCTCGAGAAGCTGTGGCGGACGCTCTGGTACCAGGACGGAGGCCCGAGCCTGCGTCTCAGCCCTGCCGAGGTGGCCGAGCACGAGGCCTTCGTCACCCTGCTCGCCGGCAACGGGGGTGTCCCGACGCATGAGGTGCTGCGCGCAGCGATGACCACGGGTGGCAACGCGCTGCTCGTTCTTCAGGGCGACGCCCGTCCGCTCGACTCGCTCACGGCAGGGGAGGCCGACGAGGGTGTTCTGGCAGGCAGCTGGCGCGCGCTCGACCTGCTCCACGGCGCACATATCGCGCACCGGCGGATCGACACCCACACCGTGGCCCTGCTGAACGGCGACGTCGGCCTCGTCGACTTCGCCGGTGCGACCGCCAGACCGACCTCGGCGCAGCTCCTGACCGACCGCGCGCAGCTCCTGGTCACGACCGCCGCCGTCGCGGGAAGCGATCGGGCGATCACGGTCGCCGTCGACTCGCTCGGCGCGAACGGCGTCGCCGAGCTGGTGCCGTACCTACAAGCAGCGGCGTTGCGCGGGTCGCTCCGCCAGGCTACGAAGGCCGCCGGAATCGATCTCGACGAGCTCCGCAACAACGCCGCGTCGCGCGTCGGGACGGAGGAGCCCGGACTCGTCCGGTTGCGCCGCGTCACCTGGGGTTCGCTGATCCAAGCAGCGCTGCTCCTGCTCGCCGCGCTGGCCGTCCTCTCGTTCGCGACCGGGATCGACTACGGTCAGCTCAGGGAAAGCCTCCGGGACGCATCCTGGGGCTGGATGCTCCTCGGCTTCGTGGTCGCCCAGCTGCCACGCCTCACTCAAGCGACCGCGACCCTCGGCTCGGTGGCCGCCGACCTGCGCTACGGGCCGGTCTACGCGATGCAGCTCGCCACCAGCTACATGAATCTCGCACTGCCATCTGGGGCGGCGCGGCTGGCCGTCAACATCCGCTTCTTCCAGCGGCAGGGGATCACACCGGCCGCCGCCGTCACCGCCGGGGCGATCGACTCTTTCGCGAGCACCGTCGTGCAGGCAATCCTCCTCGCCCTGCTGCTGATCTTCACCGAGGCGAACCTGAACCTGGAGTTCAGTGCTCCCTCCGGCGGCTCGCTCGCCATCGTCGTCGTCCTTGCAGGCCTGGTGATTGCAGCTGTCGCCGTCGCCGTGCTGGTCGGTCGCCTGCGGCGGCTTGTCGCCGAGTGGGTGCGGCGGTTCTGGCCCGAGGTGCGCGCCGCCCTCTCGGGCCTGCGCTCCTCGAACAAGATCGCGCTCCTGCTGGGAGGCAGTCTGGCGACCGAGCTCCTGTTCGCGTTTGCGCTAGGACTCTTCGCGCTCGGTCTCGGCACCCGGATCAGCTTCGCCGACCTGCTCGTGCTCAACATCGGCGTCTCGTTGATCACGACGATCATCCCGATCCCCGGCGGAATCGGCGTCTCGGAGCTCGGCCTCACCGTCGGCCTCGCCGCCGCCGGGATGACGGACGAGGCAGCGCTCGCTGCCGTCCTCCTCTATCGGGTCTCGACGTTCTACCTCCCGCCGACCTGGGGGTTCTTCGCGCTGCGCTACCTGCAGCGGAACCGCTACCTCTGACCAGATGCGGGCAGCCAGGTGTGGGCGGCGTCGACGAGCGCAGCGATGCCGATGTCCAGGGTCGGTTCGATCACCGGCGCGTAGTGCGGCGAGTGGTTGGACGGCAGGTCGCGAAGGACTTCCATCATCTCCGCTGCGGACGTGGCGCCCGCAAACGGCGCCGGGTCGCCGCCGCCGAGGAGCCAGTACACGCAGGGAGCTCCCGCGGCCGTGGCGAGCACGCCGACGTCTTCGCTGCCGGTGACGAGACCCGGGTCGACGACCCTGTCTTCTCCGACCAGCGTGGCGAGGCCGGGGCGGGTGTGCGCCGCCGCGTCGGGGTCGTTGACCACGGCGGGGAACGAGTAGACGACCTCGATCTCCGGGTCGCGTGTTGCTCCCGAGGCGGCCGCCTCGGCCCGGACGATGCGGGTAATCGCCTCCACCACCCGGTCGCGGACACCGGCGTCGTAGGTGCGCACGGTCAGCTGCAGCTCTGCCGTGTCCGGGATGATGTTGTCCTTCGTCCCCGCCCTCAGCGCCCCAATCGTGACGACCGCCGAATCGGTGCCGGCGATCTCACGAGAGACCACGGTTTGCAGACGCATGACCGTGGCCGCGGCCATCACGACCGGGTCGATCGTGGCTTCCGGGCGTGAGCCATGCCCGCCCCGCCCGAAGAGCGTGACCTTCAGCCCGTCCGCGGCGGCGAATGCCGGGCCGGTCCGCAGCGCCAGGAACCCAGCGGGCAATGGGGCGACATGCTGGCCCAGAACGACATCCGGAACGGCGAATCGATCGAACAATCCGTCGTCGACCATCGCCTGGGCGCCCGCCCCCAACTCCTCAGCGGGCTGGAACACGACCATCAGCGTGCCCCACCAGGCGTCCTGATCGGCGGCAAGCTCACGGGCCGCACCGACCAGACACGCAACGTGCATGTCGTGACCGCAGGCGTGCGCGACCGGCACGTCGTGCCCGTCACCGTCCACGCCGCGCATCGTGCTTGCATACGCGAGCCCGGTCTCCTCGAGGACGGGCAGCGCGTCCATGTCGGCGCGCAGCAGGGCCGTTCCGCCAGAGCCGTTGCGCAGCAAACCCACGACGCCGGTGCCTCCGACCCCGGTGGTGGTCTCGTACCCGAACTCCTGCAACTGCTCGGCGACGATCGCCGCCGTCCGCGTCTCCTGAAACGACAGCTCAGGATTGGCGTGCAAGTCCCGATACAGCCGCGGCAGGTCGAGCGACGTTGTCGAGGCAGGCATCACCGCTCCCTTCGCCGTTGAGTGGTCGGCGAGTCTAACAGTGCGGCTGTGCTCAGAAGGAGAGCTCGACCTCGCGTCTGCGCGCGCAGGCGTCGGTTGACTCGCCGCCGAACGAACCGGAAGACTGTCGGCATGCCGCTCTCCGCCCTCCAGTCGATGAACGCGGACGTCGCGGATGCGCTCGAGCACATCAACATCCCCAGCTATGTGATCGACCGGACCGGCGTCATCCGCTGGATCAACGAGGCTGCCCGTCGTCTCGTCGGCGACGTCGAGGGACGCCAGTTCACGACCGTTGTCGCCCCGGAGGAAACCCGACGCGCACGCGAGCTGTTCGCGCGCAGGCTACTCGGGAACACCGACTCGACCGACAACGCCATGGTGCTCGTCGACGGCAAGGGCGATCGAATCTCGGCCGAGCTCAGCTCTGTGCCGCTCACCCGCGGAGACCACATCATCGGCGTGTTCGGGCAGGTCTCGGATCTGGTCGAGGAGCCGCAGCCACATCCGCAGCTCCACCTCACCCCACGTCAGGCCGAGGTTCTGCGCCTGCTCGAGCGCGGCCGCACGACCACGCAGATCGCCGAGGAGCTCCACCTGAGCCGCGAGACCGTCCGGAACCACATCCGTCATCTGCTTCACGCCGTCGGCGCCCACTCGCGGCTCGAAGCGGTCGCCATCGCCCGCGGCGACGCCGCCTGACCCCCTGAGATCGCTGCCCGCGCGCGCAGAATTGACGCACCCGTGCCAACCCGACACTGCCACGCCAGGGCACTCTGCCGGTATGGACGAGACCCCACTGCAGCTGAGCAACGTCGTCCGCTTCGAGCTGCCCGCCTATGCCGACGCTGACGCGTTGTGTGCGCTCCTGCGGCCGCGGTGGCCTGGAACAAAGACACTCGACAGCGATATCTGGCGCGTCTCCGCCCGCGTCCAGCACAGCAAGAGCGACCTCGCAGCGCTGCTGCGGACTGTTGAAGCGTATGTCGGGGCCGCTGGGCTCGACGCCATCCGGTATCAGCTTGACGGCCGCTTCTACATCCTGGACGCGACCCCGCGGGCACTCGCCTCCTAGGCAAGGAGCGATCGGCGCCCGCGTCGGCGGCGCCGCGCTAGCGGGAGGTAGCGCTCACGCTTCCTCGAGGAAGCCGAGGAGGAGCGCATTTACCTCATCGCTGCGCTCGAGGCTCGGCAAGTGGGCCGCGTCGGCGATGGTCACGAGCCGCGCGCCGTCGATCGAGTCGGCGAGGTGGGCTGCGATTCCCCGCATGTCAGCCACGTCGTGCTCGCCGACGAGCACCAAGGTCGGGCAGCGAATCTCGTCGAGGCGGCCGCCGATCGGCGGATCGAGAACCGCCTCTTCATCGGCCCCTGCCTCCCAAGCGCCGTCCTGCATCTCGTAGGAGCGGAGCACCATGTCGGTCACGGCTGCACGCATGGCGGGATCGACATCCCCCGGGGAACGGTTCGGCCCGTCGACCCACATCCGAACGCTCGCCTCCGCGGCCGTTTCGAAGTCACCGGCCTCATACGCTTCTTCCTCCGCAGCCCAGCCGGCACGCGTCTCGTCGGACCACTGCCAACCGGGAAAGCCCGGCGCGATCACCACGAGACGCTCGACGAGATCGGGCCGGTGAAGCGCCAGCTCGAGGGCAACACGGCCTCCGAGCGAGCAGCCGACCACAGCCGCGGGGCCGGCGAGCAGTTCTTCCGCGTCCCGTACGTACGAGAAGGGCGCAGGCTCCAGGCGACGCTGACCGAAGCCGCGCAGATCGGGCGCGATCACGCGACAGCCGGCTGCCTCCAGCAGCTCGACCTGCGGCTGCCACATGCAGCTGTCCGCGATGCCGGCATGCAGCAACAGGACGGTGCTCACCGCGCTACACCACCATGAGACCCGCGTGCGGTCAAGTGATCCTTAGCCGAGCGCGAGCAGTGCGCCCTCGTGCTCGAGCAGGAACCGCTTCAGCTCCAGGCCACCGCCAAAACCGGTGAGCGAGCCGTCGGCGCCGATGACGCGGTGACACGGAAGAATCACGGGCACCGGATTCTGACCGTTGGCCGCCCCGACTGCCCGTGCCGCATCCGGCCCGAGTCCAAGGCGATGCGCCTGCTCTCCGTAGCTCACCGTTCGTCCGTAGGGAATCGTCGCGAGCGCGAGCCAGCAACGTCGCTGGAAGTCCGTCCCCTCCAGGTCGAGCGGGAGTTCGAAAGAGGTCAGCCCGCCGCGGAAGTACGCCTCGAGCTGCGCCGCCGCCTCGTCGAGGAGCGGCGATGAATCGTCAGGCAGGCCCTTGGCCGACCACCGCACCCTCGTGAGTCCCCGCTCGGAGGCGACGAGACCCAGCGTCCCGATCGGGGTGTCGATTCCGCGGCTCCACATCTCGTGAGTGATAACGCCAGAGGCGGCCGAAATGTGAGACACGGCCCGACGATCACGGGCCCGTGGCGCTGCGGGGGCCGGAGACGCGAAGAAGCAGCTCAACCGATCGCTCCGGGCCGGGCCAGTGTTCTCGGATCAGCGACTCGCCGCTCGACTGGACGAAGCGGCGGAGCACAAAGGCGACGATGATTACGTCGTCGAGCTGACCGGCGACCGGGACGAAGTCAGGAATCAGGTCAAAGGGAAGCGCGAGGTAGCCGGCCAGCGCGGCGAGGAGTAGCTTTCGCCGCCGTGGTACACGCGGGTCGCGCACAAGGCGGGCTATCAACCGTACGCAATCCGGGATCAGCCTCGCAAGAGCGCCGGCGTCCTGCCGGCGGCCGAGCACGACGAGGCACACGACGCCGGCCGCGTACAGCGTCGCAAAGGCGGCGACGCCGACAAGGACTGACGACCACCAGTTCACCCGACGGGCTCCCGCAATGCCGCCCGGCCCTCTCGAATGCCGTAGAAGACGATCACAAACGCGGCGGCTGGGTCAGCCCACCACCAACCGGCCGCCGCACTCAACACCAGTCCGACGAGAACGGCGACTGCCAGCAGTCCGTCGATCAACGTCACCCGAGCCTCCGTCTGAAGCACACGGTTCGCGAGCGCTCGGCCGGTTGCGCCCTTCCCAGCGGCAAGCACGAACATCAGGGCGGCCGTCGCCGCCAACCACGCGATCCCGACCGTGGAATGCCGGGGCCGGCTCGCAGAAACAAGGACATAGAGAGACTGAGCCGCGATGTACGCAGCTAAGAGCAGGAATGCGACACCGATAACTCGTAGCGCCCGCTGTTCGCGCCCTGGACGCTCGACGTTGCTGAGATGCCAGACGACCACGACCGACGCCAGGATCTCGATCAGCGAATCGAGCCCGAAGCCGGCAAGCGCGACCGAGCGAGCGGCTACCGCCGCCCACAACACGACGACCGCCCCGACGACGTTCCAGGCCAGCGTCGAGTACTCGAGCCAGAGCCCGCGCCGCAGCAACCGGACGCGCTCAGGCGCCTCGCTCACGTAGGTCGAGGTGGACATTGCCCTCAGTCGCAGAGCGCGTCGAGTCGGCGGGCGGCCGCCGCGAGCGGTCGGGGATCCTCCAGCACCGGCGCGAACAGGTCGCCGTGCCGCGCGATCCGCTCCAGCGCGACGGCCATCCCGAAGTCGCGAGGCCGGAGACCGGACTCGAGCTCCTCCCAGCGGAGCGGCGTGGAAACGGGGGCGCCGGGCTTCGGCCGCACCGAGTAGACGGATGCGATCGTCTTCCCCCAACCGTTCTGGCGGTGGTCTACCAGGACGCCGCTTCGCTTCTTCTTCAACCACTCCGTCGTCACCTTGCCGGGGTGGCGCTGTTCGAGCAGCCGCGAGGCGCGCTCGGCGAACACGTACGTCTGCTCGAACGTCGAACGACGGGTGATCGGCGCGACGACGTGGATGCCGTCGGCGCCGCTCGTCTTCACGTGCCCCGGCAGCTCGACCTCGTCGAGCAGCGCCCGGATCAGGTGCGCGACTTCGATCGCGAGCTCGAAGCCGCCGTCGGGCGGGTCCAGATCGAAGAGGACGAAGTCCGGGCGGTGCGGCTTGTCGACTCGTGAGTACCACGCGTTCATGTCGACGCAGTTCATCTGCACCATCCAGAGCACCGCCTCTACGGAATCGAGCAGCGGGAAATCGACGAGCCGAGAGCCACCCTCGCGCGGATGGGTCGTGAACCGGCGCGTGCGGATCCACGCGGGCATCCCCCGCGGCGCCTGCTTCTGGAAGAACACCTCGCCGTTGATCCCGTGCGGGTAGCGCTTCATCGTGAACGGCCGGTGTCGCAGGTACGGGAGAAGCGTCGGGCCGACCTCGCGGTAGTACTCGAACACGTCGCCCTTGGTGATCCTGTCGTCCGGAAAGAGGACACGCTCCGGGCTCGAAAGATTCACAGTCCTCGTCGTCATGACCATCTGATGGCTATCACGCAAGCGGCGGAACTGTGTGGTTCCCTCGGATCGTGTTCTCCGGGTCGTACTGCGCCTTGACCTGCCGCAGCCGAGCGTACGTGGTCTCGGTGAACAGCTCGGCGGGATCGGCTTCCCGCTCCGTGAAGTTGAGGAACGACCGACCGGCATCCCAGTCGGCGAGTGCATCCCGGACCTTCGCGATGTGGGCTTGAGCAGCGGCCTTCATCTCCGCGTTCATGGCGACGCCGACCCCGTAGAGCACGAATCCGGCGTCCAGCGCCGCGAGTGCCCCATGTTCGGGGGAGGCC
Organism: Actinomycetota bacterium; assembly: GCA_046733845.1. GTDB lineage: Bacteria > Actinomycetota > Thermoleophilia > Gaiellales > Gaiellaceae > DATBLE01. The sequence continues at coordinate 6,157 of JBKPPY010000152.1, read as the reverse complement.
TGCGCGAGCGCACCTCCGAGATGCCGTACTTCGACCGAGACGAGCGTCGAGCCAGAACCTGGTCCCGCCACCGCGACGAGGGCATCGACGGCCTGCGCCGGCAGGTCGGCGAGCAGAGCTCCGTCACCCGCGCCCGGCACGGGCTCGGGCGGATCCATATGCAGCTCGCTCAGGCCGATGACCGGAATCGTTCCGAACGTGTCCATCTCGGGGCCGAGCGCCCGCAGCGGCCGAAGGAGCTCAGCACCCTTGTCCGCCGGGCCTTCGTACACCGCCTCCACGACCGCGAACGCGCGACCCCGGAGATGATCCGGAACCTCCGGAATCGGCGGAAACTGCAGCAGCCGACCCAGTGACGTGAATGCCTCCGGTACGTCGGCGACGAGCTCGCGCCAGGCATGCAACACCGGCGCTGCCCGCTCGATCGGCCAGAAGAGCGCACCGGCGTACACCTCGTTGACCGGGTAGAGACCGAACTCGAGCGCGGTCACGATCGCGAAGCCCCCGCCGCCCCCGCGCAGCGCCCAGAAGAGATCCGGCTCGTTGTCGGCGTCCACGCGGACCGTCCGTCCGTCGGCGGTCACGACTTCGGCGACACGCACGCTGTTGCAGGCAAAGCCGTAGTGCCGGGCCAGCCACCCGAGCCCGCCACCGACCGAGTAGCCGACGACACCGACGTCCTTCGCCGAACCGGCCAATCCGGCCAGCCCGTGCTCGGCCGCGAGCGGCACGACGTCGCCCCAGACGCAGCCGCCCCCGATCCGAGCCAGCCCCGACGCCCCATCGATCTGAACCTCCCGAAGGCGCGAGGTCTTGACGAGGATCGTGCTGTCGAGCGAACCAAGCGGCGCTGCGCTGTGGCCGGTTCCCTGAGCCGCGACGCTGAGGCCGTTCCCGCGCGCTAGCTCGACCACCGCGGCGACGTCGGCTGCGGACTCGGGAAACACAACGGCCGCCGGATGCTGATCGACCGCGAGATTCCAGGCCAACCGCGCCGCATCCCAGCCGCTCTCGCCGGGCAGCACGAGCTCACCCGTGATCTGCCCGCGGAGATCCTTCGCGATGCCGTTCAGGATGCTGCTGATGCTCATTCCCGTCCTTTCGTCACTGATCAGGAGTGGTGGCCCGAGTCAGGCTCGAGCTCGTCTCGAGGCGTAGACGAAACTCGTTCCCGGAATGCGACCGAGCAACCCATCCGGTTCAGGCGCTGCGTCGGCGCGGACGAGCGCACGCGTGGCGTTACGAGCGATGGCGCAGCAGGAAATCGAGCGTTGCGTGGTTGAAGGTGTCTGCGTCCTCGTGCAGACCGGCGTGCGACAGGTGGTCGAAAACCACCAGCTCGCTCCGGGCGATCCCGTTCTTCAACGGCTCGGCGAAGCGCGTAGAACAGACGACGTCGCGCGCCCCGAACGTGATCAAGGTCGGAGCGTCGATGTCGCCCAATGCTCCGCTTGCGTCGTGAGCGATGACTCCGTCGATCTGGGCCAGGAACGCGTCCACGGGCTGCGCCGGGCGGCCACGCACGAAGTCCGCCAGCATGTCGACGACTTCCGGCCGGTCGACGTACATCTCGGGCGTGAAGCACCACGGGAAGATGCCCTCGATCACGACATCCGCGACGGTCGGTAGCACGGACGCCAGTCCGCGCCACTGCTCGACGACGATCTTCAGATAACCGTCCGTGACGTGCCAGCCGCTGTGCAACGACAGCGAGCGCACGCGGTCCGGGTGGCGCGCGGCCAAGTGGATGCCGACGGCCGCCCCGAGGGAGACACCCGCGACGTGGGCACGGTCGATCCCGACGGCGCCAAGGAAGGCGGCGACCTGGTCTGCGTAACCCTCAGTCGAGTACGGCCCCACCGGCTTGTCGCTCTCGCCGGAGCCGGGAAGATCGAGCGCGATACACGTGAAGTGCTCGGTGTAGGCCGGGAGCTGGAACGCATAGCAGGCGTGGTCGGCTGAGGTGTACGGGATCAACAGGAGCGGCTCGCCCGCGCCCTGCACGTCGTAGTTGATCGTGACCCCGTCTACCTCGACCTGCGGCATGCTCACCCCCTTCCGGCTGCTCGAGGCAACCGCATACCGGCACTGAACTCTGAGTCATTGCGGCGCTGTTTGCAACCGAATGACCAAACTCGAATAAGGAGAGACTGCCGGCGGTCAGCCGAGCTCTTGGGCTAGCCCGATGAGAAGTCCTTCGGGCCCCCGGATGTAGCAGAGCCGATACACGTCTTCGTACTGGACCACTTCGCCGACGAGTTCCGCGCCGCGCTTGCGGAGCCGGGCGAGCGTCTGGTCGACGTCGTCCACGGCGAACATGACCCGCAGGTAGCCGAGGGCGTTCACCGGGGCGTTCCGGTGATCGGCGACGACACGCGGCGCGAGAAAGCGCGAGAGTTCGAGCCGGCCGTGGCCGTCCGGCGTGCGCATCATGGCGATCTCGACGCGCTGATCGCCCAGTCCAGTGACGCGCCCTGCCCACTCTCCTTCCACCGTGGCTCGCCCTTCGAGCTCGAGGCCGAGCTCGCGAAAGAACTCGATCGTCGCTGCGAGGTCCTCGACGACGATCCCGACGTTGTCCATCCGTCTAACTGCCATGTGCCCAATCTACATGTGTAGTCCATCCCGACAACGACCCCTCGGACCCGGCTCGCTCGCCGGGCGCGGAACCCGGGAAGCCCAGAGAGCGTCGGCGTGATGCCTTAGACGGTGTGAGGCCGCCACGGCTCGTGCTCATGCGCGAGCCAGACCAGCTCGGGGTCGAGCGCGCGCACCCGCAGCTGGCCTTCGGTGTGCGGCTCGTCGAGCTCGCCGAACCAGACCGCCACATCGCCGCCGACGACGACCGGATGCCCGCCGGTCTCGACGACGACCACCTGCATGCCGCGCGTGTGACCCGGCGCCGGGACGAGCCGGAGCCCGGGAAGCAGCTCGAGCTCGCCGTCGACCGGCACGTACCGCACGCCGGGCGCCTCGACCCACTCGCGAATTGTGTAGTCGTCCTCGGTGCGAGCGTCGTCGAGCTCCCGACGCTGGACGTAGATCGGCCTGCCGGCGAAGAGGTGGTTGCTGCCGCAGTGGTCGAAATGCAGGTGTGTGTTGACGACGATGTCGATGCCGGCGAGGTCGAAGTCCTGCTTGCTCAGTGGGCGGAGGCGTGGATCGAGGTCGGCCACCGCCGGGTGCAGCTCCGTCATGCCGGTGTCGACCAGCACGCGCGCATCGGGATGGTCGATGACGTGCACGTAGAGCGGCATCCGCTCGCCCTCGGCGAGCAGGTCGGCAACGCGGACTGGCGTGATGGTGACTGAGGCGGGGGCGTTCATTGTCTACCGACCGCCGCGGTGGAGGTTGATCTGTGAGTCATGGTGACCTCTGAGGGAACTCCAGATGCAGCGATAGAACCGTGGCTGGGCACAGCAGGCCTACGCGCGCGGCGCGTAATCGACCCTGTCGAACGGCCAATCTGAAGCGAGCCAGTCGCTGATGGCGCGCCAGAGAGGGCCGTCCAGCGCCGCGTGGCTCGCCCGTACCCAGGAGAGCGCGCGGGCATCGTCGTCACTGTCGGGCAGCGGGTAGATATAGACGCACCCGATGACGTCGCGGTTCGTCGGATCGAGCACCGTGTACGTGAACCCCGTTCGGTTACGGAAGTCGTCGGCATGCCGCTGCAGATCCGCCCGGTTCTCGTCCAGCGTCATCTCTCGCGGCCAACGGCCATCGCCCCACCCAGGGGTCGCGGCGATGTGGTCCATCGAGGAGGTCCAGGCGTCGTAGTCCTCCTCGTTGTGTTCAGGTCCCAGCGGCTCGAGCGCGAACTGCGGCGTCTCGAGCCGGCGAGGCACGTCGAAGTCGCGCGGGACGAACTCGTCCACCGGGCGATCGTAGCCCGCCGCCCGGCGCCCGAGCCGTAATCGAGTTCGACTTCAGCGCTCAGGTCGTCCTGAAGTCATGGCCGAGAGAACTGACAGCCGGTTCGTCATGTCCGGGATTAGCGAGCCGGGCCTACCTGCTCAGCCGGTTGCGATGCCGCCGCATGTGTTTCCGTGGATGCCGGTAATGAACTGGTTGTTGACGGCGGAGCCGTCGAGGTTGGCACGTCCGATCGTCGTGATCGAAGGCGACAGGCGGTCCGTGGACTGCCCCCAGTAGATGTGACCGTGGTAGACGGCGACGCCGCATGGGTTGCCTGCGGTGCGGATGAAGCGACGGTTGATCCCGGTCCCGTCGAGGTTTGCGCGTCCGATCGTGTACCTGGATTTGAAGAATCCCCCGTTCGTCCAGTAGATGTGGCCTCCGTCCACGGCTATCCCGCAGAAGCCATTGGGCACGCCGGTGATGAAGCGCTTGTTGACACCCGTGCCGTCGAGGTTTGCCCGCCCGATCGGCACTGGCTTGCCGCTTTCCGCCGCGTTCCTCCAGTAGATGTACTGCCCGGCCACGGCGATCCCGCACGGGTCGGCGGTCTGGAATGCTGGCGAGCGCGGGATTGCCAGGCCGGTGATGAACTGGTCATCGACGCCGGTGCCGTCCACGTTCGCCCTCCCGATCGTCGCAGGGCTCGAAGGCGCCCACCAGCAGCCCCTGCCGGAGACGAACTTGCAGGCCCAGCTAACCCAATAGATGTAGCTTCCGGCGATCGCGACGCCGCAGCCGTGATGAGCCAGGGTCGGAATGAAGTTCGCGTTGACGCCGCTCCCGTCTCGATTCGCCCGGCCGATCGCCCCGCCCTTATCCGGGCTACCGACCTTCCCGCCCGGCTCCTCCCCCCAGTAGATGTGCTCGCGGTCGAGCGCGACCCCGCACGGCCCCCGTCCGGTGCCCGAAACGAAGCTCTGCTCAACGCCCGTCCCATCGAGCCGCGCTCGACCGATCGTCGTCTTGCCGCTTGCCCAATAGAGATACGGCGCAGCAGTCGGCGCGTTCGTCGAGCCAGTCGTGACCGCGACGAGGATGGCCGCCGTTGCCAGCACGATCCGCTGCCTGCCCATCTCTACTCCTTGATCGTGACGAACGGCACGAGTGTACTCGACTGCTCTGGATGTTCCAAGGCCGCAAGCGTCTACTGGCGGGGGCCGTGGATTCCCCCAACCCGCGAGGCAGAGGACAGGCATGAAGAAGCTCGCAATCGGCCTCATCATCGGTGTAGGTCTTGGAACGAGGTTCGCGGCCCTGGCCGGTGGTGGGGCGGAAGGACAACCGTCAGAACTCCGGCAGTGGCTCTTCATGAAGGCATTCGACAAGGCCAATGTCCGCCTCGCTGAACTCGGCATCGCCACTCGGCGACGTCCGACCGCACGCCCTTCGACGCACGTTCGCCTCGCTCCGAGCCGTGTGCGGCGATGACCCCGTCTACATCGCCCGACAGATCGGGCATGAGGGCGTTCGGTTCACACTGAACGTGTACGCGCAGTCGGTGAAGCGCCGCGAGCGATGACCGACGCCGAGCGGAAGGAGTATGACCGGGCCATCGAATGGGCCTCCGAGGCGGTTCCAATTGGGCACTAGTGCCCAATCGGCCGGGCTGTTGGTTGAGTCGGGCGATGTTGCCAGCTACGAAAAAGGCCTCGGCTAGCAGGGCCTTTACGAGGTGGGCCTAACTGGGCATCTTTCGAACCTTGCCCGGTCTGACCTCTTCAAGCGTCTCGCCCGTCGGCGAGGCAGGCTGGCTTCGTAGCGCGGAGAGTCGCGTCAGCACCTGGCGGGCGAGCGGGATGTTCCCCTTCCGTTCGTAGCGCTCGAGCGCCTCGGTGAGAGCGGCGGCGGCTTCCTCGCCCCGCCCGGCGGCGGCGAGGACCTCCGCGAGATCGCACCATGCGTCGCCCTGGAAGGTGAGGTTGTCGGTCTGCTCGTGCGCGGCTACGGCCCCGCGGGCGAGTCGTTCCGCTTCTGCGTGCTCGCCCCGATGCGCGAGGACGCGGGCCTGCACCTGGCACCAGAACGCCTCATCAACGGGATTGTCACCGGCGAGCTCACGTGCCCGGCGGGCGAGAGGCTCGGCCTCGTCGAAGCGGCCGAGCGCGCAGAGCTCTCGTCCGAGCAGAGCCACGTACGTGGCCAGGAGCCCGAACTGTTCTCGCTCCTCTTGCCACGCGCAGGCCGACTCGAGGTGACGCGCCGCCGCCTCGTGGTCGCCTGCCATCCTCGCGATCTCGGC
>JBKPPY010000151.1:0-11483 GCA_046733845.1 Actinomycetota bacterium | reverse complement strand
TGATCAAGCTCGCCGACCGCCTCCACAACCTGCGCACGATCGAGTACCTCGGCAAGCAGAAGCAGGTGCAGAAGGCGCGCGAGGCGCTCGAGATCTACGCGCCGCTCGCCCACCGGCTCGGCATCCACGCGCTCAAGTGGGAGCTGGAGGACCTCGCCTTCGAGACACTCCACCCGCGCAAGTACGCGGAGATCAAGGTGATGGTCGCCGAGCGACGCGCCGACCGCGAGGAGCACGTCCGCGAGGCGAGCATGGTCCTCCAGCGAGAGCTCGAGAAGGCCAACATCCCGGCGCAGATCTCGGGTCGCGCCAAGCACTTCTACTCCATCTACGACAAGATGGTGAAGAAGGGCCGCGAGTTCAACGAGATCTACGACCTGACCGCGATGCGTGTGCTGGTCGAGCGGACGGCGGAAGAGGGAACCCGCGACTGCTACGGCGCCCTCGGCCTGATCCACTCGCTCTGGAAGCCGATGCCCGGCCGGTTCAAGGACTACATCGCGATGCCCAAGCTCAACCGCTACCGGGCCCTGCACACGACCGTGATCGGTCCGCAGGGCCGTCCGCTGGAGATCCAGGTGCGGACGCTGGAGATGCACGAGACCGCGGAGCTCGGCATCGCCGCCCACTGGACGTACAAGCGCGGCGGCAAGGCGCGCAAGGGCGACGACGAGTGGACGGCCTGGATGAAGCAGCTGATGGACTGGCAGCAGGACGAGGCCGACCCGCGCGAGTTCATCAAGACGCTCCGCACCGACCTGTTCGACGACGAGGTCTACGTGTTCACGCCGAAGGGAGAAGTGAAGACGCTGCCGGCCGGGTCGACGCCAATCGACTTCGCCTACTCCGTCCACACGGACGTCGGCCACCGCACCGTCGGAGCGAAGGCGAACGGCCGCATCGTGCCGCTCCACTATCGCCTGAAAAGCGGCGACATCATCGAGATCATGACCTCGAAGTCGGGGCGAGGCCCGTCGCGCGACTGGATGTCGGTCGCGGCCTCCTCCCGTGCCCGCAACAAGATCCGCCAGTGGTTCTCGCGCGAGACGCGCGCGGACGCCGAGGCGAAGGGCCGCGAGTCCCTCGAGCAGGCTTTGAAGCAGCAGAACCTGCCGTACCGGAAGATCGCCGGCTCGGCGGTGCTGGCGCAGGTGATCCGCGAGACCGGCTTCAAGAAGGCCGAGGACTTCTACGTCGCGCTCGGCTCGGGCAAGCTCCAGGCCGGCCAGATCGTCAACAAGGTGATCCAGCGGCTGAAGACCGCCGAGGTCGTCGAGGAAGAGGCGGTCATGCTCAAGCCGCCGAAGGCGAAGGACACGGCGGCCAGCCAGACGTACGGGATCAACGTGTCGGGCGTCGAGGACGTCCTCGTCCGGCTTGCGAAGTGCTGCACGCCGGTGCCAGGTGACCCGATCGTCGGCTACATCTCGCTGGGCAAGGGGATCACCATCCACCGTGAGGACTGTCCGAACGTCCGGGCGCTGCGGAAGAACGCTGAACGGTTCACCCCGGTCGAATGGGACGGAGGCTCGTCGCAGAGCTTCCGCGTCCAGATCGCGGTCGACGCGTGGGACCGCCCGCGCCTCCTCGAGGATGTCGCCCGGACGTTCTCCGAGCACGGTGCCAACATCGTCGCCTACGGCGGCGGCGTGCAGGATCAGCTGGCGAAGAACTGGTACACGGCCGAGATCGGGGATATCGGCTCGCTGCGGACGCTCCTCTCCGCCCTCCGCAACATCGAGGGCGTGTTCGACGCCAACCGCGTCACGCCGAACTAGCCCCTACCCTCGACCGAGGGATGGCGGGGGGCGTAGGCGTCGCCTACGACAAGAGGTGTGGGGTGCGGGGTGCAGGCGGCAGGGCTGTGGCGCTCATCCTCTGTGCGGCGGCGGATGAGCGCACGCCCTTGGAACGGAGTCAGGGCAGGTCTGTAAGCGAGACCTGTCCCTCGACGCTCTAGTCCAAGTCTGCGCCCTCGAAATCCCTGATCCGCTCGCGCCACCAGTCGGGCACCGGGCAGGGCTTCCGCTCCGCGAGATCGACCAGGACGGCCGTCTGCGTCGCGGTCACCGCCAGGGTGTCGCCCTCGAGGTACGCGGCGAATTCGTACGTGACGCTCGACGTCCCGATCCGACTGATCCGGACGTCGACCTCGATCAGGTCGTCGAACCGCGCCGGCATGTGGTACTCGACGTGCATTGCACGCATCACGAACTCGCGGTCCTGCTGTTCGCTGCGGAGCATGTCGAGGCTGCGGTGGTATTCGACCCGGGCCAGGTCGAAGTACGGCATGTACCGGCCGTAGTAGACGACGCCCTGTGCGTCCGTGTCGGAGAAGGCAACGCGTGTCGTCGCGCTGAACTTGAAAGGCGGCCGCGGACTCATCCTCGTGCCCGGATGACGCCGAGCACCTCGTCACGCCTGCGCTCCATCAATTCCTCCGAGCGCGCCTCGAGGTTCAGGCGCAGGAGCGGCTCCGTGTTCGACGGGCGAACGTTGAAGTGCCAGTCCTCGGCGTCGACCGAGAGTCCGTCCAGGTGGGAGACGGTGCCTTCGGGGCCGAACCGCTCCTCCAGCTCGGTGAGCTTCGCCGACACGTCGGCGACGGGCGTGTTCAGCTCGCCGGTGATGAAGTAGCGCTCGCGGAAGGGGCGCAGGAGCTCGGAAAGCCTCGTCCCGCCCTTGGAGATGCGCTCCAGCATGACGAGGAAGGGGACAACTCCGGTGTCTGCTTGCGAGAAGTCGCGGAAGTAATAGTGACCGGAGACCTCGCCGGCGAAGGCGGCGCCGACCTCGCGCATCCGCTCCTTGATGAACGCGTGCCCGACCCGGTTGACGAGTGCGATTCCGCCGGCGCGCTCGATCGCCTCCGGTACCGCCCAGCTTGCCCGGACGTCGTAGATCACCGTCGCCCCAGGTTCCTTCTCGAGGACGTTCTGCGCGAACAGCGCCGTTGCGAAGTCGCCGGGGACGAACTCGCCGGTGTCGTCGACGAAGAAGCAGCGGTCCGCGTCCCCGTCGAAGGCGACTCCGAGGTCGGCGCCCTCTTCGAGCGTCTTCCGGACGATGAACTCGCGGTTCTCGGGGAGCAGCGGGTTCGGCTCGTGGTTGGGGAAGCTCCCGTCCGGCTCGAAGTAGCAGCGGACGGCGTCGATTGGCAGCCGCTCGAGCACGGGCGGCAGCATCGTCCCCGCCATCCCGTTCGCGGCGTCGATCACGACCTTGAGCGGCTCGAGGGCGGCCGGGTCGATGAAGGAGAGGACGCGCTCGACGAACGCGGGCCAGATGTCCAACGCCTCGACCGTGCCGGCGGTCTCTCCAGGGACAGACCCCAAGGGGTCTGTCCCTAATGCGCGGTCGCGCACGTCCAGAAGGCCCGAATCGCCGCCCACCGGGAGCGCGCCGGCACGGACGATCTTCATCCCTGTGTACTCCTTCGGGTTGTGCGAGGCGGTGACCATCACCCCGCCGTCCAGCCCGTTCTCGCCGACGGCGAAGTACAGCATCTCGGTGCCGACGAGGCCGATGTCGAGCACCTCGGCGCCGGCTGCGGCGGCGCCCTCGATTACGGCGATCGCCATGGAGGGGGAGGACAACCGCATGTCGCGCCCGACGGCGATGCGTTTCGGGGAAAACTGCTCGACGTAGGCACGTCCGATCGCCCGCGCGCCCTCCTCATCGAGATCGGTCGGGTAGATCCCGCGAACGTCGTATGCCTTGAAGGCTTTCGGGTCGAGCACGGAGGGATGCTACCGGGGCCCTCGCTCGTTTCTACACTAGAAGGGATGGAGCGGAAGCTCGCAACTGTGCTGTTCGTGGACCTGGTCGGTTCGACCGCGCTCGTGGCCGGGCAGGATCCGGAGATCGTCCGGCGCCGTGTGACGCGCTTTTTCGACCGTACCTCGCACTGTGTGACCACGCACGGCGGGATCGTCGAGAAGTTCGCCGGTGACGCCGTGCTCGCCGCCTTTGGCGTCGCGCAGGCGCATGAGGACGACGCCGAGCGCGCGATCCGCGCCGGTCTCCAGATCCTCGAGGTGGTCAAGGAGCTCGAGCTCGAGGCTCGGATCGGGATCGAGTCGGGCGAGGTCGTCGTCGACACCACCGACTCGACGTTCGCCACCGGCGAGGCGGTCAACATCGCCGCCCGGCTCCAGCAGTCCGCTGCGCCCGGCGAGATCCTGATCGGTCCTGCCGCCCACGGCCTCTCGCAACTGGCGATCGAGGTCGAGGAGGCAGAGCCGATTGTCGTCGAGGGACGCGGGGAGCTCCACCCGTTACGCGTTGTGTGCGCCGCCGACCGCGCGGAGCAGTTCCAGGCGTCGACTGTCGTCGCCCCGCTGATCGGGCGCGAGGCGGAGCTCGAGCTGCTCACGAACACGTTCGACCGCGCTGTTCGCGACCGGCGCGCGCACCTGGTCACGATCTACGGCGAGCCGGGCGTCGGGAAGAGCCGCCTCGCCCGCGAGTTCGTCGGCGGCCTCGAGGGAGCGACCGTGCTCCGGGGGCGCTGCCTGCCCTACGGCGAGGGGATCACGTACTGGCCGCTGGCCGAGATGGTCAAGTCTGCGGCCGGCATCTCGGACGACGATCCCGTCAAGGACGCGATGGAGAAGCTCCGCAACGCTTGCGAGGACGAGGCGGTTGCAGATCTGCTCGGGCTTGCAGCCGGCGTCCTCGAGGCGGTCGAGGGCGAGCGGAGTGGCCAGGAGATCGCCTGGGCCGCGCGCGAGTGGGCCGAGCAACTGGCGTCCGTCCAGCCGCTGATCCTCGTCTTCGAGGACATCCACTGGGGCGAAGATCCGCTGCTCGAGCTGATCGAGCACCTGGCTACCTGGGTGCGCGAGTCACCGCTGCTGCTGATCGCGCTCGCCCGCCCGGAGCTGCTGAACGTGCGGCCAGGCTGGGGTGGCGGTCGACTGCGTGCTGCCTCGATCGAGCTCGACCCGCTGCGCGAGAGCGAGGCGCGCGAGCTGATCGACGTACTCGTTCCGGGTGACGGGCTGCCGGCGTCAGTCCGCGCCGACCTGCTCGAAAAGACGGAGGGCAACCCGCTCTTCGTCGAGGAGACGATTCGCATGCTCGCCGAGCGCGGCGACAATTCCCTGGTCGAGCGCATTCCCGACACGCTCCAGGCGCTGATCGCCGCGCGCATCGACGGACTTCCGCCGGCGGAGAAGTCGCTGCTCCACCGCGCGGCGGTGGTCGGGCGGATCTTCTGGCACGGCGCTGTCGCTCACATCGCACCGGACCTCGACGTCGACGGGCTGCTCGACAGCCTTCTGCTGCGCGACTTCGTGCTCAACGAGCCGCGGTCGTCGATCATCGGCGAGCGGGCGTATCGGTTCAAGCACATGCTGATCCGGGAGGTCGCGTACGCAGGGCTGACCAAGGCCGAGCGTGCCACCCTGCACAGGCGGTTCGCCGACTGGCTCCACGAACGCGGGGCGGAGGAGCTGCTCGAGATCCGCGCCTACCACCTCGACCACGCTGCGCAACTCCTCGCCGAGCTCGACGGAGCGGCGCCGCCCGAGCTCGCTCAGGCCGCCGCGGCAGCGCTGGAGCAGGCCGGACGCCGGGCGCTCGCCCGCGAGGCCAACCGTTCGGCGCGGAAGCTGCTGCTTCGTTCGGTCGAGCTCGAGCCGACGCTCGAACGCCGGTACCACGCTGCCCGGGCCGCCTGGCGCATGAGCGATCTGCCGACGGTGGCTGTCGAGATGCAGCAGGTGCTCGACGAGGCGAGAGCTGTCGAGGACACCATGGTCGAGGGCAAGGCACTCACCGCCCTGGCCGAGGTCGCGCTCCTGCGCGACGCGGATCTGCCGAAGGCGACGGAGCTGATCGAGGCCGCGCTCGACGTTCTGCCCGGCGACGGGAGGTTCATGGCGCTCAGCGTCCGCGGCAGGATCGCCTACTGGGTCGGAGATTTCGAAACTCGCGAACGGGTGGGAGAGGAGGCACTCGAGATCGCCCGCAGTCTCGAGCGCAAAGACCTCGAAGCGCAGGCACTGGACGGCCTGGCCGACGTGTACAAGCACCAGCAGCGGCTCGACGAGGCCGATGTCCTGGTCCGGCGCGCGCTCCAGCTGGCCGAGGAGAGCGGCAGCATCGTCGCCAAGGCGCATGCGCTCCACTCGCTCGGGCGGTTGCACGTCAGCCGCGGCGAGGCGGCCGAGGGGGAAGGTCTGCTCGAGGAGTCACGCACGCTGTTCGCCGAGATCGGAGACACGTGGATGCAGGGCCGGGTGATGAACGAGCTCGCCTGGGCGGCCGAGCGGCAGGACGACGACGCAACCGCCGAGCGGCGGCTGCGTGAGGCGATCCGGCTCCTGAAGCCGCTCGAGGACCGGGGAGCCCTGTGTGAGAGCCAGCGCGCGCTCGCGGAGGTGCTGGTCCGCCGGAATCACATCGCCGAGGCGGAGCGCATCGCGCTGGAAGCGGTCGAGACGGTCGGCGAGCACGACCTGAGCTCACAAGCGACCACGACGATGACCCTCGGTCTCGTCCGGGCGGCACAAGGCCGCGACGACGAGGCGGAGGCGCTGCTCCTCGAGGCGCTCGAGATGATCGAGTCCAGTGGGTTCCTCGGCCTCGAGAGCTGGGTGCTCTCACGGCTCGAGCAGTTCCTACGCGAGCGCGGGCGCGACGAAGAGGCTGAGGTCTACCGGGCCCGCCTGGCCGAGCTCGCGCCGGTCGAGGGCATCGCCGCCGCCTTCTCCTCCAGGATCGAACGAATCGCCTGAGACGACGGCTCGTCCGGCGACTCCGAGATCACCGTCGCCGGCCGCTTGAACTTCCGGAGCGCCTCCGCCAGCGGCTCGGCTCTGAGCGTGCCCTCGCCGTACGGCAAGTGCTTGGTCTCGTTGCGGTTGGCGAACTGGATGTCGCTGAAGTGGACGTGGAACGGGGCGCCGCGCTCGAGGATCGAGTCTGCGCCAGAGAGGACGTCGGCGAATGCCTCGACGTCGGTGAATCCGCCGTCGGTGACCGCGTGCAGGTGTGCGAAGTCGAGCACCGGCCGGACCCACGACAGCCGAGTGGCGATCGCGAACACGTCCTCGGCCGTGCCGAGCTCGTTGACGCGGCCCATCACCTCGACCCCGAAGGGCACCCCGCGGCCCTTTCCCTCGAGGCGCTCGCGCAGCTCCCCGAGCTGCTCGACAACCGCGTCGAGCGCATCCTCGCGCGCTCGGCCGAGCAGAAAGCCCGGGTGGAGGACGACAAGCTCGGCACCGCACGCGACCGCGACGCCCGCAGAGTGGTCGAGCATGCCGATCGCCATGCGCTGCTTCTTGTCGCGTTCGACGTGCCCGAGGAAGCCCGCCAGCGGCGCATGGACCGAGAGGACGATCCCTGCCTCGCGCGCAAGCTCGCCGAACCGCTCGGCCCACGGGTAGTCCATCCAGAAGCCGCCCTCGAAGTCGATCTCGCAGGCCCCGTATCCCCGCTCGAGCAAGAGCTCGACGGCCGCCTCGGGGCTCTCCCGCGAGGGCACCCGTGCCGGACCGACGCGAACCATCCCCACGACGCCAGCCTACTCGCCGGATGTCGGACTCGCAGCCGTTGGGCCGGCCGTTTCCCCCGCGCTGTGCTGTCCGGGAGGCTCCCTATGGTGGTCCCATGCCACGCAGACCTTCACGTATCGACCTGCTTGAGCTCGACATCGACGTCCGCCTCGCTGACCTCTGGCGCGAGGCGAACGACATCTCGGAGTGGAATCTCGAAGTGGTGGGAGCCTTCATGAGGGCGGCGTACGGCAAGGGGTACTGCGACGCCCTCACGGAAGACGACCGCGGGACGCTCTGCGTCGAGCACGGCTACCGCGTGCCCGAGCGGCGCGGCGAGAAGCCGGCTCCGGTCGAGCAGTAACTTCGCAGAACTACCCGGGTTAGGGATCGACGCGCCCGCTCCGCGTGAGCATCATGGACGGACCGGGACAACGTCGACGGAACGGAGGGAGACGTGAACGGACGGTTTCGCGTGCGTCGGCCTTCGCCGGCGCTCGTACTCAGCGTGGTGGCGCTCTTCTTCGCCATCGGAGGCTCGGCCTTCGCTGTTGGCCAGCGCGTCGGCATCGCCCAGCCGAAGTGCGCCAACGGTGCGGTGAAGGGGTTCGCCTACGTCACCGGCGATCCGCAGCTGGGAATCCAGAACATGCCCGATAGCTTCACGAGCAACGCCAGGCTCTTCAGCTCACGCTGGGACTGCGCCGGAGCCGCAGTTCAAGTGCGTCGCGACAAGGACTCGTTCGTGATCAAGTTCAACGGCATCGTCGGGAGGACGGCACTCGTCTCCGGAATCGGATCGAATCCGCAGACCATGACGGTCACTGCCCTGCCGGACGGCTCGTACCGGATCACGCCGGTTCACGTAGGCGACCAGTCGTTCGAGCTCGGGCCTGAGCACCAGTTCGCCGTCGTTGTGTTTTAGGGACTGTCCCGGGAGGGACAGTCCCTCAGTAAAATCCACGCCGTGGCTCGCAGACGCAGCCCGGCGCGCCTGGTGATCGCCCTCTCCGTCGCCGCGGCCCTCGCGGTGTTCTTGCTCTATACGTCGATTGCAGGCGGCGGCACGCCGTCGCTCCGGCCGAGCTCGCTTGCCGGACACACCGGCAAGGTTTCGGTTGCCGGCGTCGTCCTGAAGCCGATCACGGGCGACTCGCACGGGAACGGTCTCCGCTTCCGCCTGCGCGACAAGAACGGCACCGCGACCGTGCCGGTCGTCTACAAGGGCATCGTTCCCGACGCGTTCAAAGCAGGGGGCGACATCGTCGTCGACGGCCGTTACGCGAACGGTGTCTTCACGGCGATCCCGGGCACGATGATCACGAAGTGCCCCTCGAAGTACACGCCCAAGAAGAGCACCTAGCCCGTGCCTGAGCTCGGTCGGGCAGCGCTCGTCGTCTGCTTCGGCCTGGCCGTCTACGCGGACGTCGCGGGCGGCTGGGGCGCCCACACGAGACGGCGCCGCCTGTCGCGCTCGGCCCAGAACGCGCTCGTTGCTGCGTTCGCCGCGGCCGCAGCGGCGACCGCCGTGCTCCTCGTCGCGCTCGTCAGAAGCGACTTCTCGTTCACGTACGTCTCCGCGTTCACCAGCCGCGAGCTGCCGCTGACCTACAAGCTGACCGCGCTCTGGGGCGGTCAAGAGGGCTCGCTCCTGCTCTGGCTCCTCGTCCTCACCGGCTACTCGACCGCGGCTGTCCTCCTCGACCGGAAAGCAGGGCGGGAGCTCGTGGTCTGGGTCGTCCCGGTGCTCGGCGTGGTCGCCACGTTCTTCTCGATGCTGCTCGTCTTCGTCGCCAGCCCGTTTGACACGGAGCTCGCTCCCGCCGACGGCCGCGGACTCAACTCGAGCCTTCAGAGCCCGTACATGCAGGCCCACCCGCCGATGCTCTACCTCGGTTACGTCGGCCTGACTGTCCCGTTTGCCTTCGCGATGGGGGCGCTGCTCTCAGGGCGCACGGACGAGCGCTGGATCGTCGCCACCCGGCGCTGGACGCTCGCCGCCTGGATGTTCCTGGGGATCGGCCAGCTGCTCGGCGCCAAGTGGGCGTACGAGGAGGTCGGGTGGGGCGGCTACTACGCTTGGGACCCGGTCGAAAACGCGGCGCTGATGCCGTGGCTCGCCGCGACCGCGTTCCTCCACTCGGTGATGGTGCAGGAGAAGAAGGGGATGCTGAAGGTCTGGAACATGCTGCTCGTGATGCTGGCGTTCTCGCTCTCGCTCTTCGGCACGTTCCTGACCCGCTCAGGCGTGCTGAACTCGATCCACTCGTTCACCGAAGGCTCCATAGGCCCCTGGTTCCTTGGGTTCATCTGCTTCGTCGTCGCTTCCTCGATGGCGGTGCTCTTCCTGCGGCTGCCGCTGCTGCGGTCGAAGACGCGGCTGGAGTCGCTCGTCTCCCGGGAGGCGACCTTTCTCTACAACAACCTGCTGCTCGTCTCGCTCTGCCTGACGATCCTCTGGGGCGTCACGTATCCGATCCTCAGGGAGGCGATTACCGGCGAGGCGGTGACGGTCGGTCGGCCGTGGTACGACTTCTTCCTGCGCGTCTTCGGGTTGCCGCTCCTGCTCCTGATGGGAATCGGACCGCTGATCGCGTGGCGTCGCGCGTCGCTGTCCTCGCTCAAGCGCGTCTTCTTCTGGCCGACGGCGTTTGCGCTCGTCGTCGGCATCCTGCTGATCGTCGCCGGCGCGGGGTCCTCGCTTCCGGGCCTGATCGCGTACACGTTCTCGGCGTTCGTCGCCGCGACGATCGTGCTCGAGTTCGCCCGCGGCACGGCCGCGCGGCGTGCGCTCTCTGGGGAACCGGTACCGCGTGCATTCGCCTCGCTCGTCGCCCGCAATCGGCGCCGGTACGGCGGATACGTGGTTCACGCGGCGATTGTCCTGCTCGCGATCGGGATCGCCGGCTCCAGCGCGTATGACACGTCGCGCAGCGCCCGCCTCGCGCCGGGAGAGTCCCTCAAGGTGCGCGACTACACGCTCGTCTACCGCGGCTTGAGCAGCAGTCGGTCGTCGAACGCCGTGGAGACGCGCGCCACGATCGACGTCTTCCGCGGCGGCGAGCGAATCGCGGTCATGCATCCGGGGAAGAACGCGTACCCGGTCGAGCAGCAAGTCTCGAACGAGGTTGCGATTCGCTCCGACTGGCTGACCGGCGAGGATCTGTTCCTGATCACCGAGCAGGTGAACAGCAACCGCTCGATCGACTTCAAAGCGATCATCAACCCGCTGGTGAACATGATCTGGCTGGCCGGGCTGGTCTTCGTACTCGGCTCCGTGATCACGCTCTGGCCGGACGCGCGGGAGGAGCGCCGGCTCGCGATTCGCTACGGCCGCATTGCGCCCGAAGCGTCTGCATAAGTGCTCGTCGCTGCGCTCGTCCTCGGCGCTGTGCTGGCCGTTGCCGCCGTGTGGTTCGTCGCGCGGCCCTTCCTGAGCCGGGGTGGGGACGAGCGGTCCGAAGAGCCGCCGCCGGAGCGGCTGGCCTTGGAGGAAGAACGGGACCGCGCATTGGCGGCGCTGAAGGAGCTCGAGTTCGACCACCGCACCGGCAAGGTCTCCGACGAGGACTATCGGAGCATGGTCGGCGAGCTGCGGCGGGAGGCGGCGGATGCTTTGAAAGCGCTCGACGCGGGAACACCGCGGGCAGATGTCCGCAGCCCCGGTTAGCTGTCCAAGCTGTCACTCAGCGCTGTCGCCGGATGCGCGCTTCTGCGCCACCTGCGGGCGACGCGTGGAGCATTATCCGGCCGATATCTCCTGGGCGGTCGCAGACCGGCGGACGTTCGGTGTCCTGCCCGGCCGCGGGAAGCTCCGCTCCGCGCGGATCCGGACGGTCCGGTTCTTCGGGGTCGTCCGGGCGAAGATCGTCCTGTTCTCCGAGGTCCTGCGCGCACACGTCCACGCGCAGCGTGATCGCTTCCGGCTGCGCCGCCGGGCGTCAGCGCTGGGCCGCGAACGTTCGTTGGCGCTTCAGC
>JBKPPY010000150.1:0-6892 GCA_046733845.1 Actinomycetota bacterium | reverse complement strand
GAGTGGGAAGCGGTCGTCGGGCTCGAGATCCACGTCCACCTGAAGACGCGGACGAAGATGTTCTGCCGCTGCGAGACCGGCTTCGGCGCTCCGGAGAACACGCACACCTGCCCGGTCTGCCTGGCGCACCCGGGCGCGTTGCCGGTGGCGAACCGGACCGCCGTCGAGTGGACGATCAAGCTCGGCCTCGCCCTCGGCTCCGAGATCGCCGAGCGGGCGGTCTTCGCCCGGAAGAACTACTTCTATCCGGACAACCCGAAGGGCTACCAGATCTCCCAGTACGACCTGCCGCTCTGTGTCGGCGGCCGGCTCGTCGTGCCGGCCGAGCCCGAGTTCGAGATCGGCTTCGTGCGCGCGCACCTCGAGGAGGACGCGGCGAAGACCGTCCACGTCGGCGGCGGCACCGGTCGGAAGGTCGGCGCCGAGCGGTCGCTGATCGACTTCAACCGCGCCGGAACGCCGCTGGTCGAGATCGTCACCCAGCCCGACATTCGGTCGGCCGAGCAGGCGGAGCGCTTCCTGCAGCTCCTCCGGCAGACGATCGTCGCGCTCGGAATCTCGGATGCGCGCATGGAGGAGGGGACGCTCCGCTGCGACGCGAACGTCTCCGTCCGCCCCGCGGGTTCCGACGAGCTGCGCACCCGGTGGGAGCTGAAGAACATGAACTCGTTCCGGTTCATCGGCCGCGGGATCGACGCCGCCGTGCGGGCGCAGATCGCGCTGTACGAGAGCGGCGGCGCCGTCGAGCAGCACACCTACGACTACGAGCCGGAAACGGACACGCTGACGCCGCACCGGACGAAGGAGGAGGCGGACGACTACCGCTACTTCCCGGAGCCGGACCTTGTTCCGCTCGATCCGGAGTCGGCGCTAGTGGAGCGGCTCCGCGGAGAGCTGCCCGAGCTTCCGTCCGATTTGCTCGCAAGGCGAGCAAACGTGTTAGGCCCAGACGACGCGTGGGCTCTCGTCATGACGGACAGAGATCCAACGTACGGGGCACTGGTCGACGAAGGGATCTCGCCGCGAGACTCGTTCAACCTGGTCATGAACCACGCGATACCGAGTGACGCGAATATCCCCGAGCTGGCGAAGGTGTTCAAAGCCTCCGCAGGTCTGACCCGAATGGCCGTTCAGGCCGCGGTGGCGGCGAGCGCTACCGGTGATTTCGATTCAACTACGTATCTCGAACAGGAAGTGGTCGGCGACAAGTCTGAGCTCGAGCCCATTGTCGAGGCGATTCTGGCCGGCAATCCCGGCCAGGTCGAGCAGTACCGCGGCGGCAAGGAGGGCCTGCTCGGCTTCTTCGTCGGCCAGGTGATGAAGGAGACCGGCGGGAAGGCGAACCCGAAGGTCGTGAACGAGCTTGTGCGTGAGAAGCTGAAGTCGTGATCGACGAGGCGAACGAGACGCTCCAGGCGAAGGGCTACTCGGCTGCGCAGCTGAGCGCCGTCGCCGCACCGCTTCCGGGCAAAGTGCTGCTGAAGGGCACGAAGATCCTCAGTCCGTTCTCCGACACAGAGGACGTCGTGCTGCGGGTCGCGCGCGAGTACGTGCCGAGCGCCGAGGAGCTCCAGCGGAGGCAACTGACGCCGACCGAGATCCGGCAGTGGCTGGCGGAGGCATCGTGATCACGAACGTGCCTCTTCGGCGCGGGGAGCTTCTCCGCGAGCAGGGTTGGGTCGACGGCTCGTGGGTCGATGCCGACTCCGACGAGACCTTCGCCGTCACCAACCCGGCGACGGGGGACGAGCTCGCTCGCGTGCCGCGCATGGGCGCCGCCGAGACCCGGCGCGCGCTTGCGGCCGCGGCAGACGCCTCTCCGGCGTGGCGCTCGCGTACCGCCGCCGACCGGGCGCGGATCATGCGCCGCTGGGCCGACCTGATGCTCGAGCACCTCGACGATCTCGCCCTGCTGCTCACGCTCGAGCAGGGCAAGCCGCTCGCCGAGTCGGAGGCCGAGATCCGGTACGCGGCGTCCTTTCTCGAGTGGTTCGGCGAGGAGGGCAAGCGCGTCTACGGCGATACGATCCCCTCGCCGCTTCCCGACCGGCGGATCCTCGTCCTCAAGCAGCCGGTCGGCGTCTCGGCCGGGATCACCCCGTGGAACTTCCCCTCCGCGATGGTGACGCGCAAAGCGGCGCCGGCGCTCGCGGCGGGCTGCACGATGGTCCTGAAGCCGGCCGAGCAGACGCCGCTGTCGGCGCTCGCGGTCGCCGTGCTCGCCGAGGAGGCGGGGCTGCCGGCGGGCGTGCTCTCGATCGTTACCGGCGACGCGGAAGCCGCGCCCGGGATCGGGGGCGAGATGACGTCGAGCCCACTCGTCCGCAAGGTCGGCTTCACCGGGTCCAACGAGGTCGGGAAGCTGCTGATGGCCCAGTGTGCGAAAGGGCTGAAGAAGATCTCGCTCGAGCTCGGCGGCAACGCTCCGTTCATCGTCTTCGACGACGCCGACCTCGACGAGGCGGTCGCAGGGACGCTGCTCAACAAGTACCGGAACTCCGGCCAGACGTGCATCACCGCGAATCGGATCCTCGTCCAGGAGGCGGTCTACGAGGAGTACCTGGAGCGTCTGGTCGAGGGCGTTACGCGGCTGAAGGTCGGCCGGGGCGTCGAGCCCGAGGTGAAGGTCGGGCCGCTGATCGACGAGGCGGCGCTCACAAAGGTCGACCGCCACGTCGCAGACGCGCTCGATCGCGGGGCGGAGCTGCACCTCGGCGGTGAACGCCACGACCTGGGGCAGACCTTCTTCCAGCCGACTGTCCTCACCGGGATCACGCCGGCGATGGCGATCAGCTCCGAGGAGACCTTCGGCCCGGTGGCGGCGATCGCGGGCTTCTCGACCGAGGACGAGGCGGTTCGGATCGCCAACGACACGCCGTACGGCTTGTCGGCGTACTTCTACAGCCGCGACGTCGGCCGGGTGTGGCGGGTCTCCGAGGCGCTCGACTACGGGATCGTCGGGATCAACACCGGCTTCGTCTCGACCGAGGTCGCCCCGTTCGGCGGCATGAAGGAGTCCGGTATCGGCCGCGAGGGCTCGAAGTACGGGATCGAGGACTGGCTCGAGCTGAAGTACCTCGCGGTCGCCGGCATCTAGACGACTGTCCTCATCCGGGACTTGTCCTACAGGGTGGCGCCTCGGCCGATGGGATCAGACCCTGCGGGGGTCAAACCCTAGAATCGCCGTGTGATCGTCGAGGAGCGCGACTACCACGTCTACACCGGCAAGCTCAACGAGCTCGTCGGCCTCTACGAGAGCGAGGGGATCGCGCTCCAGGAGCGCTACCTCGGTCGGCTGATCGGCGCCTTCACCACCGACGTGGGGAAACTCTCGACGTACACGCACCTCTGGGCGTACGACGACTTCGAAGAGCGGCGTCGGCGGAGGGCGGAGCTCCAGGCCGACCAGACCTGGGTCGCGTTCCTCGCGAAGATCCAGCCCCTGATCCACACCCAGGAGAACAGGATCCTGATCCCGACGTCGTTCTCCCCCCTGCGGTGAAACTCGACGGCAAGGTGGCGATCGTCACCGGCGGGGCGCAGGGGATCGGCGCCGCAATCGCCGACGGCCTTGCAGCCGAAGGTGCGACCGTCGTCGTCGCCGACCTGAACCCGCCGGAGGGTGGCATCCGCGCCGACGTCGCCAGCGAGGACGACGTCGGCCGCATGGTCGACGAGACGCTCGACCGCCACGGGCGCCTCGACATCCTGGTCAACAACGCCGGCCTCTACGCGTCGCTGGCGATGCGGCCGTTCACGGAGATCCCGGTCGAAGAATGGCGGCAGGTGATGGACGTGAACGTCGCGTCGATGTTCCTCACCTGCCGGGCCGCGGTCCCGGCGATGAGGGCGCAGGGCACCGGCGGGAAGATCGTGAACATCTCTTCCGGAACGCCCTTTCGGGGCGTGCCCTTCCTGCTCCACTACGTGACGTCGAAAGGCGCAATCGTGGCGCTGACGCGGGCGCTTGCAAAGGAGCTCGGCAAGGACGGGATCCACGTCAACTGCGTCGCTCCCGGGTTCACCATGAGCGCCGGCGTTGAAGCGCACCCCGAAGTGGTGGAGAAGCTGCGGGACGTCTCTGTCGCCGCGCGGACGATCCAACGCGACCAGGTGCCCGAGGACGTCGTCGGCGCGGTCGTCTTCCTGTGCACCCCGGCCGCCGACTTCATCACCGGCCAGACCATGGTCATCGACGGCGGCCAGTACTTCCATTGATCCTCGTGTTGTCGCGGACGCACCACGGTGCGCAGAACGCCGTCGTCCACGAGCTGGAGGACGGGACGACTCTCGTCTGGGAGCTGCTCGACGCCGAGCCTGACGACGCGTTGCTGGCAGCATCGGTGAACGTCCAGCCCGGCTGGCTGATGCGCCACGACCGGATCGACTTCCCACCCGGCGGGATCGCCTACCGGCACACACATCCGGGGCCGGGGATCCGCTATCTGCTCTACGGGTCGATCCGAATCGACTCGGGCGGCGTAACGCACGACTACGGGCCGGGCCAGCCATGGTTCGAGAGCGGCCCCGAGCCGGTGCTCGCGACGGCATCGCCGACCGAGGAGAGCGCGTTCGTCCGGGTGCTGCTCCTGCCGCCGGAGTGGGCGGGGAAGCGGACGATCCGGTACGTCGATCCGGCGGACGAAGAGCGGCCGAAGCTCCAGCGCCCCACGGTGTACGGCGAGTACCCGATCGCCTTTTAGGTGCGCACTCTCGCCCAGATCCTCGTCGACCAATTGGTCGTCCACGGCGTGGACACGGCGTACTGCGTTCCCGGCGAGAGCTACATCTCGGTGCTCGAGGCGGTCGGGCAATCGCCCATCCGCCTGTACACCGCGCGCCACGAGGCGGCGGCGGCGAACATGGCCGAGGCATACGGCAAGCTGACCGGCCGCCCAGGGATCTGCCTCGTCACCCGCGCCCCAGGCGCGACGCACGCGGCTGTCGGGATCCACACCGCCTACCAGGATTCGACGCCCCTGATCCTGCTGGTCGGGCAGGTGCCGCGCCGCCACCTCGGCCGCGAGGCCTTCCAGGAGCTCGACTACGCGCGGATGTTCGGCGAGATGGCGAAATGGGTGACGACGCTCGAGAACGCGGAGGCGGTCCCAGAGCTCGTCTCCCACGCCTTCCATACGGCCACGTCCGGACGGCCGGGCCCGGTCGTGATCGCGCTCCCCGAGGACGCCCAGGACGACGAGGCCGGCGTCGCCGATGCAGCCCCGTACCGGCCGGCGCGGGCCTCGGCGTCCGCCGCCGACGTCGCTCGGGCGCTGGATCTCCTGGCGGCTGCCGAGCAGCCGCTGATCGTTGTCGGCGGCGGGGGGTGGAGCGAGCGCGCGGGCCGTGATGTGACCGCTTTCGCCGAGGCCTCGCAGATCCCGGTGGCCGCGTCCTTCCGGCGCCAGGACTACGTCGACAACGCCTCGCCGGTGTATGCAGGGCCGCTGACGATTGGGATGGACCCTGCGCTCGCCGCCCGCGTGCGCGACGCCGACGTCATCCTCGCGCTCGGGACCCGGCTCGGCGAGATCGCGACGCAGCAGTACTCGCTGCTCGAGCTTCCGCGGCCGCGACAGCGGCTGATCCACGTCCACGCCGACCCCGACGAGCTGGGTCGTGTCTACGAGGCGGAGCTGCCGATCGTCTCGGGCTCGCCCGAGTTCGCGGCCATGCTGGCGCCGGTGGACGGCTCCCACCGAACGGCCTGGGTGGAGGGAGCGCGTGCGGACTACGTCGCCAACCTCCAGGCGCAGCCGCTGCCGGGCACGCTGCAGCTCGCCGAGGTGATGGCGTACCTGCGCGAGCGCCTGCCGGAGGAGGCCGTGATCACGAACGGCGCCGGTAACTACACGGTCTGGGCACATCGGTTCTACGAATTCCGGCAGTACGGCACCCAGCTCGCGCCCTGCGCCGGCGCGATGGGCTACGGCGTTCCGGCGGCGGTGGCGGCGAAGCTGCTGAAACCCGAGCGTCCGGTCGTCTGCATCTCCGGCGACGGGGACTTCTTGATGAGCGGCCACGAGCTCGCCACCGCGGCCCAGTACGGCGCCGCGATCATCGTCCTCGTCGTCGACAACGGGATGTTCGGGACGATCCGCATGCACCAGGAGCGTCACTTCGGCCACGGCGTCGCCACCGATCTTGTCAACCCCGACTTCGTCGCCTATGCCCAGTCGTTCGGGGCCTTCGGCGCGCGGGTCGAGCGGACTGAGGACTTCGCGCCCGCGTTCGAAGCGGCGCTCGACGAGCAGCGCCCCGCGCTGATTGCGCTGCGAGTCGACCCCGAGGCGATCACGCCGCGGGCGACGCTGTCCCAGATTCGCGCTGGCCGGTAGCTTCCGGGTCATGCGCGAGCTGCTGCGCGAGACGGCCGACCTTGCCGCGGACTTCCTCGAGAGCCTTCCCGAGCGGCCGGTCTTCCCGCACGTGGAGCTCGACGACCTTCGTTCGCGGCTCGGAGGCCCCGTGCCGGAGGGGCCGACCGACCCCCATGCGGTCGTGCGCGAGCTGGCAGCGGTCGGGGACACGGGCGCGGTCGCGATACCGGGCGGACGCTACTTCGGCTTCGTCATCGGCGGCGCCGTCCCGGCGGCGTTGGCCGCCGACTGGCTGACGTCGGCGTGGGATCAGAACGCCGGCCTCTACGTGGCCGGGCCGGCGGCTGCGGTCGCGGAGGAGGTCGCGGGCGCCTGGCTCGCCGAGCTGCTGCGTCTCCCGGCGGACGTCTCCTTCGCCTTCGTCACCGGCACGCAGATGGCCCACGCGACCGCGCTGGCCGCCGCGAGGAACCACGTACTTTCCGAAGCGGGCTGGGACGTCGAGCGTGACGGGCTACCCGGCGCGCCCCGAATCCGTGTCCTCGCGGGGGAGAAGGTGCACTCGACGCTGC
>JBKPPY010000149.1:0-15189 GCA_046733845.1 Actinomycetota bacterium | reverse complement strand
GCTCTCCCGGGCATCGTCTGCATCCTGCTCGCCCTGCTGGCGACGACCGTGATCGGCGCCTTCCAGGGCTCGTTCGTCGCCTTCTTAGGCGTCCCGTCGTTCGTCGTCACGCTGGCGGGATTCCTGATCTGGCAGGGCGTGATCCAGAACACGATCACCCAGGGCGTGATCGTGATCCAGGACAACACGGTCAACAACGTCTACGGCTACTTCTTCAGCGACCTGGGCGGCTGGATCATCGGGATCGTCATCAGCGTCGCCTTCGTGGCGGGAATGCTGGGCAGCGCGTACTCCAACCGCCGGCACGGTATCGCGCTTCGCGACCCCGCGCTGTTCGTTGCGAAGCTGGTGCTCATCCCGGCGATCACGCTGCTCACGGTCTGGTACTGCAACAAGGACCGCGGTGTCCCGTTCGCGCTGCTGCTCGTCGTCGCGATGCTGCTGATCCTCACGTTCCTGGCCAAGCGGACGACCTTCGGGCGTCACGTCTACGCGGTCGGCGGTAATGCCGAAGCCGCCCGGCGCGCCGGCATCAACGTCGCCCGGGTCCGGCTCATCGTCTTCATGATCTCCGGCTTCATGTCCGGCCTGGGCGGCATCGTGCTCGCCGCGCGCCTCAACAGCGTCGACCTGAACGCCGGCGGCGGCACGCTGCTGATCGACGCGATTGCCGCCGCCGTCATCGGCGGGACGAGCCTGTTCGGCGGTCGCGGCGAGGTGCGGAACGCCCTCGTCGGGGCGCTCCTGATCACGACGATCTCCAACGGGATGAACACCGTCGGCTACAAGACCGGGACGATCTACATCGTCACCGGCATCATCCTGCTGCTGGCGGTCACGTTCGACACCGTCGCCCGCCGGCTCCAGGTCAGGGCAGGGCGCTGACGATCCGGTCGGCGGCGACGTCAGCCAGCCGAGTCGTGCGGCCGCCCGGGTAGCGGACGGTCAGCTCGCGCACGCTCGTCGCCGCCCCGAGCCCGAAGTGGACGCGCGGGTCCTCCGACGAGAGGTAGCTCGAGCCGGCGTGCACCTCGCGGACGAGACGCCGGCCGTCGGGCAGGGTCGCGGTCACGACGGCGCCGGGAGTGAACCGCGGCAGCTTCACCTCGAGCCAGTGGCCCGAGCCGCCCGTACTGCGGAGGAGCATCAGCTTGCCTCCGATCGAGCTCACGGCCAGGTCGACATGGCCGTCGTTGTCGAAGTCGGCTGCGGCGACGCCGCGGCCATTCACGCGCGGCAGGCGGTCGGCGCCGACGAGAGAGCCGGCGTTGACGAATCCGCCGTGCACGTTTTCGAGCATCTGGATCGGCCCCGCGTCCTTCTTCAGGTTCGTGATCGGGATCGCGCCGTTCGCGACCACGAGGTCGAGCTTGCCGTCGTTGTTCAGGTCGACCCAGGAGTCGCCCCAGCCGGTGCCATTCGTCCCGAACGCGGTGGCGAAGAGTGGCTGGGCGTTCGTGAAGCCTGCGCTGCGGCTGCGGAAGACCGCGTGGCCCTGAGCGCGTGAGTTGGTGACGAACAGATCCTGTCGGCCGTCCCCGCTGAAATCGCCTTCGGCGATCCCCATCCCGGCGTTGCGGTCGCCCAGGCGCGCGCCCTGCGCCCGGTCGACGAACCGGAAGCCCAGCGGGCCCGCCGCCGGCTCGTTCACGTAGTAGCGGTTCGGATCCTCGTCGTTGGCGACATAGAGGTCGAGCCGGCTGTCGCCGTTCAGGTCGGTGAAGATCGCGCCAAGCGAATGGTCGTACGGCGCGGGGTCGATCCCCGCCTGGCGGGCGACCTCGCGGAAGCGGGCATGGCCATCAGGACCGTCACCCTCGTTCAGGAACAGCTCGTCGCGGACGCCGAGGTGGTTCGTCGGGTAGCCGGCCGTGGAGTCGGGGATCGGCGCGTTCTCCTCGGTGTAGCCCGCGACGAAGAGGTCGGGCCGGCCGTCGCCGTTCACGTCGCCGACCGCTGCACCGGCGTGCCACCCGAAGGAGGCGATGCCGGCGGCCCTGGCACCCTCGGTGAAGGTGCCGTCGCCGTTGTTCCAGAGCAGTTCGTCGCTGTCGGCCGTCGTGATGAAGAGGTCGGTGTGGCCGTCGCCGTTCAGATCGGCGGCGACGCAGCCCTCGCCGCGAACCGGCCGGTCGGCATGCGAGGCGCGCGAGACGTCGGTGAAGCGGCCGTGGTCGTTGCGGAAGAGCGCCGTCCGCGGCAGGCCGCCGTTCGCGGAGTAGGCGCCGATGTCGCCTGCGCCGTAGGAGTTGACGACGAACAGGTCGAACCAGCCGTCGCTGTTGTAATCGAGCCAGCAGACCCCGCCGCCCATCATCGCCGGCACGTCCTGAGTGACGCCGTAGCGGAAGGCGCCCTGGCGGAAGTCGAGCCCGACCTGGGGGGCGACGTCCGTGAGCTTGACGCCGGCGAAGCCCTCGGCCGCCGCAGCCTGGGCGGCCGGGCCCGCCAAGGCAACGACCGGCTTCACCGGGACACGGATGCGCGCGACCAGCCACCGGCCGGACGCGAACTGGAGCTCGAGCGTCTGGCGGAAGGAAACCGGCGCCGCCCGCGAGACGAGCTGCGCCCGTCGGCCGGTGTAGACGGTGAGCTGTTGCTTCCCCTCGAGCGCTGCGACCGCGATCGCCGCGCCCTGGCCGTGGCCCGGCTCGAGCCAGACCCGCATGTAGTCGAGCCGGTAGGACGGCACCGTGATCGGCATCGCTCCCGCGCTTCGGATTAGCTGACCGAGCTGCGGCAGCCGGTCGAAGGTCGCCGAGCGGGCCAGCGCCTTCCGGTTGCGGTGAGAGAGCGCGTCGGTCTGGGAGCGGAGGTCGACGACGAGGTCGGCGGCAATCCGCCGGGCCGTCTTCGGGTCGAGCTTCGTCTGGACTCCCTTCGAGGCGCCGATCTGGATCGCGGGCAACCGCTCGGTGCCCGTAAGCGGCGCGACGCTCGTCTCGGGCCGCGCGCGGATCCCGGCGCCTGCGATCGCCCCCGTGTACGCGACCAGCGCGGCGGCGCCGAGCGCGACCAGCACCCGGCGGTCGAGGTGGAGCCGCGGCATGACGGCGAGCAGGGGACGCGCCGCGCAGACGATCGCAAGCGCACCGAGGAGTGCAACCTTCGCCCAGAACTCCGTCTGTGCCGGCGCGATCAGCAACACACCGAGCAGTCCGATCGAGACCGCGTAGATCGCGCGTCCGCGCGTGGACTTCGGCGTCGTCTTCGGGTCGGTGATCATGAAGAAGAGGAAGACGAGCACCTCGGGCGAGGTGACGAGCACCCACCAGAAGTAGTGGCCGGTGACCGGTCCCAGATGCCAGCGGGCCGTGAATGCATGACCGAATGCCATGAGCACTGCGAGGGCGGCTGCGAACGTCACCCAGAAGGCGACGGCGATCACGATCAGCTGTAGGCGGATCAGGATCGCGAGACCGCCGCCGACGATGATCGCGAGCGCCAGCGCCATCCACGGCGACATCGGTCCCCACCAGAAGTCGAGCGGCTCGGCGTGCTCGGGCCCGAGGAGCAGAAAACAGAGGACGAGGCCGAAGTTGGACGGGTTGAAGATGTGCGAGCCCCGGAACTTGATCGCGTACTTGGAGAGGAGCGAGATCGCGGCGGTGCCGGCGAAGATCCACCACCCGTTCAGGCTCCACCAGTCGCCGTGCTCGGTACCCGGAACGCGGAGGACGAAGGCGACGCCGTTCCCGGTCAACATCGCGCTCGCCGGCCACATGAGGACGTGCTGGCGGAAGAACGCGATCCCGACCTCGAGCGCCGCGCACGTGCCGAGCGCGATCAGGATCTGGGCGATCGACAGCCGGAAGTCGAAGGCGACCTGGCCGAGGACCTGGAGCGAGATGATCACGGCGGCGAGATGCAGCCGCGGGTCGCTCAGCCTGGGGAGGAGGACCGGGTACGGCCGGCCGCGGATCGTCAGAGCCCGCCCGGCGGGGGCAACTAGCGCGGGGGCGCTCATGGGGATCTCATGGTAGCCCGGCCTGAGAACCGTGCCTGGCACTGCTAAGAATCACCGTATGAAGCTGGAGCGGGCGCTGGCGATGGTTCGGTTCGTGGTCGACGAGGCTCCCGGCCCGGTGTCGGTCTTCGTCGCGGATTCCCACGGCGAGGTGGTCGCGGCCGCCACGATGGACGGGGCTGCTCCCGACACCCGCCTCAACGCCCAGCGAAAGGCGTACACGGCTGCGCGCAGCGACGCGCATGCGACTTCGGAGCTCGCCACGAAAGTCGCAGACGATCCCGTCGAGCGGGCGAGCTTCGACCCGTTCTTCACCTTCTTCAAAGGCGGCGTTGCGGCGTTCGACGGCGAGACGCGCGTGGGCTCGGTCGGCGTCAGCGGCCTGCCGGGCGACGTGGACGAGGGCCTGGCGCGACGCGCGATCGAGTCCGCGGGTTTCTCGACCCGCTAGGGACTGTCCCCGCAGGGGACTGTCCCCGACGGCGCGAAGCGCGATTCGACCTCTAGGGTCGACCCCCGCGGGGTCAGACCCTGCGGATTCGCGGATCCGTGAACACGTCCGTCTCGTCCCGGCTCCGCGTCGAGAACTCCGAGACGACGGCGCCGTCGTCGCCGGCCTGGAACCAGTGGAGCGTGTCGGGTGGGATCGTGTGCTGGTCGCCCGGCCGGAGGACGATCTCCTCTTCCCCGAGATGAAGGTGCACGAGGCCGCGCCGCACGCGGAAGGTCTCCTCTTTCCCCGGCTCCCCTTCGACCGGCGGATGGCGATGCTCGGGGCACGACTGGCCCGGGAAGAGGACGAGCTCCTTCGCGCAGACGCGCTCCGTGTTCACGTAGACGAGGATCTGGAGCCCGTACCGCTCCAGATCGCCGAGCCCGAAGTCCGCGACCTCGACCGTCTCCCGCTCGGCCGGTGTGAGGACGATGCCGGCGTCGGCCAGCATCGACGCCGCCCGCTCCCGCGCCGCGACGGCGTCCACTAGGAACCGGGGACAGGTCTGTGAGACCTGCCCCTCTCTGTGCTCATCATCAGCGAGACGGGCGAGCCGCTCTGCGCCGAGCGGTGCAACGCCTCAAGCGCCCGCGCTTGACCCATCGCGTCGTCCCTGCCGAGGAGCAGCTCAGCCTCCCCGGCGGCAGCCGCGCTCACGTTCTCGAGCTCGAGCCGATACGAGTTCGCGCGCTCCACCTCGATCCGCTCGACAGCGCCGTCGCGCCGAACCTCGATCACCGGCATGCCCGCGTGCCACGGATCGTCGAGGAAGAGGGATCCATCGCTGCCGATCACCTCGAGCTCGTCACGGTTCGGAAGCGCGGTGCCGCAGTCGAACGTCGCGAGCACGTCGCCGGGGAAGCGCAGGATCCCCGTGAAGACCCAGTCCGTGCCCGTGGGGCCGTACCGCGCCGCGCCGTACGCCTCGACCGGCTCTGCGCCGGCCGCCAGCCGCGATCCGCTGACGCAGTAGCAACCGACGTCCATCAACGCCCCGCCCTCCACGTCGGTGCGGAGGCGGATGTTGTCCTCGTCGTACAGGGAATACGAGAAGGCCGCGCGGATCAGGCGCACCTCGCCGACCGTGCCCTCGTCGATCAGTTCGCGGAGGCGCGTGGTCTGTGGGTTGTGGCGCCACATGAACGCCTCCGAGAGCAGACGCCCGGCCCGGTCGGCGGCGTCCCAGGCGGCCGTGACGTCGTCTGGGGTCCGCGTGAACGGCTTCTCGCAGAGGACGTGCTTGCCGGCCTCGACCGACGCGATCGACCACTCTCTGTGCATGGTGTTCGGGAGCGAGATGTAGACGCACTCGATCTCCGGATCGGCGAGCAAGGACTCATACGATCCGTACGCGCGTGGGATGCCCCACTTGGCCGCGTACTCGTTCGCCCGCTCCTGTGTCCGGCTCGCGACGGCGACGAGATCGATCTGCGGCGATTCCTGCGCCGGCGGGATGACCAGCCGATTGATGTCCGCGGTCGAGATGATCCCCCAGGTCGTCACAGCGCCGAGCCTATCGGTAGAGGACGTAGCGCTCGCGGGCGATCAAGAAGCCGACGCTCCGCCCGCTGCGATACCGGCACGTGACGCCCGTCGTCGCCGACGTACACCGGACCGGCCCGATATCGACCGACCGGCCGTAGCGGAGCGTGAAGCAGGGATCGGCGGGATCGATGCAGAGCGGCCCGATGTCGCCGCGGCACGACCCCACGGAGACTCTGCGGTTCGCCAGTGCAAGCGACTGCGGATCCCAGTCGAGGTCGCAGCCCGCCGGCTTCGGGCGCTTCGCCGGCCAGGTGGCGGTCTTGACCAGGCACTGGACGAACGCAGGGCTGCCCGCGGTGGCCGCTTGTCCGATGCAGTTGATGTTCCCCGACGGCGACCGGAAGTGGACGAGCTTCGGCGGCGCCGCAGCGGCGTGAGCGGCGACCAAGAGCGCGACGACGGCGGCGATCACGCCGGGATCCTATGGGCCGTAAGATCGTCCCGATGACGAGACCCGTGACCCTGTTCACCGGCCAGTGGGCAGACCTGCCCCTCGAGGACCTGGCCGAGAAGGCGGGCCGCTGGGGCTTCGACGGCCTCGAGCTCGCGTGCTGGGGCGATCACTTCGAGGTCGACCGGGCGCTTGCGGAGGACGACTACTGCGGCCGCATCCAGGAGGTACTCGAGCGCAACCACCTGAACTGCTTCGCGCTCGGCGCGCATCTGGTCGGGCAGGCGGTGTGCGACCCGATCGACGCGCGCCACCAGGCGATTCTGCCGTCCGAGGTGTGGGGCGACGGCGATCCGGCCGGTGTCCAGCAGCGCGCCGCCGAGCGGATGAAGGACACCGCTCGGGCCGCTGCGAAGCTCGGCGTCACGCAGGTGAACGGCTTCACCGGCTCGGCGGTCTGGCACCTGCTGTACTCGTTCCCGCCGAACGACTTCGCCGAGATCGAGCGCGGCTACGAGGACTTCGCCGAGCGCTGGTCGCCGATCGTCGACGTCTTCGACGCGGAAGGGGTCAAGTTCGGCCTCGAGGTCCACCCGACCGAGATCGCCTACGACTTCGTCACCACGCGCAAGGCGCTCGACGCAATCGGCAACCGCCACGGCTTCGGGATCAACCTCGACCCGAGCCACTTCGCACACCAGCACCTGGACACGGCGCAGTTCGCGCTCGAGTTCGCCGACCGGATCTACCACGTCCACGTGAAGGACTCGCGCAAGCGGCTCGACGGGCGGCGGTCGATCCTCGGCTCGCATCTCAACTTCGGCGAGGAGGCACGCGGCTGGGACTTCGTCTCCCCCGGCCACGGCGACGTCGACTTCGAAGAGCTCTTCCGCGCCCTGAACCGGATCGGCTATCAGGGACCGCTGTCGATCGAGTGGGAGGATTCGGGAATGAATCGTGAGTACGGGGCGCAGGATGCGCTCGCCTTCGTCCGCCGCACCGACTTCACGCCGTCGGACGTCGCCTTCGACGCGGCGATGCAGCGCGCATGAGCTCACTGACCGGAGGCGCCGCCGACCAGGCAGTCGGCGAGATCCCGGAGATCGGGATCGGAATGCTCGGGTACGCCTTCATGGGCAAGGCGCATTCGAACGCATTCCGCAAGATCGCGTACATGACCTGGCCGCCGCCGCTCAGGCCGCGGCTGGTCTCGATCGCCGGACGGAACGAGGAGGCGGTGCGCGCGGCCGCCGAGCGGTATGGCTACGAGCGGTGGACGACGGACTGGCACGACATCGTCTCGGATCCCGGGATCACGCTCTTCGACAACGGCGGGCCGAACGCCGTCCACGCCGAGCCGACGATCGCGGCCGCGCAGGCCGGCAAGCATGTCGTCTGCGAGAAGCCGCTCGGCCGGGATGCGGACGAGAGCTTCGAGATCTGGAAAGCGGTCGCCGCAACCGGTGTGAAACACCTGTGCGCGTTCAACTACCGGTTCGTCCCTGCGGTGCGCCTCGCGAGGGAGCTGATCGACGCGGGCGAGCTCGGCGAGATCCGCCACTTCCGCGGCCGCTACCTGCAGGACTGGGGCGACGACCCGTCGCTGGACACCTGGCGCTTCCATGCCGACGAAGCCGGCAGCGGTGCGCTCGGCGACCTCGGCGCCCACGTCGTCGATCTCGCCCGGTACTTGGTCGGCGATTTCGCGTCGGTCTCGGCGCTGGTGAAGACGTTCCTCCCCGACCGCCAGGTCGACGACTGCATCGAGGCAGCGGTCGAGTTCGAGAACGGCGCGGTCGGGACGATCGAGTCCACGCGTCTCGCCCTCGGTCGCCGCAACGCGTTCCAGTGGGAGATCAACGGCTCCAAGGGCTCGCTCGCGTTCGACATGGAGCGGCTGAACGAGCTGGAGGTGTTCCGAAACGGCAGCCGCACGCGCGGGTTCACCAGAGTGCTGGTCACCGAGGCCGACCACCCGTTCTGGGAGTTCTGGTGGCCCCCGGGCCACATCATCGGCTGGGGCGACACGTTCGTGAACGAGCTTCACCACCTTCTCCGCGCGATCGCCGAGGACGCGGACGTCGCTCCGCACGGCGCGACGTTCGAGGACGGCTACCGGGCGGCCGAGGTCTGCGACGCAATCGTCCGCTCGGGCGAGAGCGGCCGCCGCGAGCAGCTGTCGTACCGCTCGCTCTGATCGCGCGCTGGGACCGCGCGGTCGTCGAGGGGTTTCAGCACCTGCACTGGGGGCCGGCCGACTGGTGTTTCGAGCAGCTCTCGCACTGGTGGGTGAAGAGCCTCGTGATCATCGGGATCGGGCTCGTGGCCGACCTCGTGTCGCGGCGCCGGTTTCCGCTCGGCGCCGTACTCGCGGGCATCTCGTACCTCGCCGCCACCGGGCTCGCCGACCTCCTGAAGGACGTCTTCGACCGCCCGCGCCCGTCGCTCGTCCACCCCGACGTCCACCCGCTGATCCGCGTGCCCTCGAGCGCGGCGATGCCGTCAGGCCACGCCGCCGGTGCCTTCGCCGCCGCCGTCGCGGTCAGCCTGGTGCACCCGCGGTTGCGGTGGCCGCTCCTCGTCCTCGCCGCGCTGATCGCGCTCTCGCGGATCTGGCTCGGCGTCCACTACCTGTCCGACGTGCTCGTCGGCGCGACACTCGGCACTGTTGTCGCGCTCGTCGTCTGCCGCCTCGGCCGGGCTATTGCGGAACGTGGAGCAGGTTCTCGACCTCGCGGACGCCTTGGATCCTCCGGGCACGCTCCACGAGCTCGTTGATCATCTCCTGCGTGTCTGCCTCGCCGCGCAGGTAGACGACTCCGTCCTCGGCGTTGACATCGATCTTCCCCTTCGGGACGTCCGCCGGGCGGAAGAGCTCGCTCTCGACCTTCGCCTTCAGCGTCGCGTCGTTCGGCTGCGGCTTCGCCTGCTCGTGGAGGTGCGTCGCCTTTTGCTTGACGCCGTACGCGGTCGCACCGACTATCCGCGCTGCTCGCGTCGCCGCGCGCCTACGCCGCCGGAAGAACCCGCCCGTCCGGTCGACGGTGAGCCGCCGCCGGCGCTTGCCCTGGTCCTTGTCGAAGAAAAAGCCGGCGAGCCAGCCGAGGACTACGCCGACGCCGGCGGGGACGATCCACCACCATCGTTTCATCGCTGCTCCTTTCTGTGCACTCAGCGTCATGCGTTCCCCGTCGGCGCGGGAATAATCCGGGCACGGACGTACTCGCCCTGACCTCGCTCCTGCCGGAGCTCCCCACCGAGCGGACGCGGCTGCTCGACAACCTCGGGCGCGTGCGCCGCGAGGTCGGGCCGATCACGCCCGAGCTGTCCGACGCCGTCGCCGATCACATGAACATCCGCCGCGGTGAAGTGCACGAGGTCGTCTCCTTCTACTCGTTCCTCGAGCAGCCGGTAGATGTCGTCCGCGTCTGCACCGGCCCGGTCTGCGACTGCAAGGGCGCACGGGTCGGCTCGGGCGAGCTCGAGGTCGCCTGCCTCGGGCACTGCGACCTGGCGCCGGTGGTGATGCACGGCGACGACGTCCGCGGCGGCGTGACGCACCGGACGAACGGCTTCCTGGTCGAGCCCGACGACCCGCGCGACCCGCCGGAGCTCGCACCCGACGAGGTGCTCGCACGGCTGGAGGCGGCGGGCTTGACCGGGATGGGCGGCGCGGGCTTCCCGACCTTCCGGAAGTGGGCAGCAGTGCGGGCCGAGCCGGGGCCGCGAGTCGTGGTCGTGAACGCGGACGAGGGCGAGCCGGGGACGATCAAGGACCGGTACGTGATGGAGCTGCGGCCGCATCTGCTGCTCGAGGGGCTGGTCGCAGCGATGCGCTTCTGCGAGGTCGACGAGGCGTACGTGTATCTGCGAGAGGAGTACGCGACCTCCCGTGCGCGACTGCGCGAGGCGATCGCCGCCCGCGGTCTCGACGTGCACGTGGTCGTCGGCGCCGGCTCCTACGTGTGCGGGGAGGAGTCGGCGATGCTCGAGTCGATGGAGGGCCGGCGCGGGATGCCGCGCCTCCGTCCGCCCTTCCCGGCGCAGAAGGGCTACCTCGGCCGACCGACGCTGATCAACAACGTCGAGACGCTCGCCCACGTCGCGCGGATCCTGCGCGGAGAGTGGGAGCCGGGGCGCCTGTGGTCGGTGTCCGGCGCCGTTCGCGAGCCCGGCTGTTACTGGTCGTCCCTGGAGGTGACGGTCCGGCAGCTCGTCGAGGAGCACTCCGGCGGCTTCGAAGGCGAGGTCGGCGCGGTCGTCCCGGGCGGCGCGGCCAGCGGGATCCTGCCGCCCTCGGCGCTCGACGTTCCGCTCACGCGCGACGCGCTCAGGGAGTGGGGCAGCGGGCCAGGCTCGGCGGCCGTCCAGGTCTTCCCGGCGTCCTACCCGGTGCTCCGGCTGCTGGCCGAGACGATGCGGTTCTTCGCCGAGGAGTCGTGCCAGAAGTGCACGCCCTGCCGGATCGGCAATCGGGCGCTGCACCACGTCGTCGGGGAGCTCGAGCACGGCCATGCGGCGATGACCCGCGCCAAGGTCGACGAGTGGCTGGAGGCGATGGCCCAGACGTCGATCTGCGGCCTTGGCCAGGCATCGCCGATCCCGGTCCGCAACGTGTTCCAGCACTGGCCTGAGCTGGTGGAGGCGCTCCGATGATCGTGGCGGCCCTGGTGGCGACGATCTGGGCCGCCGTGACGGGGTTCTACGGGACGCGGCACTGGACCCCGATCGACGTCTGCAGAGGGTCGTATCTGCAGGACCGGTTTGCGCTTGTGCAGGCGAACATCCACGGACGGCGCCACATCGCCGCCCTGCACTACTACAACGCGAAGCGCGGCTGGGTGGTCATGTGGGCCGACGGCCGGGTGAACCCGAAGGTCCCCGGTTCGATTCGTCCACTCGTCCTCGCGGAAGTGACACGATTGAAGGCGAAGTGTCTGGCACCGTAGTCACGTTCACCGTCGACGGGCGCAAGGTCTCCGCGCCCGACGGCGAGCTGCTCGTCCACGCGCTCGCGCGCAACGACGTCTTCGTCCCGACGCTCTGCCACGACTCGAAGCTGGACCCGTACGGCGGCTGCAGGATGTGCGTGGTCGGCGTCGAGGGCTCGCCGCGGCCGCTGCCCGCCTGCGCGACGCGGGTCGCCGAGGCGATGGTGATCTCGACGAACTCGTCGGTGCCGCAGTTCCAGCGGACGCTGACCGAGATGCTCCTCGCCGAGCATCTGAATGCCAACCCGGGCGGACGGCCGAACGAGCTGACCGCGCTCGCCGACGACCTCGGCGTCGAGGCGCCGCTCGTCCTCCCGGACGCGAAGCGCGAGCCGTACGAGGACCGGGACCTGCTGATGGGCTACGACCCGGACGCGTGCATCCTTTGCGCCCGCTGCGTCCGCTACACGCAAGAGGTGATGCAGTGCTCGGCGCTGTCGCTCGAGGGACGCGGCGGCGAGGCGCGCGTCGTGCCGACGTGGGGGCGCGGCTGGCTCGACACCGAGTGCGAGCTCTGCGGCGGCTGCTTGTCGGTCTGTCCGACCGGGGCGATCTACGAGAAGTTCGAGGAGGGCGTGCCCGCCGGCCGCGAGGACTCCCTGGTGAAGACGAAGACGACGTGCACGTTCTGCGGCGTCGGCTGCCAGGTCGACCTGAACGTCGATCCAAAGACGAAACGGATCGTGAAGGTGACGTCGGATCCGTCCTACGTCTCGAACGACGGCAACCTCTGCGTGAAAGGTCGCTTCGCCTTCAACTTCGTCCATCACCCCGACCGGCTGACTGAGCCGCTGATCAGGGGCGAGGACGGGGAGCTCCATCCGGCCACCTGGGACGAGGCCCTTTCGGCCGCGGCCGAGGGACTGTCCCTCGTACGTGACCGTTACGGACCACAGGCGGTCGGCTTCCTCGCGTCCGCCCGGCTGACGAACGAGGAGAACTACCTGATCCAGAAGCTGGCGCGGGGGGTGGTCGGGACGAACTCGGTCCACTCCTGCGAGGCGACCTGACACGCTCCGACCCTCTACGGCCTGGTCAGGTCGTTCGGCAGAGGAGCTAGCACCAACTCGATCCCGGAGATCGAGAACGACCGCTTCCTGCTCGTCATCGGCTCGAACACGACCGAGGCCCATCCCGTGCTCGCGCTCCGGATCAAGAAGGCGGTACGGAACGGAGCGGCGCTGGTCGTCGCCGACCCGCGCAAGATCTGGCTGACGAAGATCGCAAAGCGCCATCTCCAGGTTCGGCCCGGCACCGACGTATGGCTGATCAACGCGATGATGCACACGATCCTGGAGGAGGGGCTGCAGGACGAGGAATACATCCGCGAGCACACGACCGGGTTCGACGCGGTCCGCGAGGTCGTCTCCCGTTACTCGCCCGAAGAAGCGGCTCGGGTGACGGGCGTGGACGCCGAGGCGATCCGCGAGACCGCCCGCGAGTACGCCGGCGAGCGGCACGCGGCGATCTTCTACACGCTCGGCATGACCGAGCATGCCTGTGGTGTCGACAACATCTGGTCCCTCTCGAATCTCGTGCTGATGACCGGCCATCTCGGCTACGAGTCGACCGGGCTCAACGCCCTCCGTGGCCAGAACAACGTCCAGGGGCTGAACGACTCCGGTGCGAACCCGTCATATCTCCCCGGCTACCAGGCGGTCGAAGACGCAGAGATCCGGGCGAAGTTCTCGTCCGCGTGGGGCGCAGAGGTGCCCGTGGAGCCCGGGTACCGGCTCGACCAGATCGTCTCGGGGCTGCACGACGGACGCGTGAAGGCGCTCTACCTGGTCGGTGAGAACCCGGCGCAGACCGAGCCGAATGCCCACCACGTCGAGGAGGGGCTGGCTGCCTGCGAGTTCATCGTCTCCCAGGACATCTTCCTCAACGATTCGACCCGCACGTACGCCGACGTCGTCCTACCGGCGTCGAGCTTCGCCGAGAAGCACGGCACCTTCACGAACACCGAGCGGCGCGTGAATCGCGTGCGCAAGGCGCTCGACTGCCCCGGCGAGGCGCGCGAGGACTGGCAAATCGTCTGTCAGATGGCGGAGGCGCTCGGCGGGTCATGGCCCGCCTACTCCTCGCCCGAGGACGTCTGGAACGAGCTCGCCGATCTATCGCCTAACTGGTTCGGGATCCGCTACCCGCGGATCGAGGAGCACGGGATCCAGTGGCCCTGCACCGACCTCGATCACCCCGGCACGCCGTACTTGCACGCGCCGAAGCCGGCCCTAGCCGGCGGCCGCGGCCGGTTCTTCCCGGTCGAGTATCAGCCGCCGATCGAGCAACCCGACTCCGAGTTCCCGTTCCTGCTCTCGACCGGGCGCACGCTCTACCACTACAACTCGGCGACGATGACCATGCGGGAGGCGGGTGTGGTCGAGAAGCAGGAGCGCCCGTTCTTCGAGATCAACGCGGAGGACGCAACGGCGCTCGGGATCGCGGACGGCGACGTCGCGCGGCTGGTCTCGCGGCGGGGCGAGCTCGAGGCCGAGGCGCACTACTCGGACCGCGTCTACCCCGGGTTGGTCTGGATGGCGCTCCACTTCGCCCAGGCGAAGGTGAACTGGCTGCTCCACGACGTCGGCGACCCACTGATCGGGACGCCGGAGTACAAGGTCTCGGCCGTCCGGGTCGAAGCGCTCTGAATGCCGGAGAACTACTTCGGCGAGGAGGTCGCGGCGCGCTACGACCAGGGCAGCGCCGACATGTTCGACCCGGCCGTTCTCGGCCCGGCGGTCGACTTCCTCGCCGAGCTCGCGGGCGAGGGAGCCGCGCTCGAGCTCGGGATCGGGACCGGCCGTGTCGCGCTGCCGCTCTCGAAGCGCGGCGTGTCCGTGCACGGGATCGACCTCTCGGAGGCGATGGTCTCACGGCTCCGGGAGAAGCCGGGTTCGCAGGCGATCGGCGTGACGATCGGCGACTTCGCGACGACGCGGGTCGACGGACGCTTCTCCCTCGTCTACCTCGTCTTCAACACCATCGGGAACCTGACCACGCAGGACGAGCAGGTCGCCTGCTTCGAGAACGCCGCCCGACACCTCGATCCCGGCGGCTGCTTCGTGATCGAGCTCGGGTTTTCGGGCCGGCGCGGCGGGCCGCTGGAGGTCTTCGATCTCAGCGACACGCACGTGGGCGTCGACGAGCGAGACGCTGCTACCCAGCGGCTCGTCTCGCACCACTTCAGCCTCGTCGACGGCAGCTGGGAGCGGCTGTCGATCCCATTCCGGTCGGTCGGCCCCGGCGAGCTCGACCTGATGGCTCGGCTGGCCGGGATGACGCTGCGCGAGCGGTGGGGCGGCTGGAAGCGCGAGCCGTTCAGCGCGGAGAGCGTGAAGCACGTGTCGGTCTGGGAAAAGACATGACGCTCGGAGATCCGCGGATCCACGTGGATTCGTGCGCATCGACGCAGGAGCTGCTCGAGGCCACGATGCCGGAGGGAGCGGTTGCGATCACGGATTACCAGACCGCCGGCCGTGGCCGGCTCGGCCGCGCCTGGGAGGCGCCGCCGGGCGAGGCACTGCTGGCTTCGGTGCTGCTCAAGCCGCCTTCCGGCCGACCGCTGCCGCAGCTCGCTCTCGTCGCCGGCGTAGCCGTCGCCGACGCACTCGAGCGGCTGACCGGTCTCGCTGTCCAGATCAAGTGGCCGAACGACGTCATGCTGCGGCGGATGAAGGTGGCGGGGATCCTCGCGGAGGCGCGGGACGGCGCGGTCGTGCTCGGAATCGGCGTCAACCTCAATCAAGCCCACACTCGCCTGCCCGATCGGGGTGGGTCGCTCTTCACGCAGACCGGTCTCGAG
>JBKPPY010000148.1:0-4004 GCA_046733845.1 Actinomycetota bacterium | reverse complement strand
AAGGGGACAATCGCCCAGTGGATCGCGAGCAGCGTCAGCCCGATCGCGACGAAGACCGTGCTCCTCGATACCTCGCTCTTCGTCACGGCGAGGATGACGATCATGAAGAGCGCCGAGCAGAAGAGCTCGGCGAAGAAGGCTCCCCGTACTCCGTGCGACCCCGGCACCGTCGCGGCCAGGGCTACGTCGTCGCTCGACGACATCAGCAGCAGCGCGAGGCACGCCAGCACCGCTCCGACGAACTGGGCGATCCAGTAGGGCACGACCTCACGCGCGCCCATTCGCCGATCGAGGAACATCGCCAGCGAGACGATGGGGTTGAAATGCCCTCCGGAGGTCTCCCCGAACATGTAGAGGGCCGCGATCAGGCCGAGTCCGAAGGCGAAGGGCGCCACGCCCCCTCCACCTCCGCCCCAGGCGACGATGGCGGTGGCGCCGACGAATACCAGCACGAAGGTGCCGAACACCTCGGCCAGCAACTGCTGCATCTGCTTGTTCATGGATGAGTCTCCTTCGATCCCGAGCAGCGAGAGTTGGAACCGTCGGCGCTAGGGTCGCAGGAGGTCCGGATGGATCAGGGCCCGGGAGCGAGCCGATCGAGGTCGGCGAGCCGGATCTCCACCAGGGGGCTGACAGTCTCCTCCAGCCCGTGCTCGCGGGCGAGCGCGAGCGCCTGCTCGTAGGTCTCGCGCACCTTCTCGGGCGCGACGCCCTGTTTCAGCCTGTTGTCCCCGGTGACGATGAGCTTCTGAATCTGCTCGCGGACGTCGTCAGGCACGGTTTCACCCTTCCCCTTTCCCCTCGATTCTGTTCCAATCAGTGAGCCGTGTCAGTCAAGGTGTTGATCGCCGACGATCATCGCCTGTTTGCCGAAGCTCTACGTGCCATTCTCTCGGCGGACGAGCGAATCGAGGTCGTGGGTCTAGCCGCGTCCGGCGACGATGCCGTCGCGCAGGCGGGCGACCTCGAACCGGACGTCGTCCTCATGGACATCAGCATGCCGGGCCTGAACGGCGTGGAGGCGACCCGCAAGATCCTCGACAACCGTCCAGAGGCACGGGTGCTGATGGTGACCGGGTCGGACGCGCAGGAGGACGTCGACGCCGCGCGGGGTGCCGGCGCGACCGGGTACCTGACCAAGGACCGGATCGCCGCCGAGCTGGTGGTTGCGATCCTCGACGCCGCGGAGTAGCCGCTACCCTACGTTTCGTGCTCCCGGTCGTCGCGGTTCTCCAGGTTTTGCTCTCGATCGCGCTGATCGGGCTGATCCTCATGCACTCCGGACGTGACACCGGCTTCGGCGGCATGGGCTTCACGCCGGCCTCCCAGGGCGGGACGCACATTGTCGAGCGGAACCTGACGCGGCTGACCGTCGCGGTTGCGATCGCCTTCGCGGCCTGCACGGTCGCGCTGTTCCACCTGCTCGGCTGAGCTGACTCGCTTCGAGGCCGGGCAAAGCCCGGCCGCTCGCTCGCGCTCCGCGCGGGGAAATGCCAGGGCCAGAAGAAATCTGGCCCAGCTTCGCCTGAGGCTGTCGGCTAGGGATTCAGCGCCGAGACGACGAGGCTCGCCGCCGCCTGCTGGCCCCGGCGGTTCGGATGGAGCGTTCCCAGAACGTCGTGCTGTTCGATTAGCGACTGCGAGACGTCCACGAACCACGGCGCCGTCGAGCAGACGCCGTGCGTGGTGGACCGAGACGCGAGGCCGGAGACCAGGTGCCAGCCGTACGTCGCCGCCGCCGACTTCAGCGCGGCGTTCACCGGCAGCAGGAGTTCGCGCTCGGCCTCCTCGGCTTCCGCGCGCGTGATCGTGCCGCGGACGCTGAAGCCGAACGGCGTGCTGTCCAGATACGGGATTAGCGGATCGCAGACCGCTCCGTGCTCGTCGCGGGTCGCGTTCGGGTACTCGGTCACGTAGATCTTGGACGCCGGGATCCCCGCGTCGCCGAAGGCGGCGGCCAGGCGCGCGTAGCGCCCGGGGAGCGCGGCGCGGCGGGCCCGGACCCACGCCTCGAGCGTGGTCGGCGAGGAGGTGGTCGGATAGGGCTTGTCCCAACAGTCGACGGCCGCGGCGTCCTGCGCATCGAGGCCGTCGTTGAAACAGAACCGCGCGATGTTGCCGAAGCCGAGGTCGTTGATCCCGATGCTGACGAGGACGGCGTCGACCCGACGCGACCCGATCAGCCGTTTCGTCTCCTCGACCTGTGGCGGAAGCCTGACCCCCCTCGACGGCACGATCCCGGCGTACGGCCCGAGCATCCCGGTCGGGATCGACGCGCCGGAGCAGGCCAGCGGGACGAAAGTGACCGACGTCTTCTGGCTCGCCGCCTCGATGCGGGCGGCCGTCTGTGCCTCGAAGCCCTTCGCCGACCGATGGCACCGGCGGTCCTGCCAGCGGACGCTGGTGATGCCGTGGTCGGGGTTGCCCTCGCCTGATGCAGTCGAGTCGCCGAGGCCTACGATCAGCAGGTCGTGGATCGTCACCGTGGTCTGGCCCTTGCCGGTCGAGCCCAGCCGCGTGGCGGTGACACTCACGCGATCAGGGCGGTCGAGCTGGGTGAAGCCGGTGTACGCGAACGTGCACGTCGGTAGTCCTGTCGCCGGATTGCGCTGTTGCGTGAAGGTCGCGGCCTTGCCGTCGATCGTCCAGCGGTAGGTGCCGGCGCACGGACCTCCGCTCGGCCACCGCACCGTCAGCAGCGCCGTCCAGGTTGGGGGGCTCACCTGGGCCGGCGTGGTGATCGAGTCGACCAGGCCGTCCCGGTTCTGATCGAGCCCGTAGCGGGGCGGAACCCGATAGTCGAGCGTCAGGCTGGCTGCAGTGCGGGTTCCGGTCGCGCCCGTGGGTACGACCGCGACAACCACGGCAAGAGCCGCGAGGAATCCCCCGAGTCGAGTCACGAATGGCCTCAGAGGCCGGGCCCGGCGCCGGAGCCGGTGACGTTGAAGCAGGCGGTGGCGATTGCCGGGACACGGTAGCCATACGCCCACCGCTCGTCGTAGAAGTCGCTCTGGTTCACCAGCATCGTCTCGCGGGTCAGGCCGGGCACGTCGGCGAGCAACTCGGGCATCGAGACGGTGAAGCGAAGGTTGACCAGCGGCTCGGCGACCTTGCCCTCGCGGATTCGGAATGTGCCGTCCTTCGTCATCCCGGTGAGCACGCCCTCGCGTGAATTCACGACCCCGAGATAGTGCAGCCGCGTGATGTAGATCCCGTCGCCGACGAGCTCCGCCAGCTCGTCGGGCGACTCGGCCTCGCCCGGAGACATCGCAACCGCAGACGCGAACGCACCGAACGAGCGGCTGTCGAGCGGCAGGGCGTGGCCGGTGGACGCGCGGCCGGCCCGCGCGGCGGTTGCGCGGTCCCAGACCGCGTCACGGATCACGCCGTCCTCGACGAGCGCGACGCGCTCCTTCGGCGTCCCCTCGAAGTCGAACGCCCGCGGCAGCCCGCGTGGGTCGAGCGCGTCGTCGACCAGCGTCACCTTCGGATCGAACAGCTGCTGGCCGATCCGTCCGGCGAACCAGCTGCGCTCCTCGAGCAGCGCGAGCCCGTTGAACATGTCGAATGCGGTGTAGTACAGGAGCTCCGCGATCGCGTACGGCTCGAGGACGGCTCGGTAGCGCGCAGGATCGAGATCGGCCGCGCCGTTGGTCCGCGCGGCCTTCTCGACCGCCTCGCGCGCGACGGCGGCCGGGTCGATCTCCCCGGCCCGCCACGATGTCCGGGCCGCATAGCCGGACGCGCCGTTCGCGGCGGCGAGCGCGAGGCAGGTGGCGTCGGTCTTCGATTCCGAGAGCTGCAGGCCAGTGGTCGATGCCACCGCCACCTGCGAGACGCCGGTCGTGAAGAACCCGTACAGCCCGAAGTCGCCGCTCGCCGCGATCGCCGCCGCCGCGAGCCGCGCCGGGTCGTCGGACTCCAGCCCCGCAGTCTCCTCGTCGTAACCGGCGACGCTTCGGACCGCGGCCGGCGGCGCGAGCGGGGGCAGGTCGGGATCGGGG
>JBKPPY010000147.1:0-11282 GCA_046733845.1 Actinomycetota bacterium | reverse complement strand
GGCGTCGCCTCCAGGCTCGTCGGCCTGGAGCTCCTTGATCTTGGCGGCCGCCCGCTCGGTGAGCGAAACGACGGTGGTAGGTTCCTCGAGGGTTGCCACATGCCCATCGTACCATCGCGTCTGGACCCTCCGGATCCCCCGTTTGGCGCCGACTTTGTAACAGCCGCCGCACGCATCGTTAGGCGGTTTTTCGCTTGCTTCGTGCGCCCGTCGGCGACTTGCTAGTGTCCGGCTGCGGAGGCCTGACGGAGGAGGAAGCAGGGCGTTGCTCGACAGCTGGTTGCCGTTCCTGATCTACGGCCTGCTCGCGCTCGCGATCCCACTCTCGATGGTCGCCTTCTCCTTCGTCTTCTCGACGAAGCCGAAGCGCCGCACCCGCGCCCGAGTCGTCCCGTTCGAGTCGGGTGTGTCGACGGGGCCGCCGAAGCAGCAGCGGTTCACGATCAGCTTCTACCTGACGGCGATGCTCTTCATCGTCTTCGACATCGAGATCGTCTTCCTCTACCCGCTCGCAGTACAGCTCAACGCGCTCGGCTGGTTCGCGTTCCTCGAGCTCCTGTTCTTCGTCGCCATCCTCGCCGTCGCCTACGTCTACATCTGGCGCAAGGGAGCGCTCGAGTGGCGGTGAGGCGCCTTCGCGACTACGGGCTGAAGTCCGAGCGCCTGCTCTGGCCGACCAAGGGCCCGAGCGTCTTCGAGCAGGAGCTCGGCGCCGAAGAGCTGGAATCGAAGCTCGGCCTGACGACGCTCGAGAAGGCCGTCGCCTGGTCGCAGACGAAGTCGATGTGGCCCGACCAGTTCGGCCTCTCGTGCTGCGCGATGGAGATGATCGCGATCGTCGGCTCGCGCTACGACATCGCGCGCTTCGGCATGGAGGCCTTCCGGGCATCGCCGCGCCAGGCCGACCTGCTGATCGTCTCCGGCCGGGTCGCGCACAAGATGGCCAACCCGCTCCGGCAGATCTACGACCAGATGCTGGAACCGAAGTGGGTGATCGCGATGGGCGCCTGCGCAAGCTCCGGCGGGATGTTCAACAACTACTCGGTCCTCCAGGGTGTGGACAAGATCGTCCCGGTCGACATCCACGTCCCGGGTTGCCCGCCGCGGCCTGAGGCGCTGCTGGAGGGGATCATCCGGCTCCACGAGAAGGTGCTCGCAGGCATCCCGCCCGCGTACGAGATCCGGGGCGTCGCCCAGTGACGTACGACGGCGTTC
Source organism: Actinomycetota bacterium (assembly GCA_046733845.1). Taxonomy (GTDB): domain Bacteria; phylum Actinomycetota; class Thermoleophilia; order Gaiellales; family Gaiellaceae; genus DATBLE01. The sequence goes on along the minus strand of JBKPPY010000147.1, from coordinate 10,067 downwards.
CCGGCCTCGTCGAGACGAAGGAGGCCTACGGGGAGACGACGCTGATCGTCGATCCGGCCCGTCTCGTCGAAGCATGCCTCTACCTCCGCGACGCGCTCGGTTTCCGCTTCCTCGCGGACATCACGCCGACCGACTACCTCGGCTGGAACGAGCGCGCTACCGCCGGCTACATCGGCACCGCCTGGGGCCGCGACCTGAACGCCCCCGGCTCGGCGGGCCTTGCCCGGAAGCCGGGCCAGAAGCCGAAGCGCTTCGCGATGAACTACCACCTGCTGCGGCTCGAGAGGGGTGCTCCGCGGGTACGGCTGCAGGTCTGGCTGGACGAGGACGAGCCGGTCGAGAGCGTCGTCTCGGTCTGGCCGACCGCCGACTGGCACGAGCGGGAGGCCTTCGACATGATGGGCATCCGGATCGAGGGTCACCCAAATCTGACCCGGATCCTGATGCCGGACGACTGGGACGGGTACCCGCTCCGCAAGGACTACCCGCTCGGCGGCGAGCCGGTTCGGTTCTCGGGGGAGGAATAGATGGCGATCGCCCCCGGGAAGCCGGCGATCTACGAGGGGAGCCGGATCCCGTCGCCCGTGCCGACGATGCTGAAGCCGGCGCCCGACCTGGAGGACGTCCTCACCGTCAACTTCGGGCCGAACCACCCGTCGACGCACGGCGTTCTGCGGCTGATCGTCGACCTTCACGGCGAGGACGTGGTCGGGCTGGAGGCAGTGATCGGCTACCTGCACACCGGCTTCGAGAAGAACATGGAGCAGAAGTCCTTCTGGAAGGCGGTCACGTATGCGCCGCGCATGGACTACCTCGCGTTCCAGGCGAACGAGTACGCCTACGTCGCCGCAGTCGAGAAGCTCCTGGGGATCGAGGTGCCGCCGAAGGCGACGTGGATGCGAACGCTGCTGCTGGAGCTGAATCGGATCCACTCGCACCTGATCTGGCTCGGCACCGGCGCACTCGAGATCGGCGCGATCGGCCTGCTCTGGTATTGCTTCAACGCCCGCGACGACGTGCTCGACCTGTTCGAGCTGATCGGCGGGACGCGGATGCACACGCGCTACTTCCAGGCGGGCGGATTGGCGGAGGACATTCCGCGCGGGTTCTTCACGGCTTGCAAGACGTTCGCGGACGAGTTCCCGGACACGATCGACATGTACGAGCAGCTGCTCACGAAGCAGAAGATCTGGCTGCAGCGCACCCGCGGACTGGGACTCCTCTCCGCCGAGGATGCGATCGCCCTCGGCCAGTCCGGCCCGGTGCTGCGCGCCTCGGGAGTTGACTGGGACCTCCGCCGCGACGAGCCGTACCTCGCCTACCCGGCGCTCGACTTCGACATCCCCGTCTACCCGAACGGGGACGTCTACGACCGCTACCGCATCCGCGTCGACGAGATGCGCGAGTCGGTGAAGATCATCCAGCAGTGCCTGGAGGGCATGCCCGGCGGTGCCTGGGTCGCCGACGACCGCAAGGTCGTCCTCCCGCCCCGACACGAGCTCCATACCTCGATGGAATCGCTGATCCACCATTTCAAGATCGTCACCGAGGGCTACCGCGTCCCCGAGGGCGAGGTTTACCTCGCCGTCGAGTCGCCGCGGGGCGAGTTCGGCTGCTACCTCGTCTCCGACGGCGGGCCGAAGCCGTGGCGGGTGAAGTTTCGGGCGCCCTCGTTTGTCGCCCTCGAGGCGACGGCGACCTGCGTCTTCGACTCGCTGGTCGCGGACATGATCGCGATCGTCGGCTCGCTGGACACGGTGATGGGAGAGGTCGACCGGTAGTGGCCCCTCCCGTGATGCCGGTGATGCTCTGGGCCGCTAGCACCAAGCCAGGCAAGGACGTAGGGAGCGCCAATATCGAAATCAGATATTGGCGCGACCGAGGACGCCGCATGGCGCCGCGTGATAGCGGGCCAGAGCGCGGCATGCATTACGGGAGGGGCGACTAGAATGCCTGCGGCCGCGCGTGACCTTCGCACGAAGGTGGAGTCGATCGCCCACCGCTACCCCGACAAGCGCTCGCTGACGCTGCCGGCGCTGCGCTTCGCGCAGGAGGAGCACGGGTGGCTCCCGCCGGAGGCGCTGCGGGAGGTCGCAGATGTGCTCGACCTGACGCCCGCGTATTGCCAGGCGGTCGCCTCGTTCTACGACATGTTCCACCTGGAGCCCGTCGGCCGGCACATGGTCGAGATCTGCACGAATCTGTCGTGCGCGCTGGTCGGGGCGCAGCGTGTGGTCGACGCGTTCGAGTCGGCGCTCGGGATCCGGGCCGGCGAGACGACCGAGGACGGCGAGATCACCTTCCGGGCGGTCGAGTGCCTCGGCGGCTGCGGCTACGCGCCGGTGGTCGCCGTCGACAACCGCTATCGCCAGAACATCGCGCCCGAGGACGCCGCCGCGATCGTGGAGGAGATCCGTGGCGCTGCTTAGCGCGCTCCTGAAAGGCGCGGACAAGCGCGACCTGACCAAGCTCGAGGAGTACCAGGCGATCGGCGGCTACAAGGCTCTCGAAAAGGCGCGGAAGATGACCTCGGACGCGCTGATCGAGGAGATGAGCAAGGCGAACCTGCGCGGCCGCGGCGGTGCCGGCTTCCCGATCGGCCGCAAGGCGTCGCTGATCGCGCGCGACTCCCCGAAACCGAAGTACGTGGTCGTCAACGCGGACGAGTCGGAGCCGGGCGCGTTCAAGGACCGGCAAGTAATGCACCAGGTGCCGCACCGGCTGATCGAGGGCTGCCTGATCGCCGCCCACGCAATCGAGTCCAAGGACGTGTTCATCTACATCCGCGGCGAGTACCTGGCCGAGTACGAGGTCGTCCAGGCCGCAGTCGACGAGGCGCAGACGGCCGGCCTGCTCGGCGACGTCAGCGTTGTCGTCCACCGCGGCGCCGGCGCGTACATCTGCGGCGAGGAGACTGCCCTCCTCGACTCCCTCGAGGGCCGCCGCGGCCAGCCGCGGCCGCGCCCGCCGTTCCCGCCCGTGCAGGGCCTCTACAACGCGCCGACGCAGGTCAACAACGTCTGCACGATCGCGACGTTGCCGATCGTCCTCTCGATTGGGGCGGCGAAGTTCGCGAAGACCGGAGCCGAGACGGCGCCCGGCACGGCGATCTTCTCGATCTCCGGGAACGTCGAGCGCCCCGGCAACTACGAGCTGGAGCTCGGTACGCCGATGCGCGAGCTGATCTACGAGCACGCGGGCGGGATCGCCGGCGGCCGGAAGCTGAAGGCGGTCATCCCGGGCGGCTCGTCCGTCCCGGCGTTGTCGCCCGACCAGATCGACGTCCCGCTGGACTACGACTCGCTCGCCGAGCTGAAGACCTTCTTCGGCGCCGCGTCGCTGATCGTCGTCGACGACCGCTGCTGCATGGTGCAGCTCGCGCTGCGCTCCACGCAGTTCTACATGCACGAGTCGTGCGGCAAGTGCACGCCGTGCCGGGAGGGGACGCGCTGGATGGTGCAGATCCTCGAGAAGATCGAGCGGGGCGACGGCGAGCTGTCCGACCTCGACCTGCTCGAGTCGATCAACGGGCGGATCCTCGGCAAGGTGCTCTGTGCGCTCGGCGAGTTCGCGGTCTACCCGGTCTCCAGCTACATCGCCAAGTGGCGCGACGAGTTCGTCGCCCACATCGAGCAGGGCCGCTGCCCGTACGCCGGCCGGTCTTCGATCGAGGGGATCCTGGCGCCCTCCGAGCAGCATCACGGCCCCGCACACATCGAGAAGCCGCTGGCGGTGGTTGCATGAGCACGAACGGCAATCAGCCCGAACTCGTCACGATCACGGTCGACGACGTCGAGATCCAGGTGCCGAAGGGCCTGGGCCTCGTCGAGGCTGCGCTCCACGCCGGGATCGAGATCCCGGTGTTCTGCTACGAGCCACGCCTCGGCCCCCCTGTCGGCGCCTGCCGCATGTGCCTCTGCGAGGTCTCGCCCGGGCCGCCGAAGCCGCAGGCCGCGTGCACGCTGACGGCAGCAGACGGGATGGTCGTGAAGACGGCGGCGACGTCGGCGATTGCAGCCGAGGCGCAGGACGCGACGCTCGAGTTCATCCTCGTCAACCACCCGCTCGACTGCCCCGTCTGCGACAAAGGCGGCGAGTGCCCGCTCCAGGACCTCACGTTCCGCTACGGGCCTGGGAACACCCGCATGACGTTCGCCAAGCGGACGTTCGAGAAGCCGATCCCGATCTCGCCGACGATCGCGCTCGACCGGGAGCGCTGCATCCTCTGCTACCGCTGCACGCGCTTCTCGGAGGGTGTGGCGGAGGACGGCCAGCTGGTGGCACGGGACCGCGGCGCGAGCTCGATCATCGCGACGTTCGAGGACGAACCGTACCGCGCCACCTTCTCGGGAAACGTGATCGAGCTCTGCCCGGTGGGCGCCCTGACGTCGACCCAGTACCGCTTCGAGGCGCGGCCGTGGGAGATCCAAAACGTGCCGACTGTGTGCGGCCTCTGCCCAGTCGGCTGCAACATCAGCGCGACCATCCGCGAAGGGAAGGTCAAGCGGATCCTCTCCCGCAACCATCCGGAGATCGACGAGGGTTGGCTCTGCGACAAGGGGCGCTTCGCCTACTCGCACCTGTATGCGCGGGACCGGGTCAAGGATCCGCTCCGCAAGACGGGTGCCCGACGGTTCGAGGAGCTGGCGTGGGACGACGCCCTCGACCAGGCCGAGGTGCTGCTGCGCCGCGGTCCTGTGCTGCTCGCGCTCTCCGGATCGGAGACGGTCGAGCAGGCCGACGCGCTGGCGCGGCTGGTGCGCCAGGGGCTCGGATCGGACGCGGTCGTGCTCCCCGAACAAACCTCGGGCGCCGTCGACGCGTTCCGCGCGCCGCTGTCGTCGATCCGCGACGCCGAGCGCGTGATCGTCGTCGGCGACGAGGCGGTCGAGGAGCGGGCGCCGGTGGTCGGACTCTGGATCAAGGCCGCCCGTCGGGCCGGCGCTGAGATCGTCACGGTCGGCGCCTCGGGGACGAACCCGGCCGCACCGGGCCGCACGGTCGACGCGGTCCGCGAGCTGGGCGAGCGTGTGCGCGGGGCCGCGCTGATCTGGTCGGGCCCGGGAGGCGCAGGCGGCGCGACCGTCGCGGCGCTGGCGCAGGAGCTCGGCGCAGCCTCGGCCTTCTACCTCCCGTCGACGCCGAACGGCCGCGCGGTCGTCGAGGCCTGGCATGCCGCCGGCGCCGGCGAACCCCAGCGGCCGGAGCGGATCGGCACGCTGCTGATCTCCGGCGAGAACGCGGCAGCCGATCCAACGGTTCGCGGACTTGCTGAGCAGGCGGACGCCGTGATCGCGATCACGATGTTTGCCGACCCGGTGCGCGGATGGGCAGACCTCGTGCTTCCCGGAACGAGCTACCTCGAGCGCGACGGGACGATCGTCAACCTCGAGGGCCGTCCGCAGCGCCTGCGCCGAGCTGTGATCCCGCCCGCCCCGGACGAGGTCGCGTGGATCGCCAAGCTCGCGGAGCGTTTCGGGGTCGAGATCGATCCCCACGCACGCGCTGTTGCCGCTGAGGAGCTCGCCACGCTCCCGCCGCGGGCAGCCGTCCCCGGGGCTGCCGCGACCGTTCCGGCCGCCCCCAAGAGGGCCACCGCAAAGGGAGGGCCGCTCAAGCTCGTCCGCTACCGCGCGCTCTTCTCCGGGCCCGCGGTCGAGCGCGTCCCCGAGCTCCAGTTCCAGCGTCCCGAGCCGGTGATCGAGCTCTCAGTCCGCGACGCCGAGATGCGCCACATCTCGACCGGTGAGGAGGTCGTCGTCCGCTCGAACGGGACGTCGATCCAGATGCGCGCCCGGATCAACCGGCAGCTAGTCGACGGTGCCGTACGCGCGCCCGAGGAGCACGTTCGCGACCTCCAGGAGGCCGTCGAGGTGAGCAAGCAATGAATAACGGCGAGCCGTGGTGGATCGGGCTGATCAAGGCCGTGATCTTCATCAACGTCCTCCTGATCGCGATGGCCTTCCTCACGCTCTACGAGCGGAAGCTGCTCGCGCGGATGCAGCGACGCTACGGACCTAATCGCGCCGGGCCGAAGGGCCTCCTCCAGCCCTTCGCCGACCTGATCAAGATGGTGCGCAAGGAGGCGTTCGCGCCGGTCGCCGCGATCGACACGCTCTACCTTCTCGCCCCGGCCTTCGCAGCGTTCACGGCGCTCGCCGCCTTCAGCGTGATCCCGTGGGGCGAAGGCTGGCAGATCTGGCACTACCACGTGAACGGCGCGGTCGCAGACGTCCAGATCTCGCTGCTCCTGATCTTCGCGCTCGGCTCGCTCGGGATCTACGGATTCATCGTCGGCGGCTGGGCATCGGAGTCGAAGTACTCGCTGCTCGGCTCGATGCGGACGTGCGCGCAGATGGTCTCCTACGAGGTCTCGCTGGCCATCTCCGTTCTCGGCGTCATCCTGATGGCCCACACGCTCTCGCTCACCGAGATCGTCCAGGCTCAGGTCGACTCGTGGTGGTACGCGGCGCCGCAGTTCGTCGGGTTGCTGTGCTTCTTCATCGCCGGCATCGCCGAGACGAACCGCCCACCGTTCGACCTGCCGGAGGCCGACACCGAGCTCGTCGGCGGCTACAGCACCGAGTACTCCGGCATGCGCTGGGGCCTCTTCCAGATGGCCGAGTACGTGAACGTGATCGTCCTCTCGGCGCTCGCGGTCACGCTCTACTTCGGCGGCTGGGACGGCCCCTGGGCACCGCTCGGACCGCTCTGGTTCTTCATCAAGCTGCTCCTCGTGATCTCGATCTTCATCTGGCTGCGCGCGACGCTGCCGCGGCTCCGCTACGACCAGCTGATGCGCTTCGGCTGGAAGGTCCTCCTACCGGTCGCGACGCTGAACGCCGTCGTCACCGCCTTCTTCGTCGCCCTGATCTGAGATGAGTCCGCAGCCGATCGACAGCCTCAAGGGATTTGCGGTCACCTTCGGCCAGCTGTTCAAGAAGCCGATCACACAGCAGTACCCCGAGTACAAGCGGCCCGTCTACCCGCGGTTCCGCGGGCGGCATCGCCTCCACCGGCACGAGAACGGGCTCGAGAAGTGCGTCGGCTGCTCGCTCTGCGCCGCCGCGTGCCCCGCCGACTGCATCCGCGTCGTCGCCGCCGAGAACACCGCCGACAACCGCGTCTCGGCCGGCGAGCGCTACGCGCGGATCTACGAGATCAACATGAGCCGCTGCATCTTCTGCGGCTACTGCGAGCTGGCCTGCCCCTTCGACGCGATCACCCTCGGCAACGAGTTCGAGCTGTCCGAGTACTCCCGCGACGACATGATCTACACGAAGGACATGCTCCTCGCCGCGCCGATCAAGCGCATCCCCGTCGCTGACGCGGACGAGTTCGACACGCCGATCCCCTACTACGAGAGCAACTCGTGATCCTCGCCAGCGCAGCCAACGTGCTGGTGTGGATGGTCTGGATCGTCGCGGCGTTCGCCTGCCTCGCGTCAGGCGTGGCGGTGATCTCGTTCTCGAACCCGTTCTACTCGGCGCTCGCGCTGATCGGGAACCTCGGCTCGTTGGCGGTGCTCTACCTGCTGCTCTCGGCGGAGTTCGTCGCCGCCGCGCAGGTGCTCGTCTACGCCGGCGCGGTGATGGTCATGTTCCTGTTCGTGATCGCCTATCTCGGCGGCAAGGCGGACGCGCCGTGGACGGGCCACTTCAACGTCCAGACGTGGGCGGCGGTGATCGCCGCCGGGGCGCTCCTGGTCGAGATCGTGCTCGTGATCGCCGGCCAGGCGGACGGGCACCTCTCGGGCGCGGCCGAGGTCAGCAGCGCATTCGGCAGCCCCGCCGAGATCGGACGGCTGTTCCTCACCGACCAGCTGCTTGCCTTCGAGATCACCTCGGTGATCCTGCTCGTCGCCGCCGTCGGCGGCGTCGTTCTCGGCAGCCATTCGCGCGCAGGAGACGAAGATGCTGGGGCCTGACACCGCCGCGTACTTGATCGTCGCGGCGTTTCTGTTCACCACCGGCGCGCTCGGTGTGCTGATCCGCCGCAGCCCGCTGATCGTGCTTCTCTCGCTCGAGATCATGCTGAACGGGGGCAACCTCGCCCTGATCGCGTTCTCGCGCCACTTCGCGAACGGCGACGGCCAGATCTTCGCGATCGCGGTGATGGCGGTCGCCGCCTCCGAGGTCGTTGTCGGGCTCGGGCTGATCGTCGCCATGGCGCGGAAGCACCTCGACCTCGACGTCGACAAGCTCTCGTCGCTCCGAGGCTGAGATGAGCGCCGCTGCCTGGACCTGTCTGCTGCTGCCGCTCGGCTCGACCGTCCTGATCACCGTGCTCGGCACGAGCATCTCCCGCCGGACGGCGGGCTGGATCGCGACGCTCTCGTGCGGTGGGGCGTTCGCTGCCGCGGTCGTGGTGTTCGCCCAGATGTTGAGTCGGTCGCCCGACGACCGCTCGGAGGTCTCGAACGCCTACACGTGGCTCGCCGCCGGGAGCTTCAAGGTCGACTTCGGGATCCTGACGGACCCGCTTTCGCTGTTCATGATGCTGATCGTCACCGGCGTCGGGTCGCTGATCGTGGCGTATTCGCTCGGCTACATGGACGGCGACGACGAGGAGCGCCGCTACTTCGCGTACATGTCGCTGTTCGTCTTCTCGATGCTGCTGCTCGTCCAGGGCGGGAACCTTCTGTTCCTGCTGATCGGCTGGGGCCTGGTCGGGCTCTCGTCGTACCTGCTGATCGGGTACTGGCACGAGCGGCCGAGCGCGGTCGCGGCCGCCAAGAAGGCGTTCATCATGAACGCGGTCGGCGACGCGACGATGGCGCTCGCCCTCTTCCTGCTGATCCAGAAGACGGGCTCGCTCGACTACGGCGTCGTGTTCGCGAAGGCGGACGGGCTGAGCCAGACCGTGCTCGTGCTCGTCGCGCTCGGGCTGCTCGGCGGCGCGGTGGCGAAATCGGCGCAGCTCCCGCTCCAGACGTGGTTGCCCGACGCGATGGAGGGCCCGACACCGGTCAGCGCTCTGATCCACGCGGCGACGATGGTCACCGCCGGCGTCTACCTGATCGTCCGCACGCACCCGCTCTTCGAGCTGGCGCCGAGCGTGCAGGACACCGCCGCCGTGCTCGGCACCCTGACGCTGCTGATGGCCGGGCTGATTGCGCTCGTCCAGACGGACATCAAGCGCGTGATCGCCTACTCGACGATGTCGCAGATCGGCTACATGTTCCTCGGCGCGGGAATCGGCGCGTACGCAAACGCGATGTTCCTGCTGATGGCGCACGCGTTCTTCAAGGCGCTGCTCTTCCTCGGCGCCGGCATCGTCATCCACGCGCTCGGCGGCGAGCAGGACATCCGGAAGATGGGCGGTCTCCGGAAGCTGATGCCCAAGACCTGGCTGGCGATGCTGATCGGCGGCCTGGCGCTTACGGGGATGCCGCCCCTCTCGGGCTTCTTCGCCAAGGACTCGATCCTGGCCGCGGCGCTCGCACGCGAGGACTGGTTCGGGTACGTGTTCTTCGGGATCGGGATCGCCGGCGCCTTCTTCACGGGCCTCTATACCTTCCGGATGCTGTTCGTCGTCTTCGGCGGCGAGCAGTCGGCCTACGTCCGCGAGCACCCACCGCACGCGAGCCACGACCGCCTCGTTGCGTGGTCGATGGGTCTGACGGTCGCGGTGCTGGCCGTGCTGGCGACCTTCGGCGGGTGGATCCAGGTCGGCACCGCCTGGACGCCGATCACCGATTGGCTCGAGCCGGTCGCCAGCCCGCTGGTGGACGCGACGGGTAACCAGGAGATCGTCGCCAGCGTCTGTGCTGTGGCGCTCGGGCTCGCGGGCATCGGCGTCGCCTGGTGGATCTACTCGGCTCACCGCGCGAAGGCGCCGCGGCCATGGGCGCTGCTCGAGCACAAGTTCTACTTCGACGAGCTGTACAACGGCCTCTTCTACTGGCCGGCGGTCGCGTTCTCGCGGATCCTCTTCTGGACGATCGAGGGGCCGATCGTCAACGGCTCGATCGTCGGCGTCGCCGGCCTGACCCGTCGCGCCGGAACGCTCGTCCGTGAGCTCCAGACCGGTCTCGTGCGCGTGTACGCATTCGCGGTCGCCGCCGG
>JBKPPY010000146.1:0-3723 GCA_046733845.1 Actinomycetota bacterium | reverse complement strand
CGCGTGAAGCGCCAATCCCGGCGCGTTACGTGTCCCCACGTTGCTACGATCCGCGGTTCTCTGAGTGACGCGCATGGCTGACGAGTTACGCCAACCGGCCGCGGAAGTCGTCTTCGAGCGCGTCACGAAGCGCTACCCCGGGCGCTCCGAACCGGCCGTGAACGAGTTGTCGCTGACCGTCCCGGCCGGCGAGATCTGCATGCTCGTCGGACCCTCGGGCGGCGGCAAGACCACGGCGCTGAAGCTGGTCAACCGCCTGATCGACTTCGACGAGGGCGACATCCGCATCGGCGGGGAGAGCATCCGCTCGCTCGAGCCCGTGGAGCTACGCCGTCGGATCGGCTACGTGATCCAGCAGGTGGGGCTGTTCCCGCACATGACGATCGCCGGGAACATCGGGACGGTGCCGCGGCTGCTCGGCTGGCCGAAGCAGCGGATCGCCGAGCGGGTGCGCGAGCTGCTCGACCTGGTCGATCTCGAGGCCGACTACGCCGGCCGTTATCCCGCGCAGCTCTCGGGCGGGCAGCGCCAGCGGGTTGGTCTGGCCCGCGCACTTGCGGCAGATCCCCTCGTGATGCTCATGGACGAGCCCTTCGGCGCGCTCGATCCAATCACGCGCGACCGCCTGCAGAACGAGTTCCTGCGCCTCCACCGCCAGGTGCGCAAGACGGTGGTCTTCGTGACCCACGACATCGACGAGGCGATCAAGATGGGCGACCGCATCGCGATCCTGCGGGAGGGCGGAGTGCTGGCCCAGTACGACACACCCGACGCGATCCTCGCCCGCCCGGTCGACGACTTCGTGGCCCGCTTCGTGGGCGCCGACCGCGGCCTGAAGCGCCTCGCGCTGCGACGGGTGTCGGATCTCGACTTGATCCCCGGCCCGGCCGCCCGGTCCGGCGACGATGCCGCGCCCGCGCTGGCGGCACTCGACTCCTTCGGCTTCGAGACCCTCGTGCTGCTCGACGACGAGGGACGCCCGTGCGGCTTGCTGCCGCGCTCGGCTCTCAACGGCGGCCGCGTCAGCTCGGACGGCGCGCGCCCCGTGGACAGCGTGGTGGAGGACAGCGCAACCCTGCGCGACGCGCTTTCGACGATGCTGTCGTACGCGGGCAGCCACATGACCGTGGTGGACGGCGACGGCCGCTACCGCGGGCTCGTGTCGGCCGACCTCATTAGTCAGGAGCTGGCGAAGACATGAGCGCTTTCGTGTTCGCCGACTCCGGCTCCGGCCAGGTGGTCATCCCCAACTTCGGCGGCGGTGGCGAGAACAGCTGCGTGCGCCGCAACCCGGCCTTCTGCTGGGACTGGTTCAGCTCCCACTGGGACTCCGTCTTCCGGCCCGCGCTGACCCAGCACATCACGCTGACGCTGATCGCCGTGGGAATCGGCATGGTCATCTCGATAGCGATCGCGCTGCTCGCGCACCGCTACCACTGGATCGAGCCACCCTTCACCGCCTTCTCGGCGCTGCTCTACACGATTCCCAGCCTGGCGCTGTTCCAGCTGCTCGTGCCGATCACCGGTCTGTCGCGGACCACCGTGGAGATAGCGCTCGTCTCGTACACGCTGCTGATCCTGTTCCGCAACACGATGACCGGGCTCAGCGAGGTGCCCGACGAGGTACGGGAGGCGGCCCGCGGCATGGGACTCACCCCCTGGCAGATCCTGTGGAAGGTCGAGCTGCCGCTCGCCGTGCCAGCCATCATCGCGGGGCTGCGCATCGCCACGGTCACCGTGATCAGTCTCGCCACGGTCGCCGCGTTCGTGGTGAATGAGGGGCTGGGGGCGCCAATCTTCGCCGCACTCCAGACGAGCTTCAACACCGAGTTCATCGCGGCCGGCGTCCTCGCCATCGCGCTGGCGCTCGTTGCTGACGGACTCCTGCTTGGAGTGCAGCACCTGGTCACGCCCTGGGCGCGAACTCGGAGGGCCACGTGAGCGACTTCGGCAACGCCTTCAAGTTCATGGCCGACCACGTGCACCTGTGCGTGACGAAGATCCTCGAGCACCTCGCGCTGAGCGGCGCGGCGATCGGCGTCGCGATCGCGATCGCGCTGCCGCTGGGGATCTGGCTCGGCCACATCCACCGCGGCTCGTTCCTGGCGGTGAACGTGGCGAACATCGGCCGCGCGCTGCCGAGCCTCGCGGTGATCGCGATCGGCCTAGCCGTGCTCGGCATCGGCTTCCTCAACGTGATGGTGGCGCTCGTGATCTTGGCCGTGCCGCCGATCCTCACCAATGCCTACGTGGCGGTGGACGGGGTAGACGCCGAGGTGGTGGAGTCGGCTCGGGGAATGGGGATGAAGTCGCGGCAGGTGCTGCTGAACGTTGAGCTTCCGCTCGCGCTGCCGCTGATCTTCGCGGGCATCCGCACGGGCGCCGTCTACGTGATCGCCACGGCCACGCTGGCCGCCATCGCGGGCGGCGGCGGGCTCGGCGACATCATCGTCAACCAGGCCAACTACGGGCTGCCGGGAGTGCTCGCTGGCGCGATTCTCGTCACCGTGCTCGCGTTCCTGGCCGAAGGGCTGCTCGCGCTGGTGCAACGCGCGGTGACCCCGCGGGGACTGCGCATGACCCGCGACCCGCAGCTCGTCGAACGGCCGGTGGGCATGCAGGTCTGAGAAAGCTGGAGGAGAGATCGACAACGGAACAACAAGGAGTGAAGCTCCATGAGGAGGCTCATACTCGCGGTAGTAGTCGCCGGTCTAGCGTTGGCGGTGGCTGCCTGCGGAAGCAGCAACAAGAGCAGCAGTAACACCGCTGCTTCTACGGGCGCGGCGCCGGCGGCGTCGTCGAAGCCGGGCGCCGGAAAGCCGGCGATCACGCTGGGTGACAAGAACTTCACCGAGCAGTTCATCCTCGGCCAGCTCTACAAGCAGGCGCTCGAGGCTAAGGGCTTCACGGTGAATCTGAAGCCGAACATCGGCAGCTCGGAGCTGATCGACAAGTCGCTGACGAGCGGCCAGATCGACATGTACCCCGAGTACACGGGCGTGATCCTGGCCGAGCTGGCGCACAACACGGCCCGCCTGCCGAGCGACGACGCTGCCTACCAGGCTGCGAAGAAGTTCGAGGAGGGACGCGGCTTCACGCTGCTCGACAAGACGCCGTTCTTCGACACGGACGCGCTGGCGGTGCTGCCGGCCTACGCGCAGAAGAACAACCTGAAGTCGATCGCCGACCTGGCGAAGCTGCCCAAGGGCTCGGTGAAGGTGGGCGCGCCGCCAGAGTTCGCGACCCGCTTCGCCGGATTGAAGGGGTTGAAGTCGGAGTACGGGGTCGAGCTGAACCTGAAGCCGCTGACGATCGGGCTCCAGTACAAGGCGCTCGACACCGGCAAGGTCGACACCGCCGACGTGTTCACCACCGACGGTCAGCTCCAGGGCGGGAAGTACGTGCTGCTCGACGACCCGAAGAACGTGTTCGGGTTCCAGAACGTGGCGCCTGTCGTCAGCCAGAAGCTGCTGGACGCTCAAGGTCCGGCGTTTGCCGAGACGTTGAACACGGTGAGCTCCAAGCTCACCGACGAGGCGATGCGGAAGATGAACGCCGCGGTCGATCTCGACAAGCAGGATCCGGCGAAGGTCGCGCAGCAGTTCCTGGCGGCCAACGGGCTGGCGTAGGTCTCAGGTCTCGGGTCTCAGGTGTCGGGTAATGAAAGCCCGGCACCTGAGACCGTAGGGCCATGGCACTCACAAAAGGCACTGGGCCGTTCGG
>JBKPPY010000145.1:0-15476 GCA_046733845.1 Actinomycetota bacterium | reverse complement strand
GGTGGTTGTCTTGTCGCACATGTACCAACTCGCCGAGGCTTCGCCGACCGCCCCGGTTCCACCGCAAAATCTCGATGCCGAGGAGTCGGTACTCGGCGCGATGATGCTCTCCCCCGGTGCGATCGGGGCGGTCAGCGAAGTCCTGTCGGCGAGCGACTTCTACCGGGCGAGCCACGGTGTCATCTACCGGGCGGCGCTCGACCTGTACGCAAAGGGCGAACCCGTCGACGCAATCACCCTCTGCGACGAGCTCGAGCGGCGCGGAGACCTCGAGGAGATCGGCGGGCGCACGCGCATCAACGAGCTCGCGGCGCTTGTCCCCGCGACCTCGAACGCCGCCCACTACGCGAAGATCGTCCGCGAGATGGCGACGCTCCGCGGCCTCGTCCGGGCGGGGCAGGAGATCGCCCGGCTCGGCCTCGAGCGGGAGGGCCAGTCGGCCGAGGAGCTGGTCGACAAGGCGGAGTCGGTCGTCTTCGACCTCTCGCAGGAGCGGGTCGCAGGCGAGTTCACGCACATCGAGGACCTGCTGAAGGACAGCTTCGAGCGGATCACCGCGCTGTACGAAGCCGGCGCAGACGTCACCGGCGTCGCGAGCGGCTACAAGGAGCTCGACCGCCTGACCTCCGGGTTTCAGCCGGGCAACCTGATCGTGGTCGCGGCGCGCCCGAGCATGGGCAAATCCGCGTTCGGGCTCTGCGTCGCGGCGAACCTGGGCGTGCGCCAGGAAGTCCCGGTTGCCCTGTTCACGCTCGAGATGTCGAAGCTGGAGGTGACGCAGCGGCTGATGTGCTCGGAGGCGAAGGTCGAGTCCCAGCGCCTGCGGAACGGCAAGCTGGTGCAGGAGGACTGGCCGCGTTTGACGGCCGCCTGCGACAAGCTCGCGAAGGCGCCGATCTACGTCGACGACACCGGCTCGATCACGCTGATGGAGATCCGGTCGAAGGCCCGGCGGCTGAAGATGCGCGAGCCGAACCTCGGGCTGATCCTCGTCGACTACCTCCAGCTGATGACCTCGGGAACGTCGGTCGAGAACCGGGTCCAGGAGGTGTCGCAGATCTCGCGGTCGCTGAAGGTGCTCGCGCGCGACCTCGACGTCCCGATCATCGCGATCTCGCAGCTATCGCGGGCGGTCGAGCAGCGCCACGACAAGCGCCCGATCCTGTCCGATCTCCGTGAGAGCGGGTCGATCGAGCAGGACGCCGACCTGGTCATGTTCATCTACCGCGACGAGTACTACAACGGCGAGGAGTCCGACCAGCAAGGGCTGGCGGAAGTGCATCTCGCCAAGCACCGGAACGGCCCGACCGACCTGATCAAGCTTTCCTTCCTGCGGCGCTTCGCAAAGTTCGCCGACCTTGCACCGGCATGACCGTCGCTCGGCTTCGCCTTCGCTCCTCCCGCGGGGGAAACGGCCGGTTTCCCCCGCGAGCCCCCTTCCCCAACACCACTCTGCTCACGGCGATCGCTCGCGTGCCGCGCCCGCCGTGTCGGTCGCGGCGACGGAAACCCATCCAAGAGGGCGGAAACCAAAGCACTGATATGGGCCGCTCCACCGGTACAGAGAGGTAGCTCCACGGATTTCCACCAGGTGATCTGGCTCGGCGCGGATGCCACCGACTACGCGGTCCCCTGCGAGGCCTGCGAGGAGGACGGAGTGTGGTCGGACTCGCTTCCGCCGCTGGTCGAAGGGACGCTGCGCCGCGAGGCCGACGTCGGCTTCACGACGTGCTGGCGCGGTCACCGCATTCGCGTCCGTCGCATCGCCCGCCTCAGGGTGGTGGCAGCCCGCTAGACCCCCGCGCCGAAACGGAGGCGGCGCGGACCGTGCTCATGGCCCGCCCCGCATCGGCGGGGCGGGCAGTGGGCATCCACACCCTGTGGAGGCTCTGATCCACAAATGTTGCGCCCCGGTCTCAGAGACCGGGGCGCAAAGCTGCTGGCCAAGCGGAACCGTCGTTGCCTGTGGACGCGTTGTTGCACAAACGTTTCACACCCGGTCTCAGAGACTGGGTGCGAAACGCCACGAGCCTGACCACGGGCCTGCCGATCGCGTGCGTGGGAGACCCGGGGTAGCGTGCGGCGCCGTGCGGCCCAATGAGCTCCGCGCTCGTAGCTGCGGCGGGCATACTCCACCTCGTGCCCGCGACCGTGATTGTCGGCGCCCAGTGGGGCGACGAGGGCAAGGGCAAGATCGTCGACCTGCTTGCCCGCGACTCGGATCTCGTCTGCCGCTACAACGGCGGGCCCAACGCCGGGCACACGATCGTCGTCGACGGTGAGACCTTCAAGCTGCGCCAGATCCCATCCGGGATCGTCTGGGGCAAGGAGTGCGTGATCGGAGCCGGCTGCGTCGTCGATCCGGCCGTCCTGATCGACGAGATCGACGAGTACGTCATCGGGCGAGGCCTGCCCGAGGGCAGCCTCCGCCTCTCCGGAAACGCGCACATGATCATGCCCTGGCATGTGCTGCTCGACCAGGCGAGTGAACGGCGACTCGGCAAGCTCCAGATCGGGACGACGCGACGGGGCAACGGGCCGGCGTACGCGGACAAAGCCCACCGCCTCGGGATCCGCCTCCAGGACATCTTCGACCCGAAGATCCTCCGGCAGAAGATCGAGACCGCCCTCGCCGAGAAGAACCTCTGGCTGGAGCGCATCTACGGCGTCGAGCCGATCGCGCTCGAGGACCTCGCCGAGCGCTACGAGGGATACGCGCAGCGGCTGAGGCCGCACCTGACCGACACGTCGCTGCTCGTGGACCGCGCGCTCCGCGAAGGGCGGCGCGTCCTACTCGAGGGCGGCCATGGGACGCTGCTCGACATCGACCACGGGACCTACCCGTTCGTCACGTCCTCGTCGACGATCGCCGGCGGCGCCTGCACCGGCATCGGGCTCGGGCCGACCCGGATCGACGCCGTCGTCGGAGTCGCCAAGGCATACGTGACGCGCGTCGGCGAGGGGCCGTTCCCGACCGAGATCGAAGGCCCCGACCAGGAGCGGGTCCGGGGATTGGGCAGCGAGTTCGGCACGGTGACCGGCCGGGAACGCCGCTGCGGCTGGCTCGACCTCGTCGCTCTGCGTTACGCAGTCCGGCTGAACGGGATCACCTCGCTCGCGCTGACAAAGCTTGACGTGCTCTCCTTCTTCGACCGCTTGCCTGTCTGCATCGCGTACGAGTTGCGCGACGGAACCCGGACTGACGAGTTCCCCGAGCACCAGAGCGACTTCCACGCCGCCCGCCCCGTCTACGAGACGCTCGAAGGCTGGGCCAGCGAGCTGGACGGCGACGACCTCCCGGACGCCGCGCGACGCTACGTCGACTTCGTCGAGCAGCAGCTCGACGTCGAGGTCTCCTGGGTGGGCACCGGCGCGGAACGCGAGCAGGTGCTCGTCCGCTAGGAGCAACTAGGAGAGGTCGAGCCGCCAGTCGTTGCAGCGCATCGTGCTGCCCGGCGGGTACTCGAACTCGATCTCCTCCACGAGCTCGAACCCGAGTTTCCGGCAGATCGCGTTCGAAGGGTCATTCTCGACACTCGGGAAGGCGTGGATCCGGCGGCGTCCGCGCCCCGCACGGGCATGCTCGATCGCCTGGGCAGTCGCGGCGGCCGCGATCCCACGTCCCTGAAACTCGGGAATCACCATCCAGCCGATCTCGTAGATCTCCTCCCCGCTCCAGCCCCGCTGCCAGTAGCCGACCGACCCGGCCGCCTCACCGGTCGCCTCATCGACGATCTTGAACATGTGACCGGTGCCGGATTCGGCGAGCCCCTCGAAGCGGCGCTGCCGCTCGACGAGCTTCTCCTCGCTCTCGGGCCCGCCCAGGTGCTGCGTCATCTCGGGGTCGCCGAGCGTCTTGCGAAGCAGCGGGAGGTCGTCCTCACCCCACGGCTCGAGACGGATGCCCGTCACCCGAGCGAGACGGACCCGTCCTCGGCCAGCGTCCAGTGCGGGTTGTGGGCCACCTCCCACGCGTGGCCTTCAGGGTCTGCGAAGGCGCCCGAGTAGCCGCCCCAAAACGTCTCGGCGCCGGGACGCAGGATCGACCCGCCTGCGGCCGCGACCTCGGCGAGCACCGCGTCGACCTCCTGCGCGGAGCGCGTGTTGTACGCGGGCGTAATCCCACCCCAACCGCCGGAATCCTCGACGCCGGTGTCCTCCGCCAGCTGCTCGCGGCCCCAGAGCGCGACAATCATGCCGCCTGCCTGAAAGAAGACGACGTCGTCCTCACGGGCGGCGTTGTTCTTCCAGCCGAGCGCCTCGTAGAAGGCACGGGCTCGCCCGAGATCGCGGACGCCGAGCGTGATGAGGCTGACCCGCTGCTCCATCACACGGTTCCGGCCGCGAGCCAGGCGGTCGCGGTCAACTCGAATGCTCCGTCCGGCGAGCCGACGTTGCGGCGCAACGTTTCCCGAACCGCATCGAGCGCGTCGCCCTCGAGCGACTCCGCGTGGACGCCTACCGGACCGACTCCCGCCCGGAATGTCGCCCAGAGCTCGTCGAAGTCGCGGTAGGCGGACGAGACGGTGATCGAACGGTCGTCGACCTCGCGCAGCCCGGCGTCACGCCAGAGCCCCGCCAGCTGACCCGGTTTACCGCCGAACCGCTCCACCTCGGATCGCCCGGGGACGCCGGCCTCGCTCACCGCTGCCCAGTAGGCGCTGATCATGGTCATCCCGCCTGTCATGTCCCAGACGCAGGCGGACACCACTCCGCCCGGTCGTGTCACCCGGGCCATCTCGCGAACCGATGCGCTCGGGTCGTCGACGAAGTGAAAGACGAGCTGCGCGAGCGCCCGGTCGAACTCCGCGTCGGCAAACGGAAGCGCCTCCGCCGGCCCGACCCGAATGTCCGCGCCGGGGACGTTCTCGCGGCACTGCTCGACGAACGGCCCCGACGGATCCACGCCGGCAACCTGGTCGGCACCAGCGATGTCGGCGAGCACGCTCGTCAGCGCGCCCGTTCCGCAGCCGACGTCGAGCACGCGTAGTCCGGGCTCGACCCGCGACGCCTGCGCGAACTCGGGCCCCAACGGCCTGCTGTACCGCCCCATGAAGTTCTCGTAGGCGTCGGCCTTCTGGAACATCTGCGTGTCAGAGGTCATCGGGCGTGTTGACGTTGAGGAGGAGGTCAGGCTCGACGTCGACCACGAGCGTATCGAGTCCGGCCAAGGCTTCGCGAAGCGACAGCCGGCCCGCGGACAGCGCCTGCTCGAGCACCGGCAATGCCGTCCGCCTGTAGGCACCCGGCAGCGGCCCGGTCTGCGGAACGGCCGCGTCCTTGCACGCGTCGGCGAGGCGCAACAGCGCCTCCCGTGTGATCCGCGGTGTGTCCACCGGGAGCACGACAGAGAGCTCGTACGCCGCAGCCCGCAGTCCGGCAACCACGCCTGCGATCGACGCCCGGACGTCGATCCCGTCGTCGACCAGCGGGAAAGGCAGGTCGAGACCGTCGGCCGACTTGCCGAGGGCGATCCGCTCGTCACAGAACGCGAGCGTTTCCCAACCGATCTCGGCGAGCGTCCGACCGTCGAGACGCGCCAGCGCCTTCGGCGAGCCGAAGCGCGTGCTGGCACCGCCGACCAGCAGAACGCCGGTCAGACCTCGATCCGCCACGGCTCGGTGTAGACGTTCGTCCGGCCGTCGCGGACGAAGCCGCACAGCGTGATTCCGCGGTCGGCTGCCAGGTCGACCGCCAGGCTCGACGGCGCTCCGACGGCCACCATCACCGAGCAGCCCGCAACGGCGGCCTTCTGGACGAGCTCGAAGGAGAGCCGGCCGCTGACGCAGACGATGACGTCGTCGAGCGGCAGCCGGCCCTGCATGAACGCCCAGCCAACGACCTTGTCGAGTGCGTTGTGCCGCCCGACGTCCTCGCGAAGGCACATGAGCTCGCCCGCGACTGGGAACAACCCCGTCGCGTGCAGGCCCCCTGTGGCCGCGAACGCCGCCTGCGCCTCGCGTAGCCGGCCGGGCAGCGACTCGATGATCGCCAATGGGACGGTCAGCCGGCTGTCCACCTTCGAAGTCTCGACCGCGACCGCCTCGAGCGCGCCCTTGCCACAGACCCCGCAGGAGGACGTCGTGTAGAAGCTGCGCCTGAGCCGGTCCGGGTCGAAGCCCGGTGCGTCCACGTCGACCGTGTTCGCGGCCAGGTCGTCGGGCAGGCGCGCCGCCGCCGGTCGAAGCCCTTCCGAGATACAGAACCCGAGCGCGAGCTCCTCGTCGTGCCCCGGCGTCCGCATCGTCACCGCGACCGGCTGCCCGCCGATCCGGATCTCGAGCGGTTCCTCGACCGCGAGCAGGTCCTGTTCCTCGATGCCGGCCGGCAGCCGCAGGACCCCCACCGGGGCCGTGCTGTACGGCGGTGTCTGGCTCATTGCGGGTGAGTTTGGTGCAGGCGGTCGGGCCTCAGCACCTCGCCGACCAGGTCGAAGTGCTCGCGCGTCCACTCGCGGGCGGTCCAGTCGCGGACGATCGTCCCGAAGTGGCCCCAGCCGATCGACATGTCGCGGAAGATCCGCTCGATCCGCTGCCCGTGGCGGGCGGCACTCGAGCCCGCCGTCCGGAAGATCTCCCCCTGCATCGACTCCCACGCGAGCGTCAGCGCCTCGCGCGCGACCATATTCAGCCGCAGGTCCTCCTCGCGCGTGAACGGGACATCGTCCTCGACGCTGCGCCGGCATGCCTCGTGCCACTGCTCGGCGACCTGGAGCAGCGTCGCCTCCGCGGCTCCCACCTTCCCGGTCGCGAGCCCGTACCAGCGCTGGTAGTCGGGATCCTCCATCCTGGTGACGATCGGCGGCCGTTGCGTCTTGCGGGTGCGGAGGATCTCCTCGTACTCATCGAGCGCACCCTTGGCGGCGCCGATCATGATCGCCGCCAGCGACCCTTCGAAGTACGCAAGCGTGCGGCCCGCGTACATCGGGTTGCCATGGATCCGGACCCCGGGAGTGCCGCCGGACACGTTGGTGTCGACCAGCCAGGTGTCCTCGAGAACGAATCGCTCGGGGATGAACGCTTGCTCGAACCGGACGCTGTGCGACCCGGAGCCCTTCAGGCCGAGCGTGTCGCCCCAGTCGTCGAGCATCGTCCAGGACTCGCGCGGCGCGACAAAGAGCAGCATCTTCGGCGGCCCGCCGTCGTCCTCACGTGCGGCGAACGTCTGCCCCATGTAGTGCGTCGCATAGGGTGCCCCCGAGGAGTAGGCGTGCGTGCTGGTCAGCTCCCAGCCGCCCTCCACACGGCTCGCGCTCCCGGCCGGCGCGGCCACCGCGGGGCAGAGGAAGAACCCGCCGAACAGCTCGGCCTGTACCTCCTCCTCGAAGAGCATGCCGGTCTGAAGGGCATGACCCGCCGGCAGACACAAGCACCAGGCGGTCGACGGGCAGCCGCGCGCGACCGCAATGGCCATCCGCCAGAACGAGCCGAGGTCGAGCTCGAGCCCGCCGTAGCGCTTCGGGACGAGAACGTTGTAGAAGCCGCCCTCGAGGAACGCCTCGTGGATCTCCTGCGAGTAGTACGTGCGCTCCTCGGTCTCCGCCTGCAGTTCGACCAAACGCGGGCGCAGCTCGTCGGCGCGCGCAACGAGCTCTTCGGTGGTTGTGCTCACCGCCCGCTCCTGTGCCGCTCGGTCGCTCCGACGTCGATGCCGATGCCCTCGGGATCCCGTTCGGGGTCGCCGGTCACGACCACACCGTAATCCCGGGCGGCACCCTCGATGGTCACATACCCGTCGCGCACGTCGCGCAGGACCCGCTCGGGCTCGCGCTCGAACGGGTTTCCCCACCCGCCGCCGCCTGCAGTGACGTAGCGGAGCCGCGCGCCCGGCCGCGTCTCCCAGAACGGCACGCGGTACGGGTACCGGTAGACGCCGCCGTCCATGCCGGCCACGTGGGTCTCCTCGCCGGTCTCGTTCGTGATCCAGATTCCCCCGGTCGCGCCGTCGCCGCCGCCGAGAACGCCGAAGCCGGCTGCGCGCTTGTACCGCAGCGACATCAGGTGGTGCTGTGCATCTGAGCGCCAGAGCGTGTCGCGCAGCATCGACGCACCGCCGCGGTTGTATCCGGCACCCGCGGTATCCGGCACCGGCTCGTGGCGGAGCACGACGACCGGCACCTCGGACTCGACCGACTCCACCGCAACGCCGATCCCGTTCGCCTGGTACGAGAGCATCTGGCTGTCGGCGTCGCCGTGCCTGTTGCCTCCATAGGCGCCGATCTCACCCCCCACCTGCGCGGCCGAGATCCACTGGGATCCGTCCGGCCGCCGGCCGTTAGCGCTGTGGATGTCCGCGCTACCGCGGTCGCCCGCGATCGCCGCCTCGCCGACCGCCTGGGCGAGCGCGCGCAGGACCGCAGAGAGGATCACCTGGCTTTGCTCCCAGTACGCGAACACGGCGCCGTCGGGCGGAAGCGCGCTGACCACCGTCCCCTCAGGGATGACGAGATCGACTGCGCGCATCGCGCCCGACGTGAACCAGCCCTCCGGGTCGAAGAGGTATTTGAAGGCAACGCCGACGGTCGTCTTCGCGTCGAGGGGCGTCGCGTTGATGCACGTCCGCGCTTGGCGCGAAGTGCCGCTGAAGTCGACTTCGGCACGGCCGCCGCGCTTCGTCACCCTGACGCGGACGCGGTACTCCTCGTCGTCCCCGGCAGCGTCGCAGTCGATCAGATCCTCGCCGACCCAGGTTCCGTCAGGGATCGCCTCGAGCGCGATCGACATCCGCTCGGCGGCTGCGTCGCACGCATATGTCATCGCGCCGTGAACCGCGGGTGCGCCGTAGCGATCGATCGTCTCCGTCAGCAGCCGCTCGCCGAGCTCGAGCTCGGCGACGATCGAGAGGATGTCCGGCGCGAGCACCTCGGCGAAGCGGACGTTGTCGAAGATCAGGCTCCAGGTGTCGTGTACCGGCTTGCCACCCTGGTACAGCGCGCGCGGCGAAAGCACGAGGCCGTTCTCGTAGACGTTCTTCTTCGCGATGCTGAAGCCGGCGGGAATGACGCCGCCCATGTCGAGCTGGTGCGCCTTCATGTTCACGAACCCGGCGAGCCGACCCTCGTGGAAGACCGGCCGGACGAACAGGAGGTCGTTGACGTGCGTACCGTTCCGGTACGGGTCGTTGGCAACGATGACGTCGCCCGGCCCCAGCCGCTCGACGCCGTACTCCTCGACCGTGTTCCGCACCGAATCGGCCATCGTCCCGGTGAACAGGACGATGCTCGCGCTCATCGCCGGCGTCGGCCAGCCGGCGGCCGGCGGCCCGGTGATCGTCGCGGCAAAGTCGTAGAAGTCGCGCAGGATCGGCGAGAAGGCCGAGGTCAGGAGGCGCGCACACATGTGCTCGACGACGTAACCGAAGCGGTTCGTCAGCACGGTCGCGGTGAAGCGGTCGCAGCCGTAGCGCTGCTCGAACTCGCCGGCGGAGAGGTCGCGGATCGCGGTCATCCGGCCTCGATCACCAACTCGCCGAGTGCCCCGACGCGGACGCTCTGGCCGGGGACGACGAATGTCGTCGCGAGCCCCTCGCGGATCACCGCCGGACCCGAGAAGCGCGCACCCGCCGGCAGCGAGCTCCGGTCGTACTCGGCGGCTTCCAGCGGCTCATCCGCAAAGTAGTGGAGCTCAATCGGCCGGCCCGGTGCGATGTGAGAATCACTATCACTCTCAACCCCCAGCGGCGTGAAGTCGGCCTTCTCGGACGGCATGCGCAGCTCGACGCGGTAGCTGACCCCCTGCACCGGGATGTATGGGAAGCGATTTCCGTAGCGCCGTTCGTACGCATCGTGGAACCGCTCGACCAGGTCGCCGACGTCGATCGGCCCGGCAGGAATCTGCACGAACGGCGTCTCCCAGCTCTGGCCGAAGAGCCGCCCGTCGAAGCTCCGGCGAACCTCGCCATCCCTCCCGGCCCGCTTGCGCAATCGCTGTTCCATCTCCTCGAAGACGGCCTCGATCTGCGGCGTCGACTCGGGAATCAGGGGAACGTAGGCGCTGCGGCTGTCGTAGTAGACGAGATCGGTACTGAGCAGGCCGAGCGCCGAGAAGTTGCCGGGATACGGCGGGACGACGACCCGGCGTACGTGAAGCAGATCGAGCGCCGCCGGCAGCAGCATCGGGCCGGCCGCGCCGTACGCGACCAGCGTGAAGTCGCGCGGGTCGCCACCCCGGCGGAGGATGACGTTGGTCACCTCCTCGGCGATGTTCGCCGCCGCGATCCGGAAGGCGAAGCGAACGCGCTGCTCGAGCGCAAGCGTCGTCTCGAGCGACGCGAACGCCTCTCGCGCGAGGTCGACGTCGAGGCGAAGCGCGCCTCCGGCGAAGCTGTGGGGATCGAGGATGCCCATCAGCAGAGCGGCATCGGTCACGGTCGGCTGCGTGCCCCCGCGGCCGTAGCACGCCGGCCCGGGGTCGGAGCCCGCGCTCGCCGGGCCGACGACAACGTCTCCCGACGCGGAGATCGACACGATGCTGCCTCCGCCCGCGCCGACACTCGAGATCTCCGTAGCGAGCGCGTTGATGATCAGGTCGTGCTCGAGCTCGAATGTGTTGTCGACGAACGGCGCACCGTCAACGACGAGTGATACGTCGGTGGAGGTTCCGCCGACGTCGCAGCAGACGAGGTTCCGCTCGCCGAGCGCCTCGCCGAGTCGCCTGCTGGACATCGTCCCCGCGGCCGGCCCCGCGTAGACGATCCGGAACGGCTGCACGAGCGCCTCGTCCCAGGGCAGCAGCGTGGCGGCGCAGTCGGCGAAGTTGAGGTCGCCCGTGAAGCCGGCGTCGCGCAGCCGCTCGTCGAGGGAGCGCGCGTAACCGGTGAAGAGCAGCTTCATGAAGACGTCGATCACCGTCGTCGAGGCACGCGCGAACTCCTTCGCCAGCGGCGACGTCTCCGACGAGATCGAAATCGCGACCTCCGACCCGAGCGCCTCGAGCGTCAACTCGCGCAGCCGCAGCTCGTGCACGGGATCGACGTAGGCGTTGAGTAGGCAGATCGCGACGCCCTCCACCCCGCAGCGCTTCAGCACGGCGAGCTGGTCGCAGGCCTGTTCCTCGTCGAGCGGCAGGTGGACGGTGCCGTCGCCGAGCAGCCGCTCAGACACGCCCCGGCGGAGGTAACGGGGGACGAGTGGCCGGGCGGCGTCGCCGAACGGCCGCCGCCACGACGTGTCGCTCTGTCGAGCGGGCGGCCGCCAGATCCGACCGCGGTCGAGGATGTCACGGTGTCCTTCGGTGGTCAGGAACGCGACCTTCGGCAGCGACCGCATGATCACGGCGTTCAGGCCCATCGTGCTCGCATGGTTGAGGACACGAGCCCCCTCGAGCCCAAGCCGCCGGGCTCCTTCGACGACCGGTTTCGCCGGGTCGCTCGCGCTGCTCGGCACCTTCGTCACGTCGATGCGCCCGTCGCGGACAGAGACGACGTCGGTGAACGTGCCGCCGACGTCGACGCCCAACATCAGTGCCCCTTCCAGTGACGGTCTCCCGCCAGGAGCGTTCTGACTTTTGCTGGAAGGTGCACCTACCCGCCCGTCGCGATCTCGAGCCCGAGCGGCACGTACGAGCCGAACGGCGGAGCCGGCTCGCGGCTGGCCGAGGCGAGGCAGGCCTGGCATTTGCGCACGTCGAACCAGCCGCCGTCGCCGAGCACGCGGTACTCGGCGAGCTCCTCGGCCCCACATTCCGGGCACGCCCCCTCGACCGGCCGGCGCTCGACCGAGAGGTGCTGCTCGGTGGGACGCTGAAAGGTGTGCACTAGAGACTGGGCACGATCACACCGCTCAGGTCGCGCTTCTCCGCGGAGGCGTCGAGTGCGTCGTCGATCTCGTCGAGCCGGTACCGGCGGGTGATGATCGGCTCGGGCGTCACCCAGCCGTCCTCCATCATCCGGATGAAGCGCGCCAGGTCGTGACGCATGCGGCAATTGCCGTTCTGGGCGCTGAGGATCCTGCGGCTCTGGGCGGCGACGATCACCTGCGGCAGCGTCACCGTCGAGTCCGCCGTCGCGATGCTCGTGACGACGATCGTGCCGCCTCGGCGCGACATCGTCACTGCTTGCGCCTGCGCCTCGGGGACGGTCGCCGCCTCGAGCACGTAGTCGGCGCCGCGGCCGGCGGTCAGCGCCTTGACCGCCTCGACCGGATCCTCGGCGGATGGGTCGACGAGATGGGTGGCACCGAGCCTGCCTGCAAGCTCGCGGCGCTCGACGATCGGGTCGACGGCGATGATCTCGCGCGCGCTCGCGACCTTGGCCGCCTGCACCATCCACTGGCCGAGGTGACCAAGCCCGACGACGGCGACGCTCGACCCCGCCTGGACCTCGGCGACGTTGAAAACCGCGCCAAGGCCGGTGGTAATCCCGCAGCCGAGCAGGCTGAGCCACTCGTCCGGGAGATCGGTCTCGACCGGAAAGACCTGCGTGGCGGTCACGTTCATCACCTCGGCGTAGCCGCCGACGTTGCCGGCTGCGCTGACGGGCTGTCCGTTCGAGCGGTCGCCGACGTGCGGCCAGATGCCGCCGCGGTCGAACGTCTCCGAGCACTGCCACGGCTGGCCCGCTGAGCAGTAGAAGCAGACGCCGCACTCAGACGTGCCCGGCACGATCGCGCGCTGGCCGACCCTGACGTGGTCGACGCCCGGTCCGACCTCGAGGACCTCGCCCATCGAGGCGTGCCCCAGGATCGTCGGGGGGATCTTCCCGAGCTGGCCCCGCCAGTTGACGACGTCCGTCGAGCAGAACGGCGAAGCGCCCGTGCGCAGGAGCACGCGGCCGGCCGCTGGGTCGTGGTACTCGATGTCCTCGACCGCGAAGGGGGCGTTGAACTCGACCAG
This sequence comes from Actinomycetota bacterium, assembly GCA_046733845.1. Lineage (GTDB taxonomy): Bacteria > Actinomycetota > Thermoleophilia > Gaiellales > Gaiellaceae > DATBLE01. The sequence continues at coordinate 2,646 of JBKPPY010000145.1, read as the reverse complement.
GAGCGCAGCTCTCATCCGCCTCTGCTCCCCTCTACGGGCAGCGGCCGGAACGGGTTGGCGGCGCCGGCGCCGCCGTCGACCGGGTAGAAGCCGCCGGTCATGTAGGCAGCCTCGTCGCTGAGCAGGAAGGCGACGAGCGCGGCCACCTCGTCGACCGTGCCCGCGCGCTCGAGCGGTGTGGTCACCCGGGCGCGCTCGTGGGCGGCGTCGCTCGACACCGGCCCGCCGCCCGGCTGGCTGATCAGATTGGTCGGGATGATCCCCGGCGCGATCGCGTTGACGCGCACGCCGCGGGCCGCGCCGTGGATGGCGCCGCAGCGGGCGAGGCCGAGAACGGCGTGCTTCGAGACGTGGTACGGGACGATGTCGGCGGCGCCGAGCACACCCGCAAGCGACGACGTCATGACGATCGCGCCGCCCGAGCCCTGCTGGTCGAACTGCCGAAAGGCGTCGCGTAGACCGAGGAATACGCCGCGGACGTTGATCGACATCACTTCGTCGAACTCGTGTGCCTCGATCTCCGGAATCGGCACCGAGGTGCCCGCGATCCCAGCGTTCAGGTGGTACAGCTCGATGCTCCCGAAGCGCTCGACGCCGGCGTCCATATACGCGCGGACGCCCTCCTCCTGCGAGACGTCGGCCGCGACTGCGAGTGCATCGCCGCCGAGCTCGGCGGCGACCGTCGTCGCGCGACCCTCATCCCGGTCGACGACGACCACGCGGGCGCCCTCCTCGGTGAGCCGTTTCGCGACGCCCGCGCCGATGCCGCTGCCGGCCCCGGTGACGACCGCAACCTTTCCGGCCAGTCCCGCGAGTGCCATCTACGCTCCGTCCTCTGCTCGTTCGAGCTCTTCGAGCAGGATCGGCAGCGCCACGAGGTACCCGTGGATGCCGATCGTGCTCGCCAGCTCGAAGACCTCCATCACCTCGGCCGGGGTTGCACCGTGACCCAGTGCGTTCTCGATGTGCTGGCGCAGCCCGGGCACGTACATGTGGGTCGCCGAGGCGTCGAACGCCGTGTAGATCAGCTCCTTCACCTTCGGCTCGAGCACCCCGTTCACCCACGGGTACGCCGAGAAGTCGACGTACGTCTCGAAGAAATCCGGGTCGAGCTCGAGGAGACCGTCCCAGAAGTCGTGCCAGTAGCCGCGCTTCGCCTCGAAGTCGGCTCTCAGCGCGTCGCGGCGATCGTCGAGCCGCACGGCCTCACGGTGGCCCAGCGCGTCGAGCAGCACCGGGACGCCGACGGTCACGGCGTGGATCCCGAGGGTGCTCGTCAGCTGGAGCACCTCGAGCAGCTCCTCCTTCGTCGCGCCGAGATCGAGCGCGCGGCGAGCGTGCTCCCGGATCCCCGGGGCGTACATGTGCGTCGCCGCCGCGTTGACCGCAAGGCAGACGAGCTCCTTGACCTTCGGGTCGAGCGCGGTCGAGCGGCGTGGCACCTCCGCGAGCTCCGTGAACCTCGCGAAGAATTCCGGATCGGCCTCGCGGAGTGCCTGGAGGGCGCCGGTCATTCGGTCTCCAGCCAGCGGGCGATCTCGGTGTGGTCGGCGTCCTCGGGCAGCTCCTCGGCCGCCCGCTCCCAGACGGCGACAGACGTCTCGCCGAGCGTGAACGGCGCTCCGGTCGCGCGGGCGAGCTCGCGCGCGGTGCGGATGTCCTTGACCATCAGCCGCATCGCGAACCCCGACGTGAACGACCGCGGCTCGACGAACTGCGGCACCTTGTGCTCGGTCGACCAGCTGCGGCCGGTGGAGTCGTTGATCGCGTCGATCATCACCTTCGGGTCGAGCCCGAAGCGCGCGCCGGCGGCGATCGCCTCGAGCGTGATCAGGAAGCTCGTCGCCGAGAGCAGGTTGTTCAGCGCCTTCAGAGCATGCCCAGCGCCGACGGGGCCGGCGTGGACGATCTTCCTCCCGAGCGCGGCGAAGAGCGGCTCGCAGTGGACGAGCTCCTCGATCGTGCCGCCGAACATGATCGTCAGCGTCCCGGCCTCCGCGCCGACGACCGCTCCCGAGACCGGCGCGTCGACGTAGCCGAACCCGCGCGCCGCCGCCTCCGCGGCCAGCTCTCGGGTCTGGGTCGGGTCGGACGAGCCCATGTCGACGACGAGCGCACCGGGGTCGAGCGCGTCGAGCAGGCCGTCGTCGAGAACGACCTGACGGACGACCGCCGAGCTCGCGAGCATCAGGACGACGACCTCGGAGCCGGCGGCCGCCTCGGCGAGCGAGCGCACGGTCGGGGCGGTCGCGCGGGCGCACGCCGCCTCGTCGACATCGAAGCCGCGCACCTCGTGCCCGGCGTCGGCGAGCCGCGCGGTCATCGGAACGCCCATGTGGCCGAGCCCGACGAAGCCGATTCTCAACGCGCGTCCTCGATCGCCTTCTCGGCGACCCGGAACGCCTCCAGGCCCGCCGGCATCCCGCAGTAAACCGCCGCCTGGAGCAGCGTCTCCTGGATCTCCGTCTCCGTGCAGCCGTTCGTCAGGGCGCCGCGGACGTGCGCGCCGAGCTCCTGCGACTTGCCGAGCGCGGTCAGCATCCCGAGGTTGACCAGGCTGCGGGTCCGCCGGTCGAGCCCTTCGCGCGTCCAGATCGCGCCCCAGCAGTATTCGGTGACGAGCTCCTGCATCGGCCGCGAGAACGG
>JBKPPY010000144.1:0-9883 GCA_046733845.1 Actinomycetota bacterium | reverse complement strand
GTCGGCGACACCGTGGCCGGATTCACGCTGCACCAGGAGGAGGTGATGGTGGTCACGCGGGCAGAGCGGCAGCTCCCGACGGTTCGTGGCGACCGCGAGCGCCTCCGCCAGGTGCTTCAGAACCTGCTCGAGAACGCCGTCAAGTACTCGCGCATCGGGGATGAGATCGACGTCCAGGCCTGGTCTGAGAACGGACGAGTCCACGTCGCCGTCGCGGACTCCGGCCCCGGCATCCCCCGCGAGCACCAAGGACTGATCTTCGAGCGTTTCGGACGGGCAAACGTGGGGCTCGGTAAACCGGGCACCGGGCTCGGGCTGTTCATCGCTCGATCGATCGCCGAGGCGCACGGCGGGCAGTTAACGGTCGAGTCGACCCCGGGCGAGGGCGCGACATTTACGCTGGACCTGCCCATCGCGTAGCAGGCCGGGCACAGCCCGGCCGCTCGCTCGCGCTCCGCGCGGGGAAATGCCAAGGCCAGAAGGACCCGGATTGCGTTTCGCTTACGCGGACGCGGGAGCCCGGAGACGCGTAACGCCGAGCTCGCGGCCGAGGGTCTGCGCTCGCTTGGCGATCGCCCGGCGTAGCTTCGGAGGCTCGAGCAGCTCCGCCTCGCCCCGGTAGCGGAGGATCTCTCCGACGAGCCACTCCTGGCTGCCGACCTTTTGCTCGTTGATCGCCGACCCGTCCGCGAGCGGGGTCGCCCCACGTTCGATCTCCCAGCGCGCGACCGCGGGCGAGTAGAGCACGCGGGCGACGAGTGCACCCTCCAGGTGGCCCGGCTCGAACGACTCGCGGGGCTCGAACTCGTCGTCGAGCATGGTCGCGCTGCGCATCCGGTCGAGCCGGAAGCTTCGCTCGTCGTCACGAGTCCGGTCCCACGTGTGGACGTACCAGTAGGGCAGCCGGCGCTCGATCGTGTACGGCTCGACGAGGTGTACGGTCGGCGTTCCCTCCTCCTCCTTGAGGTACTCGATCTCGACCAGCCGCCGCCGCCGGATCGCGTCGGTCAGGGTGGCGACGAGGCTCTCCGCCGCCGTGTCGGCACTCGGCTCCGGTGTCTGCGAGAGCTCAAACTCACCAAATGTGTCCTCGAGCTTCTTGCGCACGCGGGCCAGCGGCCGGTGCGCTTCCGCGGCGACCAGCGGTCCGACGAACTCGAGCGCCAGCCGGATCGCGCGGGCCTCCAGAGGGGTGAGCCTCGGCGCTGATCGGAAGGTGTCACCCCAGAGCTCCTTGTCGATGTGCACCTCGTCTCCGTGCAGCTCGGCGTAGACGGCGTAGCAGCCGCCGCCGAAGTTGACCAGGTTCAGTAGCGAGAGGTGCTCCTCCAGCTCGTCTGCCGGGATCTGGAAGCGCTCGACGATCTCCGCCGCGGGCACGACCGCCTCCTTCTCCTCGCCGCACGCGGCCAGCAGGTAGGCGAGCAGCGACTGCAGCAGGCCGAACCGTTCCGGAGTCACGGGGCCGGACGAGCGCTCGGCAACCGGATCGTCCTGCTTGACGGCGACCTCGCGTGCAGTCTTCGACGGCGGCCCCTGGTGTCGAACCCGAACCCGTCGGAGGCTCTCGGCCACCTCGCGGCGGAGGTCCTCCGGCTCGCGCGGAACCGCGCGGCCGTCCTGCCGGAGCACCCACGACGCGAGCATCGGCAGGTTGGAGTACTCGCTGACGAAAACTCCGTCCTCGAGCCGTCCGCTGGAGCCGAACGCCCGCTCGACCCACCACGCCGTCTCGGGGCGCACCTCGACCCGCGCCTCGCCGGCCGGCTCGCCGAACTGCCACGACGCCCGCCCCCGGTAGACGTCGATGTCGAACTCCGGAGGGAGCTTGAAGTCGCGCTCGCGGCGGGTGGCGAAACGGATGTCCCCGCGGATCCGCGAGACCCGGAAGGTGCGGATCGCGTCGCGGTCGAGGTCGGCACCGATCACGTACCAGACCCCCCGGTCGTGCAGGAGCCCGTACGGGTTGAGCGTCCGCTCGGTCTCCTTGCCGCTCGTCATCGCCCGGTAGGAGAACTTGACCGTGCGCTGCTTCGAGATCGCCGTCTCGAGCTTGGCCAGCCGACCCGGCATCTCGGGCGAGTAGTCCGGATCGCGCATCTCGACCCGCAGCGCGGTGGCGGACGGCGCTTCGTCGGACAGCGTCGGACGGCCGAGCGCGAGGTTCTGGAGTGCGAGCCGGAGCGGCTCCGCGTAGGCGAATTTGCCCTCGAGCAGGTAGAAGCAGGTCTGGAGGGCTGCGAGCTCGTCGTCGGTCAGTTCGAGCTGGGGCAGGAAGTAGTTCTCTGAGCGGAGCGTGTACAGCTCTTCGCCCGTGAACTCGTCACGCTGGGAGTGGAGAGGCACGCCGAGATCGCGCAGCTCGGCTCGGTCGGAGTAGAAGCGGCGGGCGAACGCCTCGTCCGACATCTCCGAGTATCCCTCCACGTTCCCCTTCACGTCCCGGGCGGTCAGGGGGCGCCGGTCGGCCATCAGGAAGGCGACCAGTGAGAGCTGACGGATCAGCTTGTCGGTGTCGTGGGACACACCGCGAGCTTATACGTGTGGCGGAGAAATGCCCTGTGGAAATCAGGGTTTGGGAGGCCAGACGCCTCCGGGTCAGACCCTCAGGCGGCGACTTTGGACTGCTCGAGGTGCTGGTGCGACGGGCAGTAGTCGCGCTCTGGGAGGGGCGTGCGCTGGCACGGCTTGCCCTTGCGCGTCGTCGCCCGGCAGCGGGCGACGCCGCCGTCGAAGGCACCGGCCTCGATCTGGGTCTGGACGAACGCGACCGCGGCGCCGACGCCCTCCTGCACCGCCCAGGCGACCTGCGCCTGCTGGGTGATCGGGAAGTACCGGCGGATGTCCTGGAAGAGCGTCTTGTCGGGATTCGCGAAGTAGTGCGGGTCGGTCGCAAGCCGCTCCATCGTGTCCTCGCACGCCCCGAGCACCGCACGCCGGTACTCGAGCTGTTCCTCGGGGTCGGCGTAGGGGTCGATCAGGTCCTTGATCGTGCGATAGATGGCACGCGAGTACTGATACATGCAGTTACGAATTTGAGCGTTCAACTCGTCCATAGCCAGTATCTATGTCTCCTGTTAAGTGGCGGAAAAGCTTTGTTACGCGCCTGTTAAGGGTCCCGGCCCCGGCCGCAGGGCCCAGTCTACTCCTTTCGGAGCCGTGTTACAAAGTCGCGCCGTTTGTTGTCATTGGCGAAAACGGACGAGCGGTCGTCAGCGCGTGACCTGACGGGCGTACGCATTCGGGTATTTCGCGCCGATCGAGCGAGCTGCATCCTGCGCCGAGCCAAGCGTGGCGTAGACGCCCGCGAAGACCACGAAATAACCCGGATGGAGGCTTGCGAACTTGCCCGAGTCGAGCACGCCGGCACCGGCCACGCCCTTGGCGAGCGCTTCCTTCGCCTTTGCGGTCGCGTCGGCCAGCCCGGTTCCCCGGGCGGGGATCGACGCGATGACGACGGTGTAGCCGTCGCGGTCGGGCCAGGCGGCAAGCCCGGCCTTCGGCTTCGGCTTCGCCGCCGGCCGGGGCGCGCGCGGAGGCGAGGCGGTGGTCGTAGGCACCGACTGAGCCGGCGGAGCAGGCGGAGCGGCAACGACCGGCGACGTGGCGACGATCGTCCGCGAAGCGCTCGGGGTGCCGGTGTCGCGGCCTGCGACGATCCCCGCCGTCGCAGAGCCGGCGGCGACGAGCAGGAGGAGCAGCGAGGCGAAGATCCAGTCGCCGGGGTAGCGGCCGACGCGCCGCTCCCAGGCGTACCCAAAGGTGCTCAGACGTCTTCCGGGCTCGACCCGGGCACCGCAGTGGAGGCAGTACTCCTGGTCCGGCTCTGCGGTTGTCCCGCACGCCGGGCAGGCGTCAGGATGCGCCATCGTCGTCTGCCGCGGAGGCAGCCGCCGGCTCCGGCGCGGGCTCACCCTGCACCGCTGGCTCCTCCGCCCGCTCCTCCGTCGCCGCCACGGCGCCGCAGTTCGCGCAGAAACGGGCATCCGCCGGAAGCGGATGCTCGCACTCGGGGCAGGCGAGAACGGGCTGCGATCCGGCCGGCCGGCCGCAGTTCGGGCAGAAGTGCGAGCTCCACGGCAGCGGCGCGCCGCACAGGCAGCGCTCCGCCGAGGTTCGGTGCCGTGCCGCGGCCAGCATCTCGTCAAGCTCGTGCAACCGGGCGTCGAGGCCGAGCAGCTCGTTGCAGCGATCGGCGAGGAGATCCTCGCGGAAGGTATCGCGCCGGTACATCTCGAGCATCAGGCCGCCGAGATCGCGGAGCCTCTCCTCGCGTACTCGTTGCAGCGAGCGGCGCTCGCGGCGGATGACACCCGGTGGTGGGAGGGCGCGCCGCGGCGCCGGCCGAGGCGAGCGGCGGAGGCGACTCAGGACGCCCATCGAATCCCGAGTTTAGTGCCCGGCTCCGCCCAGTCAGAGCTGCAGTACGACGACCCGCTCCTCCGTGAGCTCGCGAACCGCGTACGCGGGGCCTTCGCGGGTGTTCCCTGAGTCCTTCACGCCGCCGTAGGGCATCTGGTCGGCCCGAAACGTCGGCGCCTCGTTCACCGTGACTCCGCCAAACTCGAGCCGGCGTGCCGCCTCGAGGGCGGTCTTCACATTGGCCGTGAAGATGCCGGCCTGCAGGCCATACCTCGTGCCGTTCGCGAGCTCGATCGCCTCGTCGAGCGAGCCGTACGGCGTGATCGTGCAGACCGGACCGAAGACCTCGTCGCACGAGACTTTTGCGTCAGGTCGCGGGTTCGCGATCACCGTCGGCCGGATCAGCCCGTCGTCGGTCTCGTCGCCCCCGGTCAGCACCTCACCGCCGGACTCGCCGATCCACGCGAGCACCCTCTCCTTCGCCTCGGCGTCGATCAGCGGGCCGACGTCCGTGTCCTCGTCCGCCGGATCGCCAACCTTCAACGCCTTCACCTTCGGCAGGAAGCGCTCCACGAAGGCGTCGTAGGCGTCGCGGGCGACATAGATCCGCTGCACCGAGATGCAGCTCTGGCCGGCGAAGGAGAACGCGTTGCCGGCCAGCCGCGACGCGGCATCCTCGACGTCAGCGTCCGCCTCGACGATCACAGGGGTTGCGTTGCCGAGCTCGAGTGCAACGTGCTTGCGCGGGGCACGCTCCTTCAGCTTCCAGCCGACGTCGCCGCTCCCGGTGAAGGTCAGCGCCGCGACGCGTTCGTCCCCGACGAGCACGTCGCCGATCTCGGACGAGGGGCCGACAAGGACGTTCAGCCAGCCTGGTGGCAGCCCGGCCTCTTCCTCGAGCTCTGCGAGCAGCAGGGCCGAAAGCGGTGTCGCCGTGGCCGGCTTGAGCACAACAGCGCAGCCCGCCGCGAGGGCCGGTGCGATCTTGTGGGCGACCAGGTTGAGCGGGAAGTTGAACGGGCTGATCGCTCCGACGACGCCGATCGGCACCCGCAAGGTGAAGGCGAGCTTCCCTTCGCCCGCCTGTGACGCATCCATCGGTACGACGTCGCCGGCGATCGTCCGTGCCTGGACTGCGGCCATCGTGTACGTCGACATGGCGCGCGCGGCTTCGACCCGCGCGGTCTTCAGCGGCTTGCCGGCCTCGGAGCAGATCGTCTGCGCGACCTCCTCGTGGCGTCGGCCGAGGTAGCCGGCGGCTTTCACCAGGATCTCCGCGCGCTTGTGGGCGGGGAGCGGCTCGCGCATCGCCTCGGCAGCGGCATCGATTGCGCGGCGCGTCTCGTCCGCCCCGGCCTTGGCCACCCTGCCCACGACCTCGCCCGAGTACGGGGAGCGCACGTCGATCCAGTCGCCGGTCTCGAGCCACTCGCCGCCCACGAGAATGCGCTTCTCCAGTGCGGTCGCGGCCATGCCGGAAGTCTAGGCTTTGCCGGGTGGAGCCGGACATCCGCTACGCGCGGAACGGTGACGTCGCAATCGCGTACCAGGTGGTCGGGTCGGGGGGAACCGACCTGGTGCTGGTTCCCGACTTCGTATCCAATCTCGTGTACTTCTGGGAAACGCACTACTGGCGAGAGTTCTACGACCGGCTCGCACGCTCGTTTCGGCTGATCCTGTTCGACAAGCGTGGGACGGGCCTGTCGGACCGAGGCGCCCACTTCCCGGCGCTCGAGACGAGGATGGAGGACATGCGGGTCGTACTCGATGCGGTCGGGTCCGACCACGCGGTCGTGTTCGGCTCACACGACGGAGGGCGCATGGCTGCGCTCTACGCCGCGACGTACCCGCAGCGGGTCGACGGCCTCGTCCTCTTCCAGTTTCCTCCTCACTACGAACACGGCCACAGCCCGTCGGCTCGTGAGGAGCTCCGTCGCCTGCGACTGCTGTGGGGCACCCAGCCGTACGCGGACGAGATGCTCTCGCAGGCGTGTCCGACCCTTCTGCGCAGCGAGGCCGATCGGCTCTGGTTCGCGAACTGCCTGCGCGTCGGAGCGAGTCCTGAGGTCGCGTACGAGCTGAACAAGGCCTTCTTCGAGAACGACCTTCGCGAGGTGCTGCCGGTGATCCGCGTTCCGACGCTCGTTCTTGTGCGGGGCGAGGTGGAGGCGGACATCAGTCGGGCGTCGGCTCGGCTGATTCCGGAGGCACGGCTCGTCGAGCTTGCGGGCTCCGATTACTGGGGGACCTTCCTGTCCCCTGAGATCGCCGACGAGCTCGAAGGATTCGTTGCCGGCCTGGGCGCGGGGCATGAGGCGGACACCGTCCTTGCGACCATCCTCTTCACCGATCTCGTCGGCTCGACGGCGAGGGCGGCCGAGCTTGGGGACCGGCGGTGGCGCGAGCTGCTGAGCGAGCACCATGCCCGGACGCGACGCGAGCTGCTCCGCTACCGCGGCATCGAGCTGGACACGGCCGGTGACGGGTTCTTCGCGCGGTTCGACGCCCCGGCGCGGGCGATCCGCTGCGCGTGCGCAATTCGAGAGTCGATCGCCGACCTCGGGCTCGATCTCCGTGCCGGCCTCCACACGGGCGAGTGTGAGCTGCTCGACGACAAGGTCGCCGGCATCGCGGTTTCCATCGGAGCGCGAGTTGCAGCCCAGGCCGGCGTCGGCGAGGTGTTCGTCTCACAGACGGTGAAGGATCTCGTTGCCGGGTCCGGGCTCTCGTTCGTCGATCGCGGTGTCGCCGAACTGAAGGGCGTCCCGGGCGAGTGGCGGTTGTACGCTGTTGCCGATGCGTGACGCGGTGATCGTCGACGCTGTCCGCAGCCCGATCGGGAAGCGGAACGGGACCCTCGCGTCGGTGCGTGCGGACGAGCTCGCCGCCCAGGTTCTGAATCGTCTGGTCGAGCGGATCGGCCTCGATCCAGCGGCGATCGAGGACATCCAGATGGGCTGCGTCTCGCAGGTCGGCGAGCAGGCGCTGAACGTCGGACGTGTCGCCTCGCTGATCGCCGGCTGGCCGGAGACCGTATGTGCGTCCACTGTCGACCGGCAGTGCGGCTCCTCCATGCAGACGGCGATGAATGCCGCCTCGGCGATCCAGGCAGGCCACCTCGACCTGGTCGTCGCTGCCGGAGTCGAGAACATGTCGCGGGTGCCGATGGGCTCGAACCTCGGGGAGGCCGGGTGGGCCGTCCTCTCCGAGAAGCTGTTCGAGAAGTGGCAGATCGTTCCGCAGGGGATCTCGGCGGAGGTGATCGCCGAGGAGTGGGGGCTGAGCCGCGAGGCGCTCGACGAGTACTCGTACGAGTCGCACCTGCGCGCCGTCCGTGCCATCGACGAGGGCCGCTTCGAGAACGAGGTCGTCCCGATCGAGGTGTCCAACCCGCACACGGGGGTGCTGTTCGCGGTCGACGAGACCCCGCGCCGCGACACGTCGCTCGAGAAGATGGCTGCGCTCAGCCCGTCGTTCAAGGAAGACGGCGTGGTTACGGCCGGAAACTCGAGCCAGATCGTCGACGGCTCCGCGGCGATGTTGGTTGCGAGCGAGGAGCGGGCTTCGGAACTCGGACTGGAGCCGCGGGCCCGGTTCGTCTCCTTCGGACTCGCGGGGGTCGATCCGTACCGGATGCTGCACGGCAACCCGGAGGCCTGCGACCGGGCGCTCGTGCACGCCGGCCTGTCCTGGGACGACATGGCCGTGATCGAGGTCAACGAGGCATTCGCGTCGGTCGTGCTCCAGTTCGTGAAGGACACCGGCTTGGGCGACCGGATGGAGGACGTGAACCCGAACGGCGGCGGCATCTCGCTCGGCCACCCGCTGGGCGCCACGGGCGCGAGGATCACGGCGACGCTGCTGAACGAGCTCGAGCGGCGCGACGCACGGTATGGGATCGCGACGATGTGCATCGGCCAGGGCCAGGCGATCGCCGCCGTGATCGAGCGGTTCTAGGGTCTGACCCCGAAGGGATCTGACCCTGCAGACCGGCACGACCCGCTGGCTCCTCGTCCGCGGCCGCGGCGAGCGTCCGCTCGACCGACACGTCGATCCGGCCGGAATCGTCGCCCACGGCTCGTCGAGGCGGCCGTCGCTCGAGCCCGGCGAGCAGGCGATCCTGTACGCGTCGGTCTGGCAGGCGATCTTCGGCGTGGTCGAAGTCGCCGGCGAGCCGGAGCACGACCCGACGAAGGCGCGCTGGGCCTGGCGCTTCCCGATCCGCCCACTGGTCGTGATCGACGACCTCGACTGGGCGCCGGCGGTCGAGGAGGCGGGGATCTACCCGCAGAGCCTCTGGCGGCACTCGTACATCCGCCTGACGGACGACCAGTTTGATCGGGCGCGGGCGCTGATCGACCGCGCGGCCGGCTTGTAACACTGTGTTACTTGCCCGGGGGACCGCATGACCGGGCGGATCCGGGAGCTTGTAACACTGTGTTACTTGGCTGAGGAGCGGCCACAGGAGGTCGTCGCGCGCGGCTACGACGCCGGCGCCGATGCATTCGCCGCCTGGCAGCGGCAGATCCGGTGGTCGAGGCGCCTCGAGCGCATCGACGAGCTGCTCGCACTTCTGCCGGCGCGGCCGGACGTGCTCGAGCTCGGCTCCGGCGCAGGCGTCCGCTCGACCCGCGTCCTCGCCGAGCGGTCGCGGCTGACGGGAATCGACATCTCGGCCGAGCAGGTGCGCCGCGCGCGCGAGCGCATCCCGGAAGCACGCTTCGTCCACGCCGACTTCACCCGGGTCGAGTTCGAGCCCGATTCGTTCGACGCGGTCGTGTCCCTTTACGTCTTCAACCACGTGCCGCGCGAGGAGCTCGGTCCGCTGCTCGGACGGATCGCGCAGTGGCTGCGACCGGGCGGTTACCTCTTGGCCTCGTTTGGCGCCTCCGATCTTCCCGGCTGGTACGGCACCTGGCTAGACGGCGTAGAGACGTTCTTCAGCGGCTACGAACCCGAGATCACGCTCGGGCTCGTGCGCGCCGCAGGATTCGAGCTCGTCCGCAACGAGCTGGAGACGGTCCGCGAGCCGGACGGCGAGGCGACGTTTCTGTGGGTTCTCGCGCGTACGGCCGCGTAGGAGGGGCCGTCCCGCCCGCGTCGTACTCTAGGCCGATGGTCACGTGTGCCCTCTGCGGTCGAAGCATGTTGATCGGCGAGGCGTTCGGTCACTGGCGCGCCGACGGCGCGGGGAGCGAGCAGGTCGTCTGCCGCCTGTGCGAGGAGGACGCGGAGCGGCACGGCTGGGCGCGCATCGAGCGGCCGCCGGAGCGCCGGACGACGCTCGGCAGCACCTGGCACGCGCGCAAGGTCGCCTAGGGTCGGGTCCGCCTGACCTAGAGTCCTCCGGTGCCCGTCGGCGTCGCGATCGGCGTCTTCAGCGTCAGCCTCGCCGCGTGCCTGGCCGCGAGCCTGTTCTTCGGCCGCCGCCTCGACGGGGTCAGCGAGCATCTCGGCGCGTCCGAGGGTCTGCACGGGATCCTGACCGCGCTGGGGGCCGACGCCCCCGAGATCGCGACCG
>JBKPPY010000143.1:0-10758 GCA_046733845.1 Actinomycetota bacterium | reverse complement strand
CCCCTCGGTCGAGCCACCCCTGCAGCTCGACCGGGTGCTGGATCGTCTCCACCACCTCGACCCCTGTGCCGGCCGCCTCGAGGAAGCCGCGCCACTCTGCCTCCGTGTAGTTGCGCACATGAGACGGGTCGCGGAGCTTCTCCGCCTGCTCGAGCGCCTCGCCGCCGTAGAGGTTGTCGGAGATCAGCACGAGCTTCGAACTGACGCGGGCCATTTCGCGCACCGCAAGCGCGACGTCGTCGAAATGATGCGCAGCCACCCGGCAGACGACGACGTCGAAGCTGCCGTCGGCGAACGGGAGCTCCTCGCTTCTGCAGATCACGTCCGGCTCCATCCCCGGCGCAGCGTCGGTGGTGACGACCTGCAGCCCGGCCTCACGAAGTCGCCGCGCGACATGTCCCCCGCCGGTGGCGACATCGAGGGCGGTGCGGGCGCCGGTCGACCACTCGACGATCAGGTCGAGGTCGCGGCCGCTCCGATGCGCCTCGCTCTCGCGATACGCCTGAGCGCGGTCCGACCAGACGTCCGTCATCTCGCAAGCTCCACAGCGCGCTGCGCGGCCGCCAGCATCGTCGGCTCAACGTGCAGATTCGGCGGCGCCGCCTCCTCGAGCAGCGCACGCCCCTCCGCGGCGTTCGTCCCGTCGAGGCGAACGACGATTGGCTGCTGAATCTGCATCTGGCCGAGCGCCTGCAGGATCCCCCGTGCGACCTCGTCGCAGCGCGTGATGCCACCGAAGATGTTGAAGAGGATCGCCTTCACCTGCGGATCGCCGGTGATGATCTCGAGCGCATCGACGACACCCTGCGCGTCGCCGCCTCCGCCGAGATCGCAGAAGTTCGCGGGACGACCGCCGGCGAGGACGATCACGTCGAGCGTCGACATGACGAGGCCCGCGCCGTTGCCGAGGATGCCGACCTCGCCGTCCAGCTTGACGTAGGTGACCCCCTTCTCCCGCGCAGCGCGCTCCTCAGGCGGATACGCCTCGGGATCGCGCATCTCGGCCACGTCCGCGTGCCGGAACAGGGCGTTGTCGTCGACGGTGAACTTCGAGTCGAGCGCCTTCACCTCGCCCGCGGGGGTGACGATCAAGGGGTTGACCTCGCAGAGCATCGCGTCGAAGTCGACGAACGCTCCGTACAGCTTCGCCGCGATCGCGGAGATCTGCTTCTGCTCGTCCGGGTCATCGACGCCGCCGCCGAAGACGAGCGCCCGCGCGTGCCAGGGCTGGAAACCCTCGAACGGGTCGACGTGCAGCCGGACGAGCGCCTCGGGAGACGACGACGCCACCTCCTCGATGTCCACGCCTCCCTCCGTCGTGAACATCAGCAGCGGCTGCTTGGCACCGCGGTCGAAGGTGACGGAGAGGTAGTACTCCTTCGCGATCTCCGAAGCCTTCTCGACCCAGAGCTTGCGGACGACGTGGCCGCGGATGTCCAGACCGAGGATCTCCTCCGCGCGTGCCTCCGCCTCGTCAGGATCAGCGGCGAGCTTGATGCCGCCGGCCTTGCCCCGACCGCCCGTGAGCACCTGCGCCTTGACGACGACTGGGCCGCCGAGCTCCCCAGCGGCCGCGCGCGCCTCGGCAGGCGTGACGGCGAGCTTCCCATCGGAGACGGGGATGCCTGCGCGCCGGAAGAGCTCCTTGCCCTGGTACTCGTACAGGTCCAAGACGCGCGAGCCTAGCGGACGAGACTCTCGAAGCGCGGGTCCTGCCGGACCGGATCGAAGTCCGAGTCGCGCGCCGCTCCCGGCCGCAGCTGCGGATCGAGCTCGAGGGCGCGGGCGAGGTGGGCAAGCGCGTCCTCGCTTTCGCCGGCAAGCGACTCGAAGCACGCGAGGTCGTACAGGAGCACCGGATCGTCGCCGTGCTTTCCGAGCTCCGCGCGCAGGAGCGTGGCTCCTTCGGCGTACTTGCCCGGCTGGTGGAAGGACGTTACGCGGCGGAGCGCGTCCCAGACCTGGTGGATCCCGAGCAGCCGTCTGAGCTCGACAATCGGCTCCCGATGATCCTCGACGCGCAGCTCGCAGATGCGGTCGATGCCCTCGCGCGACTCGGCCGCGGCGCCCGTCCGCTCGACGACCACCGCCGAGGACTGCTGGCCGCGCGCGTCGCCGCCGGCCGCTTGCGCCGCCTCCAGCGCCGAGACCAGCCGCTCCGCCAGCGAGCCGGTCGTTTCGAGGAACGCCCGCTCCATCTCTGTAACGACTGCCTCGCCGGCAAGGATGTTCCCCTGGACCGCATAACCGTCCCCAACCCGGTGGCCCGCCCAGGCGAGACACTCGGCACCGGTGTGCGCGGCTGCCCGGCCGTCGGCCGTCACCACCCCGAGCTGGCGCGACTCACGGCCCTGATCGTCGGCCAGCGCCTGCTCGAGCGCGGCCGCCGGCTCAAGCCCTTCGCCGAGCAACCCGAGTACCCGAGGGCCGTACGCCGCGACGCCGGCTGCCTGGGTGGCGACCGCTCCGATCCCCGCCCTCGCCCACGGAACCACCGAGCCGACCGCGAAGTAGCGCGATTGGACCGCGCAGCCGACCTCGCCCGCCTCGACGTCGGCAGCGACGATCGAGAAGGTCGCTTTGTGGCCCGCGCGCACGCGCCGAGACACTAGCCGCGAGCGGCTACGCTCGCGGCATGGACGCGATCGCGGTCGAAGGGCTCGAGAAGCGGTACAAGCAGGTGCGCGCGCTCGACGGCGTCTCGTTCGCCGTGCGCGAAGGCGAGGTGTTCGGGCTGCTCGGCCCGAACGGCGCGGGCAAGTCGACGACGGTCCGCATCCTCGCGACGCTGACCAAACCGGACGCCGGACGGGCCGAGGTGGGCGGCCACGATGTGCGGCGCGAGGCAGGCGCCGTCCGCCGAACTATTTCGCAGGGGATCGCACTCCTCACCCGCCGCGAGGCGACGATGATCGCGCTGGCGAACTTCATCGGGCTGCCGCTGCTGTTCATCTCGACCACGCTCATCGCCCGCGCGCAGATGCCGGCCTGGATGCGCGCGGCGACTCACGCGAATCCCATGGACTGGGGAGTCCGTGCCGCCCGCGAGGTGGTGCTGCCCGGCACCGCCTGGAGCACGGTCGGGCTCTACTCCTCTTCCTGCTCGTTCTCTCCGCGATCACGGCCGGGTTCGCAACGTGGTGCCTGCGGGCGTACGAGCGCACGCTCTAGGGAATACTCCTCGCGACCCCGCCCCTAGAAGGAGGACTCATGGACGAGCAGACGCTCACCGACGCCGAGATCGAGACCGCCGGCACCGTCGTGATGGAGGTCGAGACCGACGCCGACGGCACCGACGGCGACGCGGACGGCACCGATGCCGACGGCACGGACGGCGACGGCACCGACGGGACGGACGGCGATGCCGGCGACGCGGACGCTGACGGAACGGACAGCTAGGCACGCTCTCGCGCGCTGCGTCGAACCGATCGACGCAGCAGCCTTCCTGGCCGAGTACTGGGAGCAGCAGCCGCTCGCCGTTCCGAGGGTTGAGGAAGGTCGCTTCGACGACCTCCTCTCCGTCGCGGACGTCGAGCGGCTGGTCTCCTCAGGCGGCATGCGCACTCCGGGACTCCGACTCGTCAAGGAGGGCGGGACGATCGCGGAGTCCTCGTACACAACGGACATCTCGTGGCGCCCGAAGGCGTTCGTGGGCATGGCCGACCCGGACCGAGTCGCAACGGCATTCGCAGAGGGCGTCACAATCGTCCTCCAGGCCCTTCATCACACCTGGCCTCCGCTCGCCCGCTTCTGCCGGGAGCTGGAGATCGAGCTCGGCAGCGGCGTGCAGGCGAACTCGTACTACACGCCGAGACGCTCGCAGGGATTCGCCGTTCACCACGACACCCATGACGTCTTCGTGCTCCAGGTGGCGGGCGAGAAGCACTGGCGCGTGTACGAACCCCTCCTCGAACTACCGCTGAAGGCACAGCGTTGGTCGCCCTCGCTCGGCGAGCCGGGGCCGGCGGTGCTGGAGCTGACCCTCCGCGCTGGCGACACCCTCTACCTGCCCCGCGGGTGGCTGCACGACGCGCTCACCTCGGAGACCGACTCGCTTCACATCACGGTCGGCGTGAACGTCCACACGTGGGTGGATGCGTTTCGAGCTGCGCTGGCGGACTGCGAGGACGACGTCGAGTTCCGGCGCTCGGTGCAAGACGACGGAGAGCCGGCGGCCGACCTGGTCGATCGCCTCGCCGAACGGCTCAGGCCCGACGCGGTCAGGCGCCGGGCGCGGGCCACGTTCGTCGAGAGTCGCCGCCCGATCCTCGACGGGCACCTCGAGGAGGTGCGCGAGCTCGACTCCGTCACCGTTGACACGCTGCTCGAGCGGCGTCCGACCGTGATCGCCGACCTCGACGGCACGACGCTCTCCTTCGAGGGCAAGCACATCGAGTTCCCCGCACACGCACAGAAGCAGGTCGACGCGGTCTTCGAGGCGCACGGGCCGTTCACCGCAGCCGACCTGCCGGGCGGGCTCGACGACGAAGGCCGGCTCGTCCTGGTCAGGCGGCTGATTCGCGAAGGATTGCTGCGGCGTAGTGCCGCGGGCGCCTGAGCGTCACGGCGCTACAGGTCAGGTAGGTGAGCGCACCAGGCTCGTAGGAGACGCCGACGTCGAAGATGCGTGCCCCGGCGCGGAACCGGACGTGGGCGCCTTCGTGCTCGACCAGCTCGAGCTCCGCGAGGCCTCGCAGGCCTGTGGCACGGCGGACGGCAACCTCGGCAGTCTGTTCTGCGAACGTGTACGCGGATCGCCCGCGGTAGTGGTCGAGCTCGATGCGCCCGGCGAGGTACTCGTCAAGGACCGACCAGGCATCGGCGGGAGCGACGCGGCCGAAGTAGAGGCCCTCGGGAAGAACGACGACGTTCCCGGCGAAGCGGTCGCCGCCGACGTGGGATGCCTGCCAGACCCAGTCGTCCTCCGCCTGCTCTTCGAGGGCCTTGTACAACGGTCGCCCGTAGCGGGCGCAGCAGCGGTCGTGTTTGCCGTGGGTGCAGACGAGAAGGAGCGGGCGGGCGAGCCGCTCGCCGCCCGGCGTGGTCAGGTCGAGCTCGAGCAACTTGTCGTAGCGCTCGACCTCGGCGTGGAAGAGCTCGCCCCCGCGATCGGGCGAACTGCCCCAGAACACGCCCAGAGAGGGGTGGTCGCGGCGATGGGGGCGCCGGACGAACAGCAGCTTCGTGTTGGGACGGGCGTCGCGCTGTCGCCGGAGGTGTTCCTTCACTTCGTCGGAGAGCCCACTCGCCGCGACTGCGTCGTACCCCCACAGGCCGCGGTACTCGACGAGGATCCAGTGATCGACGCGACTCGCCGTACCGGCGAGCGGCTCGGCATTCTGCAGCGAGATCTCGGAGCAGAACTCCTCCTTACGTTCCGGCATCCGGCTCCTGCTCGGGCACGACGAGGCAGATCACCTGGCCCGTCCCGACCGACTCGCCGGGCCGGACCGAGAGCTCGGCGACCATGCCGTCTCGAAGGGCGTGCACCTCGTTCTCCATCTTCATTGCTTCGACGACGCAGATCACCTGGCCGGCGGTGACGGACTCGCCGTCGGCGACCTCGACCGAGAGAACCGTCCCCTGCATCGGGCTGACGATCGCATCCCAGCCGCCGCCCCCGCCACCGTGGGCAGCCGTCCGCTGCCGTCGACGCTCGGCGAGCTCGGCCCACGGTGGATCCGGGACGAGCACGGTGACGTCATAGCGGCGGCCGTCGAGCTCGACCGCGGTCACGCGCTCACGGACTCTGCCGTCCGGCATGGGAGCTAGCGTTGTTGTCACATGAGACAACTGCTCCGACTCCTCCGTCAGCCGCTTGGCCGCCTCGGCGAGCTGCTCCGACTCGACGACCCCGTGGCACGTCGCTCCCTCGACGAAGCACGGGTGGCGAAGGAGCGCGCGGTGGAACCCGAGGAGCGTGGTCACGCCGCCGATCCGGAACTCGTCCAGCGCGCGCAGCATCCGCCGCCGCGCATGTTCACGGTCCACTCCGTGCACGATCAACTTCGCGATCATCGGGTCGTAGAGCGGCGAGATCTCCGCGCCTTCCTCGACGCCAGAATCCACCCGCACGCCCGGGCCTCCCGGCTCCCGGTAGCCCGTGATCCGCCCCGGCGCCGGCCGGAAGCCGACGGACGGATCCTCGGCGTTGATCCGGCACTCGATCGCGTGCCCGGTCAGCCGGACATCCTCCTGGCGCAGCGATAGCGGCTCTCCGGTCGCGATCAGCACCTGCTCGCGGACGAGATCGAGGCCCGTCGCCATCTCGGTGACCGTGTGCTCGACCTGGATACGCGTGTTCATCTCCATGAAGTAGTAGGCGCCGTCCCGATCCAGCAATCCCTCGATCGTCCCCGCGGAGCGGTAGCCGACCGTCCGCGCCGCCTCGACGGCAATCGCCCCGATCCGCTCTCGCAGCTCGGCGTCGACCGCCGGCGACGGTGTCTCCTCGACGAGCTTCTGGTGGCGGCGCTGAATCGTGCAGTCACGCTCGCCGAGGTGGATTACGTTGCCGTGCGCGTCGGCAAGCACCTGCACCTCGACGTGGCGCGGGTCCTCGAGATAGCGCTCGATGTAGACCGCCGGGTCGGCGAAATACGCCTCGCCCTCCCGCCGCACGGACTCCAAAGCCCGCTCGACGTCCTCGCCCTCCCGGAGGACACGAAAGCCCTTGCCTCCCCCGCCTGCCGACGCCTTGATCGCGAGCGGCCAGCCGAGCTCCTCCCCCAGCCGGACCACCTCGCCGGCGGACTCGACCGGCTCGGTCGTCCCCGGGATGATCGGGACGCCAGCCGCCTTCATTCGCTCACGTGCCTGGGTCTTCGACCCCATCGCCTCGATCGCATCAGGCGGAGGTCCGATCCAGACGAGCCCGGCGTCCTCGACCGCACGGGCGAAAGAGGCATTCTCGGCCAAGAAGCCGTAGCCGGGATGGACCGCCTCCGCACCCGCCTTGAGCGCTGACTCGACGATCTTCGCCTGGTTCAGGTAGCTCTCGGCCGGCGGACCCGGACCGAGCAGCCGGGCCTCGTCCGCGGCGTGCACATGGACCGACCCTCGGTCGGCCTCCGAGTAGACGGCAACCGATGCGACTGCGAGCTCGCGCAGCGTCCGGAAGATGCGGACGGCGATCTCGCCGCGGTTGGCAACGAGGACTTTGGAGAACACGCTCACCGGCAACGTATCCTCCCTGGCGATGGGCTTGGCCGACCAGCTCACGGTTGCTCGCATTGCCGCGACGCCGCTCGTGGTC
Source organism: Actinomycetota bacterium (assembly GCA_046733845.1). GTDB lineage: Bacteria > Actinomycetota > Thermoleophilia > Gaiellales > Gaiellaceae > DATBLE01. The sequence continues at coordinate 3,503 of JBKPPY010000143.1, read as the reverse complement.
ATCCTGTTCGTTTGGAACTTCCCGGCTCATGCCTACTGGGGAACGGCGGTCTTCATCGCTGCCATGGCAACCGACCAGATCGACGGGTGGCTCGCCCGGCGACAGGGGCGGACGACGCCGCTGGGGTCGCTACTCGACCCGGTCGCCGACAAGGTGCTCGTGCTGGCGACGATGGTCGTGCTCGTCGGCGAGGGGGCGTTTCCGGGTTGGATGGTGGCCGCGATCGTCGCCCGCGAGCTGCTCGTCTCAGGCCTGCGGTTGGCCGCCGTCGAACGTGGCATCGTCCTCCAGGCCCGCGACCTCAGCAAGCTGAAGACATGGTCCCAGGCGGTTGCCGTCGCGGTCGGCGGCTTCGCGCTCGCCGGCGCGTGGAGCACCTCCGTGGCGTGGTGGGCCTTGCTGGTCGCCGTCGTGCTGACGTGGATCTCCGGGCTGGACTACGCCCGTGACGCCCCGGCGCTCCTCCGTCGCCGCGCGCTGGCCTAGTAGCTGGCTCATATCTTGCCGCCGAGGCGGGCCGAGCCTACAGTCAGTCCGGGAGAGTTGGGGTCTTGAAACGTATCCGGCATTTAGCCCCCTGGGCCGCAGCAACGCTCGCCGTCGGCGGCATCGCAGCGGCGCTGCTGCTGGCTGGCGTCTCGGGTCCGGCGTTCGTGCCCGTGGGCGGACTCCAGCTTCGCGGCGGCACGGCCGCGCCGAGCAAGCAGCTCCGGTCGGCCCTCGGCTGGTGCGGCACCGATGCCGTCGCCGATGACCGCCACCCCGACGCCGTGGCCGGCCGGCAGATCCACGTGATCTATGCCTTCCCGTCTGACGGTGCCGACCGGTTCGCAACCCTCGCCGGCCCGATCGCGTCGGACGTCGCGGCGATGGACGCGTGGTGGCGGCGAGAGGACCCGTCGCGCAGCCCGCGTTTCGACCTCTACGCGTTCCCCGGCTGCGCGCAGGGCGCAGGGCAGCTCGACCTCTCGCGTGTCCAGCTCGAGCAGCCGGCGGGCTTCTACGTGGATACGTCGACGCGGGCGGCACGGGTCATCTTCGAGCTCGACCGGACGTTCGCCGACCCAGCCAAGAAGTACCTCGTCTACTACGACGGGCCGGTCGACGAGCCCCGCCTCTGCGGCCAGAGCAGCCTCGTGCCCGACCAAGGCGGGCGATACGCCTACGCGGTCGTGTACGCACAGGCGTGCCGGGCCGACATCGGAACCGGCGTCGTGACCGCCAACGTCGCCGTCCACGAGCTCACCCACAACCTCGGTGCGGTGCCGTACGGCGGACCGCCGGACGCCTGCCCCGGCGACAGCGCGCACGTCTGCGACGACCCCGACGACTTGATGTACCCGTATACGAGGGGCCAAGGACTCAACGCGGTCAAGCTCGACACGGGCCACAACGACTACTACGAGCACGGTCAAGGGTGGTGGGACATCCACAACTCGTCCTGGCTCGCTCACCTCGATGCACCGCACCACGCTCTGAACGTCTCCTTCGGCAAGAGCACGGGCAGCGGGCAGGTGACGAGCGATCTGCCGGGGATCGCGTGTCCGCCGACCTGCTCGATCTCCTGGGACGAGGGCTCGGCCGTGACGCTGACGGCGACCGCCGGAGACAGCTCGCGGTTCGCCGGCTGGAGCGGAGCGTGCTCCTCCGACCCGTGCTCGGTGACGTTGGGGACCGACCAGACGGCGGTCGCGCTGTTCGCCGCCCAGGTCGACCTCAAGGTCGTTGTCCGGCAGGGGGCCAAGGCGAAGGGAACCGTAACGAGCACTCCGACCGGAATCCTCTGTCCACCCACCTGCACCTACACCCTCGACAAGGGAACGCGCATCCGGCTGACCGCGACCCCTGGGCCGCGTTCCGTGTTCGCCGGCTGGTCTGGTTCGTGCACCGGCAAGACGACCTGCGTCGTCCCGATGCTCGCGGCATCGACCGTGACCGCTACCTTCGCCGCGTCCCGGCCTGCCACAGGACGAGCACTCCCGCTCTGCAAGCGCGGCCAGAAGCCGACCAAGTCGAAGCCCTGCCGCCGGTAGCTAGCTCTCCTCGACCTCCGTCCCCTCTTCGACGGCCTCTCGGACACCTGCCTGCCACCAGGCTGACGGCTCGGCTCGCCGCCCGTCGAGCGCGGCAATCGCCTGCAGCAGCACGGCACGCTCCTCGTCGCTCGGCTCGGGTCTGATTCGGACCGACACGGACCGTTCAGCCTAAAGCACCGCAGCTTGGCGGACGATGAGCAGGGGGATGTCTCGCTGCGCGCTCGTGCTCGTCGTGCTTGCCCTCGTCGCGGCCTCACCGGCCGCGGCCGCGACCTCGTGGGCCCAGCCGCAGATCAAAGTCGTCACCGCCCGCGGCCTGATGGGCGGGAATTCGGCTTCGTTCCGGCCCGACGACCCACTCACCTCCGGCGAGTTGTCCGACCTCGTTTCGGGTCTGACCGGTAAGTCCGCGCCGGTCGCGCTCGACCCGTCCACTCCGGTGACGATCTCGCAGCTCGACACGCAGCTCGTGCGTGCGCTCGGCCTCCTGCCCGCCGCCCGTCAGTTCACTGTCGGCCTCCGGAGCGCCGGACTTGTCCCTTCGCGGTACTTCGGCACCGAGGTGGTCGCTCGGCTGCTCGGTCTGCGCGTCAACCACCCCGCCTCGCAGGACACACTCGAGCTCGGGCCCGACAACGTCGCGACCCGCGCGGAGGCCGCATACTCGGCTGCCCGCATCCTCGGTTTCAGCACGGGCGTCCCCGACCTCGTCGCCAAGCTCGCGGCCACCTTCCAGCCCGCACCTGTGAGCGGCTATCAGCGCGCCGTCCTGCAGACAGCCGTCTCCCTCGTCGGCTACCCGTACGTCTGGGGCGGGACGAGCGAGGGACCGCAGGATCCGTTCGGGAAGGGAATGCTCGTACCGGGCGGATTCGACTGTTCGGGATTCGTCTGGCGCGTGTTCAAGCTCCAGTCCTACCCGGGCGCGACGGCCCTGCCCAGCGTGCTCAGGGGGCGCACCACGTACGCGATGAGCGGAGAGATCCCGGTGGCAAAGCGGATCCCGTTCTCGAGGCTCCAGCCCGCCGATCTCCTCTTCTTTGGCGCCCAGGGTCCGAAGTCCAAGCCGGCGCAGGTCGACCACATGGGCATCTACCTCGGCGCCGGCTGGTTCGTCCACTCCTCGGACCAGGGCGTCGCGCTCGCGCCGATCACTGCCGACTGGTACGGGAAGCGTTTCGCCTGGGGCCGCCGGCCGCTGGCCGAGGCGGGCCTCTAAAACGCGGGAGAACCCATGGTTCTCCCGCGGGCCCTCTCCTTCGCTCGCTCGCGCCGCTCGCATCGCCTGTGACGGCGAAGGGTGCTCGGCCGCGCCCGCGCATGTCGGGCGCGACGACGAACGGACGAAACCGCTACAGCGGAATGTTGCCGTGCTTTCTCGGAGGACGACGCTCGCGCTTCGTTCGCGCCGTTTCTAGCGCGTCGATCAGCACAGGTCGCGTCCGTCGCGGCTCGATCACGTCGTCG
>JBKPPY010000142.1:0-9100 GCA_046733845.1 Actinomycetota bacterium | reverse complement strand
GACGTCTACGTCATCGGGCCGACCGACGACGCGGTCGTCGCCCTCAAGCACACGTAGGTCACATCCACAGGTGTCGCCCGGCGTACCCCTCCAAAGGGTGGGTGCGCCGGGCGGCCCGGCGCTGTAGGCTTGCGGCCGATGAAGCACAGGCCGCTGATCGTTGTCGCGCTCGCAGCCCTGCTCGTCGCTGTTCCGGCGGCGCTCGGGGGATCGAGCCGGGCCGCCGTGAACACGCAAACCTTCACCGATTCGGTCGGCGAGGACGCGGCCGCTCCGGACATCACGTCCGTCGGTGTGTCCAACGACGACGCCGGGAGCATCACGTTCTCGATCAACATCAGCAACCGGCCGGCACTGACGCCGGACATGCTCGTCATCGTGTTCCTCGACACCGACCAAAATCCGGCCACCGGGTTTGCAGGTGCACTAGGCGCCGACTACGTCATCCTGCTCGAGCCGGGAGCGATCAACCTGTTGCAGTGGAACGGCTCTGACCTCGTCTTGGCACCGTCTCAGACGTCTCTCACATATGCGTACACAGCCACCGGCGCGACTATTCACATCTCCGCGGCCGATCTCCAGAAGACGAAGGGGTTCAAATTGGGTGTCCGGGTGGACTCTGGCTGGGTTGTCACTCCGACCGGTGATCTCGACGACACGAATGTCCACAGCGACCTGGCGCCGGATCCCGGCCACGGGTTCTTTACCTACCAGGTGCTGACGAAGCTCGTTCTGACGGTGACGGGGTTCACGACCTCCCCGAAGCCGGCGAAGGCGGGACGGACGTTCTCGGTGTCGATGGCGGCGACCGAGAACGACACCAGCGGCCCGGTGCAGACGGGAACGGTCGCCTGTGCCGCCTCCCTCGCGGGGAAGCGTGTCGTGGCCGCTTCGCATGTGGTCGCGAACGGTGTGGCGACCTGCGTATGGCGGATCCCGAAGACGGCGAAGGGACGGCTCATGCGCGGCACGATCACGCTGACCGTCCAGGGGACGAAGATCACGCGTCCCTTCAGCGCCAAGTTCACCTAGGGACTGTCCCCGGCAGGGGACTGTCCCTGCAGAAGGCGTGGGGCGCGTTTCGATTTATGGGGTCAGACCCCTTCGGGGTCAGACCCTAGGACTCGCGGCGCTACTTACCGACCAGGCGGCCGCCGAGCGTGCCGCGCAGGCTCTTGCCGTTCAGCCCGAGGATCCCCGTCGCGGCCGCGCGCCCGCCGACCGTCAGCGTGCCCTGGAAACCGAGCGGGAGGGTAGTGCTCGTCAGCTTGATCTTGCCGGTCAGGGTCACACCGGGCGCGATCGCGTACCGAGTGAGCGTGAACTCGCGCCGACCGGCCGAGAGCTTCCCTCCGTAGATGCCCGGAACGTTCGCGGAGCTTGCGAGCAGCCATGAGGACTCCGCCTCGGCGATCGTCTTCGAGGCGATGGAGTAGGTCGCCTGTGGGTTCCACGGCGTCTTGCGAACGGTGGGCGCAGGGAGGGCAGGGATCGGCCTGAGCAGCGGAGCGGATCGGGCGCACTGCGCCGGAAGCGCGCCACCCAACATCCACGTCCGCACTGCCTGGAACGCGCAACCCGAGAAGTCGGCATCCACCGTGTCATGGCCGACGCCGGGAACGACCAGGAGCTGTCCGTGCGGGAACCGCCGAACGATCGAGATCGCATCCTCGGTGGGTGTGCGCATGTCGAAGCCGCCGCTGATCGCTAAAACGGGGACATCGGGAAGCGGTCCCGGCCCGAGTGGCGCTCCCCCGGACGGACTGGGCCAGCCGAGGCAGAAGTCTGCGGTGCCGAAGCGGGATGCCCATCTACCGAACGGCCCGAACGTCCCTGCCGGGAGCGCGGCGACGGCCGCATCGAGAATCGCCTGCCGCCCTGCTGGCGGAGAGTCAGGCGACCAGGGGAACAGGCCGTCGCGGCATGTCGTCGCCGAGTAGAGACCCCCGCTCAGGTCAATCGACGGCGTGACCGAGCCCCGGTCACGCAAATACACGAGCCGAAGCAGTGGTTGGAACTGACCGAGGCGGGCGGCATGGATCACCGCCGGCAGCTCGGCAGCGAGGGCGGGGTTGAGGTCGGCGTCGAGGACGGTGCTCAAGATGCTGATGCCGTCGACGCGCTTGGTCGCGGTCTTGCCGTTGGGCAGGAGCACCTTTCCCGTCAGGGGTTTGGCGGCGAGCGCGTTGGCGACCGCGACGACGTCGGCGGCGAGGTTGCTCGTCGCCGCCCTGCAGCCGCCGTCCGAGCAGAAAGCGCTCAAGGTGGCAGGCAGGTTGCGGAGAACGTTTCCCGAATAGGCGTCGGGCCCTTCGGGCGGAAGTACCGAGTTGAGCACCAACCGGTCGACGTGGTCGGGGTGAGCGAGCGCGTAGGCGATTGCGAGCTTCGTCCCGTACGAGATGCCGTAGAGTGCGACCTTGTCGATCCCGAGCGTCTGCCGTACCGCCTCGAGATCCTCGGCGTGTTCGTGCGTGCTGTAGAAGGCGCCGGCGGAACCCAGCGTGTTGCCACACTGGGCGGTGGCGTCCCGTTGCTGATCGGCTGTGATCGCGGTCTGTGTCGTCGGGCAGTCGATCAAGCCTGAATCTCCTGTGCCGCGGTCGTCGTAGGCGACCAGGGTGTAGCCGGGGAAGAGGTAGCGGAAGATACTGACGGTCTGCTCGTCGCCGAGGCCGAAGACATGCGCCGAGCCCTGTCCTGGGCCGCCCGCGATCAGAAAGACCGCGCCCTTCGGCGTCCCAAGGGCAGGCACGACCTCCACGTGCAGCGGGATCGTTCCGGGTACTCGACCGGTGCGGTCGAGCGGGACGACGACCGTGGAGCAGACGAGGCCCTGCGTCGCGCCGCACTGCGACACGTGCGAGTGGCTCAGGAGGGCGCCGGGCGCCCGACCGAAGAGGATCGGCAGCGGAAGCGGAGCAGGTCTGACGCTCGCCGGCGCGTCGCCGGCGGTCGAGCCTGGTGCGGCCAGCAGTGCGAGCGTCGACAGCAGGCTAGCCGCCGCGATCCACCGCAGGACGCGCCCGACGCTTCCGGTCACCTCTCCCCGTGCCAAGGGGGCGAATGGTAGCTAGGCGACGATGAGCCCGGAGAGGGACAGTTCCTGCGGACCCGACCCCGGGTCCTTATCCCTTCTTGGCGGCCCGTTTCTCCTGGCGCTTCTCCTTCAGGGACCGCTGCGCGGGCTTCTTCGCCAGTTTCTTCTGCTTGTCTGCTCCCTTCATGGGGGGAGCCTACGCCCTTGACCGGCGCTTGTCATCGGGCGCGTAGGACGACCAGCGCGACTGCGAGCGCGACGAGCCCCAGCGCGAACGCACGCAGCGCCGCCTCGTGGCCGGCGATCAGCATCTCGCGCGTGATCGGCTCGCGGCTGCCGTCGTCGAGCTCGACCGAGCCGGAGACGGAGGCGACCTCCCGCCGCAGACGCCGCACCGGGCTGGACAGACGCCGCTGCGCGTAGCTCGTCAGCGCGGCGAAGGCAGCGGCGATCAGCGCTTCGATCCGGATCCGACCGGCACACGCGAAGTAGGTGGTCAGGAGCGGGAAGGCCCCCCAGTCGAGCGCGAACCAGACGTCCGAGTGGAAGCGCCCACCGAACAGCTCGAGGTTGTACGCGCAGACGACGAACGCTCCGACGGCGACGAACACGAGCAGCCAGAGGTCGACGACGACTGCTCCGGCGATCCCGATCGCGACAGCCGCCGCGATCGAGACGACGGCCAGTACAGCGAGCAGGGTCGAGGGGATCCGAGTGGAGAGCGGCCGCCCGTGCAGCTCGTCGAGTGCATGGGCACCGACGCCGACGGCGAGGAAGAACGCCGCCAGCGCAGCGCCGAGCCGCCCTGGATACCAATGCGGTGCAAGCGTGGCGCCGATCACCACGTAGCTGAGATGCCAGGCCGTGTACGGCGGATGCAGGAGCGTGACGTAGTCGCGCCAGCTGCCCGGAGCGAGCGCGTAAAAGGCGGGCCGAGCCTCGACGCTCACCGGCGGCTTCCCCAGATGACGATCCCACCTCCGAGGCTGAGGCGGCGGTACGAGACATCGTCGATCCCGGCCGCCCGCCAGAGGTCGAGCAGCCGCTCGAGCGGGAGCCGTTTCCAGAGCTGCTCGATGCTCGGCCCGAGAAAGTCGCCGACGTCGCGCCAACCGGGCGAGATCAACCGGCCGGCGAGCGGGAGCCCAATGCCGACGTATCCGCGCCAGCATGCCCGCGCGAGGAGGTTGGGCGGCACGCCGAACTCGAGTCCGGCGACGGTACCGCCCGGCTTGACGACGCGCGCGAGCTCGGCGAGCGTCGCGCCCGGATCGTCGACGTAGCGCATCAGGTAGGTGAACGTGAGCGCGTCGAACGACTCGTCCGGGAACGGCAAGTGCTCGGCGTCCCCTTCGACGAGCTCGACGCCGGCGGGGAGGCGCCGGCGTGCCTCGGCGAGCATCTCACCGCTCTGATCGAGCCCGACCACACTGCATCCCGTTCGTCTGATCAGCTCTCGTGCGACCGCGCCGGTGCCGGTGGCGACGTCGAGGACTCGGGCACCGCTGCCGACGCGCACGCGGGAGACGAGAAAGCGGCGCCACCGCGGATCCTGGCCGAACGAGAGGAGAGCGGCGTAGCGGTCGTAGGTCGGTCCGAGCGGGGCGAACAACGCCTGGGCGTGCTGCCGTCGGGGCGAGACCGCCGCCATCCACTCCGAGTCTATGCGTCGAAGGCGGAGCACCCGCTGAACGTGCGCTTCGGCACGTTGTCCGTCCGGGTCGACCCCTACCGTGCGCGGATGCCGCAGTGGATCATCCTGATGACGGTGGCGATCGGCGCCTGGCTCTTCGTCTCGATCGGAGGCGGCCTAGTGGTCGGACGTCTGATCCGGCTAGTCTCGCGACGCCGCGTTGCGTAGAGCTCAAGGCAGTCGAGGCGCGACCAAGGCCGAGAACGCTCCGGCGATGACGAGCAGGATCGCGGCGAGTCCGACGAACTCGTTCGTCGCCTCCCGCTTCGAGTGGACCCGCGCGACGACCGAGCCGAGGTGCGAGTAGGCCGACTCGACCGCCTTCGCGGAGCGGGCATCGAAGAACTTCCCGCCGGTCATCTGCGCGATCTGCCGCAGCGTGGCCGGGTCGGGGGGCACCGGGATCCGGGCGGGGCCGCCACCGGGGGCGAAGGGGCCGCCGAAGCCGCCGGGCGGCCGGTCGAGCGTCCCGTTCGGCGTGCCGAGGGCGATCGTGTAGACCGGGATGCCGGCTTCCTTCGCGCGCGCGGCGCCCTCGAGCGGCTGGAGCAGGCCACGCGTCTGGTGTCCGTCGGAGAGGAAGAGGATCGAGACCGGCGATTTGGTCGCTGCGACCGGCGTGTAGTAGACGATCGTCTGAGTGCCGTTCGGATTCGGCGGCTTGACCAGGTCGACGGCAGCCGCCAACGCGTCGCCGATGGCGGTCCCACCGTAGCCGGAGAAGTAGCCGAGGCTGTCCAGGCCGGAGCGGACGACGTCGAGATCGGCGGTCGGAGGCGCGGCCACCTGCGGATCGCCGGCGAACGCGATCAGTCCGACCTTGACGTTGTGCGGGACCTTCTTCAGGAACGTCCGGACAGCAGACTGGGCCGCGGCCAGCCGCGAGGGCTTCACGTCGGTCGCGCGCATCGATCCTGAGACGTCGATCACGAGGATCACCGTCGCCTGGTCGGATGCGACGAGCGTCGTCCGGTGCGGACGGGCGAGGGCGACGCACAGCGCGGCTAGGGCAAGCAGGGCCAGCGCTGGCGGGATATAGCGGCGGATCGACCGTCCGCCCACGACGCTCGCGAGCACGTCCATGTTGGTGAACGTCATCGCGTACTTCGCCCGGCGCCGGTCGAGCCAGAGGTAGACGGCGGCCGCCAGCGGCAATACCAGCAGCGTCAGGAGCAGGAGAGGGTGACCGAAGCTCATCTCCCACCTGCCGCGCAGACGACGCCGACCTGGACGATCCCCTGGCCGCGCTCCGCCCTGGCGACGACGACGACCGAGTTCTTGCCCACCGACGGCTTCGTGTGGAGGCTCGCGATCAGCGCTGGGCCGGGCGGCGTCGGCGTCGCGAACCCGCGGGCGGTATACCAGGCGATCATCCGCTCGTCGGGACGGCAGGCTCTGCCGAGCGTGGTCTCGTCTGACACGCGGCCGGTGACGACACGCCGGACGGTGGGATGGCCGGGCGGGGTCACAGCCCGAACTCCAGTCGGCGTGCGAGTGCCGCCGCCCGAAGCCGGAATACAGCCGATGTGGGGTCTGAACGTCGGCGCCTGCGGTCGATCGCCCACGTACGAGGCGACGAAGACAACCGAGCGCGAGGTCGTCACGCCGGGCGAGACCGGCGCTCCGGACGAGCCGATGAAGGACACGTCGATCGCCCGATCAGTGAGCTCCGCGTCCATCCCGCCGACGATGAAGCGACGGGGACACGTGAGCTGGTACTGCACCTGTTGCCGTGGAAGCGACCGGGCCGTCGGGACGACGACCCACGGGCCGGCGACCCTGACGCACGGATTAAGTCCGCGGCACTCGTTGGTCGCCCCTGCCGTGGGCGCCATCGTGAGTGCAGCCAGCCCACAGAGAAGCCCGGCCGCGGCAAGCAGGCGGTTCACGCAACCCTCCGGAACCAGAAGGCGGACAGGCCGGCGCCGATCAGGAGCAGGACCGCCGCGCCGCCGGCGAAGAGGTCTGTGACCTCCCGCGACTCGCGCTTGTGCCCGAGCCGGGAGCCGAGATTCTCGTAGACCTCGCGCAGCTGCTCGTTCGTCGCGGCGCGGAAGAACAGGCCGCCGGTGGTGTTGGCGATCAGCTGGAGAGTTGCTGGGCTGGGCGGGACGCGGATGATCTCCCGATACCCACCCGGAAGGTCGTGCTGAACCACCCCGTTCGGCGTCCCGACGAGCACTGTGTAGACGGGGACGCGCATCGCCCGGGCCCGCTGCGCAGCGACCCGTGGGGCGGTCAGGCCGCCGTCGCGTGCGCCGTCGGAGATGAGCAGCACGGTCGTCGGCGGCGTGGACCCGTCGCTTGCCCGCTGCTTCAGCCCGAGGCGGGCAGAGAGGAGGACTGCGTCGCCGATTGCAGTCCCTTCCGTCGGATGCAGGGACCCGAGCGCGGACCGGACGAGGGTGCGATCGGTCGTCGGCGCAAGCGCGAGCTGAGCGCGCGACGAGAACGAGACGACGCCGATCCGGAACTTCTTCGGGACGATGTCGACGAGCCGGTTCGCAGCGTTCTGCGCGGCGGCCAAGCGGCTGGGGTTGACGTCGTTCGCGCCCATCGAGCGCGAGGTGTCGATCGCCAGCATCACGGTCGCCTCCTCGCGCGGCTCGGTGACGGTCGCGTGCGGCCTGGCGACGCCGACGATCAAGGCGGCGAGCGCGGCGAAGAGGATCGCGATCGGGATGTAGCGGCGGCGTCCGGGGAAGCGGTCGACGAGGTTCGGGATCAGACCGGGCGACGCCCAGCGCTCGGAATAGCCGCGTCGACGGCGCAGGTGGACGACGTACAGCGCTACCAACGCCGGGATCGCAAGCAGCCAGAGCAGCGACCACGGCGAAGAAAAGGTCATCTCGACCTCCGCAGGAAGGCGACCAGCGGGCGGAGCCAGTCACCGGACGTGCTCACGACGACGTGACGGGCGCCGACCGATGCGAGTTCCGAGGCGACGTCGCGCCGCTCTGCCTCCGCAGCGGCTGCGAAGCGTTCTCGCAGCTTGGCGCTGCGCGTGTCGACGCGAAGCTGCCTGCCGGTTTCCGGATCGACGAGCCATAGCTCGCCGGCGTTGGGCAGGGCCTGCTCGCGCGGGTCGCGGATCTCGACGGCGACCACCTCGTGGCGTCCGGCGAGCTGTAGGAGGGGCTTCCGCCAATCGCGCGGGCCGCGGAAGTCGGACACGACCACCAGGAGCGAGCGCTGCCGGGCAAGCGAGTCGGCACGGCGGAGCGCGGAGCCGAGCGAGGTGGCGCCGATTCGCCCCTGCGGCGGTTCCGGCTCGTCGCGCAGCGCCGAGAGGAGTCCGACGAGCCCGAGCCGCCCCTGGCGCACCGGCAGCGTCCGCGGCTCCTCATCGCCGAACGTCAGCGTGCCCAGCCGGTTGCCGCGACGGGTGGCGACATGACCGATCGCGATCGCCACCCCCTCGGCGACGTCCGCCTTCCGCCGGTCGGCGGTGCCGAAACGCATTGACGGCGAGGTGTCGAGCACGAGCCACGTCACCAGTACCCGCTCGGCCAGCTGAACGCGCACGTGCGGCTCGCCCGTCCGCGCGGTCACGTTCCAGTCGATCCGCCGCACGTCGTCCCCCGGCACGTACGGCCGGATCAATGCGAGCTCGGTGCCCTCGCCGAGAAGCGAGGAGCGGTAGTCGCCCGCGAGCAGCCCTTCCATGCGGCGTCCGATCGTGACGTCGAGCGCACGCAGGAGCCGGTCCGGGATCGGGCCGGGGCCTGGCCGCGCGGGCGACGGAGCGGCGGCGGTCGGCGTCACGCCGCGTTCGTCTCCGCGAGGTCGAGTTGCGGTACGGGAACCGCGGCGAGGACTTGCTGGAGGATCGTGTCCGGGCTCACCTCCTCCGCCAGCGCCTGGTACGAGAGCACGAGCCTGTGACGCAGCGCGTCGAGCGCGAGCGAATGCACGTCGTCGAGCACGACGTAGTCGCGGCCGCGGAGCAGCGCCAGCGCGCGGGACGACTGGATGATGCTGATCGGCCCACGCGGACTCGCGCCGTACGCGACGTACTGCGCCAGATCGTCAAGCCCGTGTGCGGCCGGATTGCGCGTCGCGTCGGCGAGCGTGACCGAGTAGCTGATCAGCGCAGGGTCGACGTAGATCCCGAACACCTCTTGCTGGAGGTCGCGCAGGTCGTCGAGGGTGAGCGTCTCCCGCAGCTCGGGCGGCGCCTCGAGCTGGCGCTGGACGATCGTCAGCTCCTCGTCGTGCGACGGGTAGTCGATCAGGATCTTGAGCATGAACCGGTCGACCTGAGCCTCGGGAAGTGGGTACGTGCCCTCCGACTCGATCGGGTTCTGCGTCGCCATCGCCAGGAACGGGTCGGGCACCGGATGTGTCTCGTGCCCGATCGTCACCTG
>JBKPPY010000141.1:0-17303 GCA_046733845.1 Actinomycetota bacterium | reverse complement strand
CCGGAGAGCTCGCAGGCGCTCGGCTTCGGGTTCCGCTGCGGCTTCCTCGGCCTGCTGCACATGGAGATCGTGCGCGAGCGGCTCGAGCGAGAGTTCGATCTCGACCTCCTCGTGACCGCGCCGAACGTCGCCTACCGCGTCTTGACCAAGGCGGGCGACGAGGTCGAGGTACACAACCCGGCCGAGATGCCGCGCGAGGTCGAGCAGGTCGACGAGCCGTACGTGAAGGCGTCGATCATCGTCCCGAAGGACGGCGTCGGCGCCGTGATGGAGCTGAACAACGAGCGCCGCGGGCGCTTCGATCACATGGAGTACCTGTCCGAAGACCGCGTGTTGCTTTCGTACGACCTGCCGCTCGGCGAGATCGTTCTCGACTACTACGACCAGCTGAAGTCGCGCACGCGCGGGTACGCCAGCTTCGACTACGACTTCGCCGGCTTCCGGCCGGGCGATCTTTCACGGGTGGACATCCTGATCGCCGGCGAGCTGGTCGACGCGCTGTCGCTGATCGTCCACCGGGACGGGGCGTACTCGCGCGGACGCGCACTGGTCGAGAGGCTCCGCGAAGAGATCCCGCGCCAGTTCTTCGACGTACCGGTCCAGGCCGCGATCGGCTCCCGCGTGATCGCCAGGGAGACGATCAAGGCGAAGCGCAAGGACGTGCTGGCCAAGTGCTACGGCGGCGACATCAGCCGAAAACGCAAGCTGCTCGAGCAGCAGAAGAAAGGAAAGAAGCGGATGAAGCAGGTCGGCTCGGTCGAGGTGCCGCAGGAGGCGTTCCTGGCCGTGCTGAACCTCGACCAGGAGAAGAGATAAGGCGTGGCGCTGGAAATGCGCAGCGAGTGCGAGCGGTGCGGCACGACCCTGGCCCCGGATGGACCGGCGGCGATCTGCTCCTACGAGTGCACGTTCTGCGTCGAATGCGGCGAGTCGATGGCGCACGTGTGCCCGAACTGCGGCGGCGAGCTGGTCACTCGGCCACGGAGGCGGGCGCAGTGAGCGCCGGACACCTCTATATCCACCTGCCCTTCTGCGCGCACCGCTGTGGCTACTGCGACTTCGTCACCGCGGTCGGGCGGCCCGAGCAGCACGGTGCCTACGTCGACGCGCTGCTCGCCGAGCTCGAGTTGGAACGGAACGGGCTCGCGGCCCGACTCGAGACGATCTTCCTCGGCGGCGGGACTCCGACCTTCACCGAGCGGGCCGCGCTCGAGCGGCTTCTTGCTGCACTGCCCGACGCCGACGAGGTCACGGTCGAGGCGAATCCGGAGACTGTGACGCCGGCCTTGACCCGGCTGCTGTCACGGAATCGGGTCAACCGTGTGTCGCTTGGCGCACAGAGCTTCCAGCCGCAGCTCCTCTCCATCCTGGAGCGTCACGCGCAGCCCGAGGACGTCAGACGCGCAGTGTACGTTCTCCGTGATGCCGGATTTGACAACATCTCGCTCGACGTCGTCTACGGCATCCCCGGCCAGAGCACCGCCGACCTCGACGCCGACCTCGCCGAGGCAGTCGCGCTCGGGCCTGAGCACGTGTCTTGCTACGAGCTTGAGGCAAAGCCGGGCACCCGCTTCACCCACGCGCACGGCGCCGAGCTCGAACGGCAGGCCGAGTCGATGGAGTCCTACTTCGAGCGGGTTGTCGCCGCCCTGGCCGAGGCCGGCTACCGCTGGTACGAGACCGCGAACTTCTGCCGCGAGGCGGATCGTGCCGGAGGCCGCGACCTCAGGGCGCATCACAACCTCGGCTACTGGCTCGGTCGGGACTACCTCGGGCTCGGGATCGGCGCGGTCTCGACAATCGACGGCGTTCGCAGCCGCAACGCGCCGCGGCTGAGCCCGTACCTCGAGGCACTCGCAGCCGGGCAGCGACCACCCCGCGAGGTCGAGCCGCTCGACCGCGACACCCGGCGGCGGGAGCGGCTGATGCTCGGTCTCCGGCTCGACGAGCCTATTCGGCTCGCGGGTCTCGAGGGCGCGATCGACCGCGACGCGCTGGCAAGGCTCGAGCAGCTCGGACTGGCGGCTCGTGCCGGCGCGAACGGCCACGAGACGCTGACGCTCACCGAGCGCGGACGATTCCTCGGCGGAGGAGTCACGGCCGAACTGCTGGCGTAGCATTTGCCTGCAGAGACAATGGTTTCCGCGAGTCCCGATCTCACCCAGCGCCAGCGCAAGATCTTGATCCAGGTCGTCGAGGAGTACGTCGCGACCGGCCAGCCGGTCGGGTCGAAACACCTCGTCGAGCGCACCGGGATGCAGGTCTCGTCGGCGACCGTCCGCGGGGAGCTCGCCGAGCTCGAGCGGTTTGGCCTGCTCACGCACCCGCATACATCGGCGGGCCGCGTTCCGACCGACCGCGGCTACCGCTACTACGTGGACCGGCTGCTCGAACGTCCGGTGCCGCGTCCCGCGACCTTCCCGCTCGACTTGACCGAGGCGCGAAGCGAGGTCGAGTCGGCGCTCCAGGCGACGACGGAGATGCTGTCCCAGGTGACCCGGCTGATCGCTCTCGTTTCGGCGCCACCGCTCCAGACCGCCACGGTCCGTCACGTGGAGGTGCTCCTCCTCCAGCCGCAGGTCGCGATGGTCGTCGTGATCACCTCCAGCGGCGGCGTCACCAAGCGCGTCTACGCGTTCGACACGCCGGTCGATCCGGGGCTGGTGCACTGGGCCGGCCAGTACCTGAACGACCAGGTCGTCGACCTCTCGCTCGGGAGCGGGCAGCTCCGGCGACGGCTCGCGGATCCAACGCTCCCGCGGGCCGAGTCGACCTTTCTTCTCGTGCTCGAATCTGCGTTCACCGACGCCGAGGATGACGAGCAACGCGTGTACGTGGGCGGCGCGGCTGGGCTCCTCGACGAGGTGCGCGACGACGAGCTGGGCTCCTACCGGTCGCTGATCGAGCTGCTCGAACGGCGGCGGGCACTGCTCGACATGCTGGCCGAGGCGCTCGACCCGCGCCGACCGTTCGTCCGCGTCGGCGACGAGCTCGCCAATCCCGGCCTCCGCGACCTCGCCCTCGTCGGGGCCGCCTACGGGATCGCCAACCGCACACTCGGCGCAGTAAGCCTGATCGGCCCCTCGCGCATGGACTACGACAAAGCGATCCGCACGGTTCGCTCGGCCGCCTCGGAGCTCTCGCGGTTCGCCGAGGTCATCTACGGAGACCGTTAAGTGGCCCCGACCGAGCGTGACTACTACGAGCTGCTCGGCGTCGAGCGCGGGGCCAGCGAAGCGGAGATCAAGAAGCGGTTCCGCTCTCTGGCGCGTGAATTCCACCCGGACGTGTCCGAAGATCCGGATGCCGAGGAACGCTTCAAGGAAATGGTCGAGGCCTACGAGGTGCTCTCGAACCCGGAGCGGCGCGAGCTGTACGACCGCTTCGGCCACGCCGGCCTGCGCAGCCGGGGATTCACGCCGACCAGCTTCGACTTCGGGACGCTCGGCGATCTCTTCTCGGCATTCTTCGGCGACGACCTGTTCGGGGTCGGCGGCAGGCCGCGTGCCGCGGCACGCGGACCCGATGTCGCCGCCGAGATCGTCATCGATCTCGCAGACGCCGCACGCGGAGTAGAGCGTGACGTTCCATTTCGCGTCGCCGTCACGTGCGAAGGGTGTGGCGGCAGCGGCGCCGAGCCGGGCACCGAGCCGATCCGCTGCCCGACCTGCGGCGGCGCCGGTCGGATCCAGCAGGTGTCGAACACGGTGTTCGGGCAATTCGTTCGCACCCAGACCTGTGGTCGCTGTGGTGGGTCCGGCGCGGTGGTGGAGCACCCATGCACGACCTGCGGCGGGGAGGGGCGCGTTGTCGAGGAGCGCACGCTGTCCGTCGAGGTTCCGCCCGGCATCCACGACGGCCAGCGCATTCGGCTCGGCGGGGAGGGGCACGCCGGCGCCCCGGGCGGTCCCGCGGGCGACCTGTACGTCCTCGTCCGTGTCCGTCCGGATCCCCGCTTCGTCCGGGAGGGCAACGACCTGGTCTCGCAGGTCGACCTGACGATCACGCAGGCCGCTCTCGGCGCCAAGGTGAGCGTCCCGACGATCGACGGCGACGTCGAGCTGGATTTCGAGCCCGGCGTCCAGCCCGGTGACGTCAAGGTGCTAGGCGGCGCCGGCATGCCCGTTCTCCAGGGCCGCGGCCGCGGCGACCACCGCCTGCTCCTCAACGTCGTCGTCCCGCGACGTCTGACGGACGAGCAGCGTCGGCTGCTCGGCGAGTTCGA
This sequence comes from Actinomycetota bacterium, assembly GCA_046733845.1. Taxonomy (GTDB): domain Bacteria; phylum Actinomycetota; class Thermoleophilia; order Gaiellales; family Gaiellaceae; genus DATBLE01. Next base: position 13,078 of record JBKPPY010000141.1, on the reverse strand, counting down.
GCAGAATGTCGACGAGGACACGTACCGGCGCGACGACGACGAGGGTTTCTTCGACAAGCTGAAGAGCGCCTTCCGTTGACGGAGCCCGCACCGGTCGTCGGCCGCGCCCGCGAGACCGCGCTCTCGATCGTCGTCCCGGAGGCCGAAGCTCCCACGCTCGCGTTCCGCAGACGCTGGCTCGGACAGACGGTCGCCAAGCGCGTTCCCGCGCACGTCACGCTTCTCTACCCATTCGTGGACGCGGACACCGTCGACGCAGGGCTCCTCGCCGAGCTGCGTGCGCTCTACGCCTCTGCCGCGCCGTTCTCGTTCGCGCTCGCGCGCCTCGAGACCTTCGACGCCCATGTGTGGCTGGCACCCGATCCGCGGCAGCGCTTCGTCGCGCTGATCGCGCTCACGTGCGGGCGGTTCCCTGAGTGCCCGCCATACGGCGGCGCCTTCTCCGACTCTGATCCCGTGCCGCACCTCACGGTCGGCGAAGGTGACGACGTCGAAGGCCTCCGAGATCAGGCCGCGCGCGCCCTCGGCGGCGTCTTGCCGCTGCAGTGCGCAGCGGGCTCGGTCACGCTCCTAGAGGAACAGGCGGATGGGATGTGGTCGGCGAGGGCTGCGTTTTCCCTGGGTGGACGGTGACGTCTCTCCGCCGTGTTTCCGTGACGGTTCCGCCTGCCGACGCAGAGCCGGCGCGGGCGATCATGCTCGAGCTCTTCCCGGAGGGGTTCGAGGAGCGCGACTCGCCCGACGGGGTGGAGCTCGCGGCCTACACGGATGCACGCGGCGAAGAGCGGCTCTGGTCGGCCTTCGGCGGCACCCGCTCGACGGACGTCGAGGAAGGGTGGGAGGAGCGCTGGCGCGCCTTCCACCGGCCCGTTCGGATCGGGCCGCTGTGGGTCGGGCCGCCGTGGGAGCAGCCCGACGCCGACGCGACGCCGGTGGTGATCGACCCGGGCCGGGCGTTCGGCACCGGCGCGCATGCGACCACGCGGCTCTGCCTGGAGCTTCTGCTCGACCTCCCGCGTGGGAGCCTCCTCGATGCCGGCTGCGGCTCGGGAGTGCTCTCGATCGCAGCCGCGAAGCTCGGGTTCGTGCCGGTCTATGCACTCGATCTCGATCCGCAGGCGATCGAGTCGACGGAGCGGAACGCACGCGCCAACGGGACCGACGTGGAAGCACACCTCGCCGATGCGACCGTCGATCCATTGCCCGCGACCGACGCTGCGGTCGTCAATGTCGCGCTCGACCTCGACCGCTCGATCGCGTCGCGGCTCGCTTCCAGGCATGTCGTCACGTCTGGCTATCTCGCTTCCGAGTCCCCTGAGATCGTCGGGTACCGCCGCGTGGAGCGGCGCGAGGCCGAGGGCTGGGCCGCGGATCTTCATGTGCTAACGGAGTAAGGTCCGCGCGGTGGCGACGTTCTCGGTTGATTTCCTCGGTTGCAAGGTGTCTCACGCAGACGCGCAGGCAGTCCGGGAGCGCCTGCTCGCCGACGGGCACGTCGAGCGACCGAGCGGTGACGTTGCCGTCGTGAACACGTGCTGCGTCACCCACGAGGCACTACGGAAGTCGCGGCATGCTGCGTCGCGGGCCGCACGCACACACCGGCGGGTGTACGTCACCGGTTGCGGCGCGAATCTCTCGCCGGACGCGTTCAGCGGGCTGCCGGACAACGTATCGGTCGTGGCCAGGCGCAGCGAGGAGACGCCGGGGGCCGTTGCGGGCGACGTCGGCGCGATCGGGTGCGTCCAGGCCGACGCGCGGCTCGACCGCGTCCGCGCGTTCGTGAAGGTGCAGGACGGCTGCAGCTTTTCCTGCAACTTCTGCGTGATCCCGTTCGTTCGCGGCGCATCGCGGAGTCGCCCCGCCGCCGCAGTGCTCACGGAGGTGCGCCGCCGCGCCGCGCAGGGGCACCGGGAGATCGTCCTCACGGGGATCAACCTCGGCTGCTACCGCGACCGAGAAGCGGCGTACGACCTGCCGCGCCTGATCCGCGAAGCGGGTGCGACGCCAGGGCTGGCCAGGCTGCGCCTCTCCTCGATCGAGGTCAATCACCTGACGGAGCCGCTGGTCGCAGCGCTGCGGGAGACGCCCACCGTGTCACGCCACCTGCACGTTCCGCTTCAGTCGGGAGACGACGGCGTCCTCCACGCTATGGGCCGGCGGTACGACGCGGCGACGTACCTCCGCCGGGTTGCGCTCGCGGACGGGTTCAACCTGACCACGGACGTCATCGTCGGCTTCCCCCGCGAGGATGATGCTGCGTTCGCGCGGACGGTGGACGTGGTGCGCGCGTCCGGGGCGACGAAGGTGCACGTCTTCCCGTACTCGCCGCGGCCCGGGACGGTCACCGCCGGCGACGACACCGTGCCGAAGCAGGTGAAGCGGGAGCGGAGCAGGCGTTTGAGGGCGCTCTCCGACGAGGCGTGCCGCCGGCGCTGGCGCACGAAGGTTGGTGCCGAGGACGTCGTCCTGGTCGACCGGCCCGGGCGCGGATACGGCGACGACTACTCGCCCTGGCTCGTCGACGCGCCGGTCGGTGAGCTCGTCCGGGTCCGCGGCGGCGCGGTCACCGACGAGGGGATCCTCGCTGCGTGAGTGTCCCGGACTGCATCTTCTGCAAGATCCACCGCGGCGAGCTGCCGGCGACGATCGTCAACCGGGCCGATGGGCTGCTGGCGATCGAGGACATCAACCCGAAGGCGGACGTACACGTCCTCGTCATCCCGGAACGGCACATCGAGACCTTCCGGGACATCGGCGAGCTGCCCGCGGACGAAGCGAAACAGATGCTGGACTTCGTCGCCGACACGGCCAAGCTGAGCGGTCTGGACGAGTATCGCCTCATGATCTTCTGCGGCGCGGGGGCGGGGCAGACGGTCTTCCATCTCCACTGGCACCTGCTGGGTGGGCACCTTCGGGGACTGCCGGCATGAGCCTCATCGCGCGTCTCGAGGAAGAGCTGACGGCCGCGATGAAGGAGCGGGACGCCTCGCGCCGGGATGCGCTGCGGCTGATCCTGTCGAGCCTACGGTCGGCGGAGAAAGAGCTGCAGCGTCCGCTCCACGACGACGAGGAGCTTCAGGTGCTCCAGCGCGAGCGCAAGCGGCGGCTGGAGTCGATCGAGGCGTTCGAGAGCGCCGGCCGCGCCGAGCAGGCGGCGAAGGAGGAGTCCGAGCTGGAGGTGCTCGAGGAGTTCATGCCGGAGCCGCTCTCGGACGACGATCTCGAGCAGATTGTCGACGACGCGATCGCGGAGGTGGGGGCGACGAGCATGCGCGACCTCGGCCGCGTGATGGCGGACGTGATGCCGCAAATCGCCGGCCGCGCGGACGGCTCGGCGGTGAGCCAGCTGGTGCGCGAGAAGCTCGCGTAGCGAGTCGGCCGGCGACGGCTGAGCGGTTCGTATGGCCGCTTTGGCGCTGTCGTTTCCGGCCGTGACCGCTCCGGCCTTCCCGGGCGTTCCCGGCCTCCTCCCCACTGCGAGCGTAGCGGCGGAATCGTCGCTGGCGTGTGACCGGAACGTGCCGAATACGAGAACCCGCGCGCCTTTGGCGCGAGCGGCGCCGAAGGCCCCGCCGGGCCTCGTACCTACACTGTCCGGAAGTTGCAGGAAGTTCTGTCGATCTCGAACGATGTCGCCGCCGAGCTGGCCGGCGTCAGCGACGGCGTGCTGGGCGCTCTCCGGGAACGCCTGCACTGCACGATCCGCCTGCGCGGGAATCAGCTGACGCTGGAAGGCGACGATTCGAACGTCGCCGAGGCGCGCGCGGTCGTCGACGAGCTGGTCGAGCTGGTCGAGGGCGGGCACGAGATCGGGCCGGGCACGGTGGACGCCGTCCTCGGCGCGCTCGACCAGGCGGAGGACATCCGGGACGTTTTCGAGGACATCGTCTGGCGTCACCGGGGCACGAAGATCGCGCCCAAGACGGTCAACCAGAAGCGTTACGTCGACGCGATCCGTTCGCACACGATCACCTTCTCGATCGGCCCCGCGGGGACCGGGAAGACCTATCTGGCGATGGCGCTCGCGGTTGCGGCGCTCTCGGAACGCGAGGTCGGTCGGATCATCCTCACCCGCCCGGCGGTCGAAGCCGGCGAGCGGCTCGGCTTCCTCCCCGGCGACTTGCTCGCGAAAGTCGATCCCTACCTACGCCCGTTGTACGACGCGCTCTACGACATGCTCGACGCCGATCGGCTGACCGCGTACATGGAGAAGGGCGCGATCGAGGTGGCGCCGCTGGCGTTCATGCGCGGCCGCACCTTGAACGACTCGTTCATCATCCTCGACGAGGCGCAGAACACCAGCCCCGAGCAGATGCAGATGTTCCTGACGCGGCTCGGCTTCGGCTCGAAGGTGGTCGTCACCGGCGACATCACGCAGATCGACCTGCCGCCGCAGCAGGCGTCCGGGCTCATCACTGTCCAGGACATCCTGGGCACGATCGACGGGATCGCCTTCGTCGAGTTTTCGAATGCGGACGTCGTCCGCCACAAGCTCGTGCAGCGCATCGTCGAGGCCTACCGGACACACGCGGAGGCGACCGGCACCAACCGCCGCCGGTAGGCCAATGCTCGAAATCGAGGTCTCGAACCGCAGCGGCGTCGAGGTGGAGGAGGAGGCGGCTGCCGAGCTGGCCCGCCGCGTCCTCACGGCCGAGGGGGTCGAGGCGGGGGAGCTCGGAATCGCCTTCGTCAGCCCGGACGAGAGCCGCACGCTCAAGCGCGAGCACCTCGGCGTCGACGAACCCACCGACGTGCTCTCGTTTCCGATCGACGGTCGTGAGGATCTGCCGGCGGGTCTGCCGCGCCAGCTCGGCGACATCGTGCTCTGCCCGCAGGTGGTCGGAGACGCCTGGAGGAGGCCGCTCGCGCACGGCCTCCTCCACCTCCTCGGCTACGACCATGGAGCGGAAATGGAGGAGCGTGAAGAGGTGCTGAGCCGATGGCCGTGACCCGCGTGCCCCTGCGCGAGCGGCTGCGCCGCAGCCGGGTCGGCAACGGGGCAGGTGCGCTCCTTCCGGGTGCCGGTCAGGGCCGGCGGCGGATCTCGATCGTCGAGAGCTTCAACTACGCCGTCGAAGGGATCATCCACGTCCTCCGTACGCACCGGAACATGCGGATTCACTTCGCCGCGGCGGTGGTCGTCCTGATCCTCGCGCTCTGGATCGGCGTCAACCGGATCGAGCTGGTCATGCTCCTGCTTGCGATCGCCTTCGTCCTGATCGCCGAGATGATCAACTCGGCGATCGAGGCGGCGATCGACGTGGCGACGAGCTCCTTCGACCCGCTCGCCAAGCTCGCCAAGGACATCGCCGCCGGCGCCGTCTTGATCGCCGCGATCAATGCCGTCGCCGTCGGCTACCTCGTCTTCTCCGGGCACGTCAGCGAGTCGACGACCAACTTCCTCGACCGCCTTCGCGACGCCCCGATCAAGATCACGATCATCGCGCTGATCCTCGTGATCATCGTCGTGATCGCGACGAAGGCGATCAGCGGCCGCGGCACGCCGCTGCGCGGCGGACTGCCGTCCGGCCACGCGGCGATCGCCTTTGCTGCGTGGATGGCGGTGACGCTGACCCTGGGCCCGAGCGAGCACCGGTTCTTCGTTTCGACGATGATGTTCGCCGTGGCGGTGCTCGTCGCCCATACCCGGATCGAGTCTGGAGTGCATTCGACGCTCGAGGTCGTCTACGGCGGCGCGCTCGGCGCGGGCGTCACGCTGATCGTCTTCCAGCTCTTCTTTTGATCGACGACACCGACAGAGAGCTCTACGAGCGCGCCGAGCGGATCAAGCAGAACGCCTATGCGCCGTACTCGAACTTCCTCGTCGGCGCTGTGCTCCGCGCCCGTGACGGGACGCTCTTCGACGGCGTCAACGTCGAGAACGCCGCCTATCCGCTCGGCGTGTGCGGTGAGAAGACCGCGTACGTCACCGCCGTCACGCAGGGCTACAAACCCGGCGACTTCGATCTGATCGTGATCAACGCCTCGCCGTGCGGGGGCTGCCGGCAGTGGCACGTCGAGTTCAAGGTCGACCGCGTGGTCTACGCAAACAACGACGGCGAGCTGGTCGAGCACACGGCGGACGAGCTGCTGCCCGACACCTTCGTGCTGTAGTGAAATCGGGCTTCGTTGCGGTCGCCGGCCGGCCGAACGTCGGCAAGTCGACGCTCGTGAACGCGCTCTGCGGCGGCAAGGTGGCGATCGTCTCCGACAAGCCGCAGACGACCCGGCGGCGGATCTTCGGGATCGCGAACGGCGACGGCTACCAGCTCGTGCTCGCCGACCTGCCCGGGTTCCAGCGACCGCGCGACCCGCTTACCGAGCACATGCAGCGCACCGTCGACTCCTCGTTCGAGGACGTCGACGCCGTGCTCTTCGTCGTCGACGCCCGCGAGCGGATCGGCGCTGGCGACCGCTTCATCGCGAAGCGCGTCTTCGCGCTCGACGTCCCGGTCGTGATCGCCGTGAACAAGGTCGACCGGCTGAAGCCGGGCCACATCGCCTCGCAGATGCAGACGGCTGCAGCACTCGGCAACTTCCACGCGCTGCACCCGGTGAGCGCGAAGACCGGCGACGGCGTCGGGGAGCTGCGAGAGGAGCTGATCGGCCTGCTACCTGAAGGGCCGCTCTACTTCCCGCCGGAGCAGCGTACCGACCTCTCCGTCGAGACGCAGATCGCCGAGCTCGTCCGCGAACAGGCTCTCCGGCTCACCAAGGAAGAGGTGCCGCATGCGGTGTCGGTCGAGGTGGACGAGATCGAGGACAAGGTCGTCCGCGCGAACGTGTTCGTCGAGACCGAGTCGCAGAAGCAGATCCTGGTCGGTAAGGGCGGCTCCATGGTTCGCCAGATCGGAACGCGCGCCCGGCCTGAGATCGAGTTCCTGCTCGGTCGCAAGATCTTCCTCGAGCTGCAGGTGAAGGTGCGGCAGCGCTGGCGTCGCGACGAGGCGATGCTGGAACGCCTGGGTCTCTAGCCTCTCCGGCTCGCTCCGAGAGCGAACGCCGATGGCGAAGCCAGCGGCGGAGCTCAGAAGCGGGCTCACGGGGGAAAAACGGCCGTTTCCCCCGTGTTCGCAAGGTGTGGCTAGCCGTATGGCTGTTCCATGCACCCTGTGCCACCATGCGATCGTGCCGAGTGTCCTGATTGTCGACGATCACCCGAGTTTTCGCGCCAGCGCGCGGGCGATCCTCGAAGCAGATGGATTCGAAGTCGCGGGAGAAGCCGAAGACGGCGAATCGGCGATTGCCGCCGCAGGTCGCCTGCATCCGGACATCGTTCTCCTCGACGTGCAGCTCCCCGACCTCGACGGGTTCGAGGTCACACGGCGGCTGATCGCCAACGACGGCGACACTTGCGTCGTGCTCGTCTCGAGCCGCGACGGCGCGGATTTCGGGCCGTTGGTTGAGACCAGCGGCGCGTGCGGCTTCGTCCCGAAGAGCGAGCTCTCGGGCGAGGCCGTCACCGCACTGCTCTGCGCTCGCTGATGCGCCTCGAGCACAAGCTCTGGTTCGGGGTCTTCCCGCTTGCGCTGCTGGTCTCGGCTGCAGCCTCGGTGATGGCGGCGGTCTCCGACCACGAGTCGCACCTCGCGGTCGCCGTCGTCTACCCGGTGATCGGCCTGTCGTTCGTGGTCAGCGGCCTGATCGCATGGATGCTCCGGCCGACGAACGGCACCGGACGGCTGCTCGTCGTTGTCGGCTTCCTGTGGATGCTGAGCGCGCTCTGGGAGGCGAATGACGGATGGATCTACGGACTGGGCGCGTTGATCGGCAGCCTGTTCCTCGCCGCCTTCGTGCACCTGATGCTGGCGTTCCCTGACGGTCGGCTGGGAACGCAGCTCGAGCGCCGCCTGATCGCCGCGCTCTGGGGTACGGCCTTCCTCGCCAACGCGCTGCCTGCAGTCTTCACGAAGCACACGTCGGACTGCGACGACTGCCCCGACAACCCCTACCTGATCTTCGACAGCAAGTCGGTTGCCGACGCGCTCCAGGCGTTCTTCACCGTGCTCGGGATCATCATCTTCGTCGGCGTCCTCGTGTTGCTGATCCGGCGCTGGCTCCGCGCGAGTCCAGCGCAGCGCCGCATCCTGGGGCCTGTCTACCTCTCCGGCGGCGCCGCCGCCGGCCTCGTCGCCGTCCTTTTCATCGTCGGCTCCTTCTCCGACGAGGCCGGAAACGTGCTCGGCCTGATCGCGTTCATCGCGTTCGGAACCGTGCCGCTGTTCTTCCTCGCCGGGCTGCTGCGCGACCGCCTCTACCGTCCGGCCGCACGGTTGCTCCGCGAGGTTCCGGACGAACCGACGCCCGAGCAGGCCCAGGAGGGGCTGCGGTTGGTGCTCGGCGACCCGACCCTCCAGTTCCTCACGTGGCTCGACGAGGTGGGCGGATACGTCGATGCGCGCGGGAATCCGGTCCAGCTGAAGCCCGACAGCTCCCGACGGGCGACAACGCGCATCGACCGTGAGTCCGACGGGCATCCGCTCGCCGCCCTCGTGCACGACGCGGCGCTCCTTCACCAGCGGGGCGTCCTCGACGAGGTCGTCTCTGCGGCGCGGCTCGCGATCGAGAAGGACCGCGGCCTACAGGCGTTGCGTCGGAGCGACGCCCGCAGCCGCGCGCTGCTCGATGCGATTCCCGACCTGATGTTCAGGATCGCCCGGGACGGGACGTATCTGGAGGTGAAGGGTGACCCGGCCCTCTTGGTCGTGCCGCCGGAGGAGCTGCTCGGGCAGTCCGTCCGGGACGTGCTGCCGGCGGACATCGCCGAGCGGTTCGAGGCGACGCTTGCGATGCCGGCCTCGAAGGGTGTACAGACGCTCGAGTACCGGCTTCCGATCGCCGGTGAGGAGCGCTACTTCGAGGCGCGAATGATGCCGGCCGGCCACGACGAGGTGGTCGTCATCGTCCGCGACTTCACGGACCGCGCTCGACTGGAGGAGGAGCTCGCCCGACGGCTGGGCGAAGTGCAGCACGAGCAGGAGTTCACCCGCGCGGTCGTCAACACCGCGCCGATCGTGCTGATGCTCTGCGACGACGAGGGACGCATCCTGCGTTTCAACCACACCACCGAGGAGCTGTTCGGCTACGTCGACGACGAGGAGATGCGCGGGGAGTTCGTGTCGGATGCCTTCGTCGTCGAGGAGGACCGGGACGCGGTCGCGGACGCGTTCCGGCGGGTCCATCCTCTACGCCCGGTCGAGGTGCAGAGCCGCTGGCTGACCCGGGACGGCGCGGCACGCACGATCGACGCGTCCATCGCGCACATCATCGACGGTCAGGGTGTGAGCCGACGGATCCTCGCCGGGCTGGACATCACCGACCTGGTCGAGCAGCGCGAGGAGCTGCAGGCGCAACGCGACTTCCTCGCGGTCGTCGCTCGCGCAACCCCGAGCCTGCTGGTGGCGGTGGAGCGCGACGGGACGGTTGCGCCCGAGGGAGTGAACTACGCGTTCCGCGAGCTGACCGGCTACACGGACGGGGAGGCGATCGGCCGCCGGTTCTGGGATTTGGTCGCGCCGCCGGAGCTGGTCGACGAGGTCAAGCGGGCGTTCGAGGAGCAGGTCGAGACCGGCGTCAGCATGGAGCACGAAACGGCCTGGATCGGGAGCTCCGGGACGTGGCGGATCGTCGCCTGGTGGCTGCGTCCGCTCGAGGAGTCAGGCAAGTTCATCGTCTGCGGCACCGAGATCACGGACCGCAAGGCACAGGAGGCGGAGCTGCGTGCATCGCGCTCGCGGATCGTCGAGGCCGCCGATGAAGCCCGCCGGCGGCTCGAGCGCAACCTCCATGACGGCGCCCAGCAGCGACTCGTGTCGCTCTCGCTTGCCCTCCGGCTCGCCCAGTCGCGGCTCCGCGAGGACCCCGAGGGAGCCGAGCAGTTGCTGACCGGCGCATCCGACGAGCTCAACCACGCCCTGGCCGAGCTCCGCGAGCTCGCGCGCGGCATCCACCCTGCCGTGCTCACCGACCGCGGCCTGCCGGCGGCGCTCGAGGCACTCGCTGCGAGGGCACCGTTGCCGGTCGAGCTCACCGCGAACCTCGAGGACCGGCTGCCTGGGCCGATCGAGGCGGCTGCGTACTACGTCGTCGCCGAAGCGCTGACGAACGTCGCGAAGTACTCAGAAGCCTCGGTCGTCGAGGTCCGGGCCCAGCGCCTCAACGGGCGGGTCATGGTCGAAGTCGCCGACGACGGAATCGGCGGCGCCGATCCGGCGCTCGGCTCGGGCCTGCGGGGCCTGGCCGACCGGGTCGAGGCGCTGGACGGGCAGCTTGAGGTCGAGAGCAGCGTCGGCGCGGGAACGACGGTCCGGGCTGTGATCCCCCTGGCCGGGCTCTAAGGTAGGCCCCGTGGCGAGCAGGCTGCCAACCGGGACGGTCACGCTGCTCTGTACGGACATCGAGGGCTCGACCACCCTCGTCGGCCGGCTCGGGCCGGCCTATGCAGGCGTCCTCGAGGAGCACCGCCGGCTCGTGCGCGAATCCGCCGAGTCTGCCGGCGGCATCGAGATCGACTGCCGCGGCGACGAGATGCTCCTCGTTTTCGCGGACGCCGCGGCGGCTGTGGAAGGCGCGATCGTCGGCCAGCGCGCGCTCGCTGCCCATCCGTGGCCCGACGGGAGCTCCGTGCGCGTGCGGATGGGTCTGCACACGGGAGAGCCGTCGATTCAGGGATCGACGTACATCGGGCTCGATGTACACCGGGTGGCCCGCATCAGCGACGCCGGCCACGGCGGTCAAGTCCTGATCTCCCAGCGGACATTCGAGCTCGCACAGCGGGAGGCGAGGGACTTGGGCCCGCAGCCGTTCAAGGGGCTTCCCGAGCCGGAGCGCATCTACCAGATCGTCGCCGAGGGCTTGCAGGTGGACTTCCCACCCCTCAGACTCGAACCGTCGGCGGCGGGAACGCCCGCGGAGGCGTCGAACGGGAACGGCATGCGCATCGTCGTCGCTGAGGATTCGGTGCTACTTCGGGAGGGCATCGCCCGCCTGCTCGAGGACGCGGGGCTCGAGGTCGTCGGTCAGGCCGGTACCGCGGACGAGCTCCTGCTCAAAGTCCGCTCGTACAAGCCGCACGTGGCGATCGTCGACATCCGCATGCCGCCGACCCAGACTGACGAGGGGCTCCGAGCCGCGAAGGAGATCCGGGAGAAGCATCCCGAGACGGCAGTGCTCGTGCTGTCGCAATACCTCGAGCCGGCGTACGCGCTCGAGCTGCTCTCCGAGAGCGCTGAGGGCGTCGGCTACCTGCTCAAGGACCGCGTGGCGGACGTCCCGGAGTTCGTGGCCGCTGTCAAGCGGGTGGGCGAGGGCGGCTCCGCGCTCGACCCTTCGGTCGTCTCGCAGCTGGTCGGTCGGCGCCGCCAGGACGACCCGATCTCGCAGCTGACCCCGCGCGAGCGCGAAGTCCTCGAGCTGATGGCGGAGGGGCTGTCGAACAGTGCGATCGCCGAGCGACTCGTCGTCACGGAACGCGCGGTCGAGAAGCACGTCACCTCGATCTTCGGGAAGCTGCGCCTCGGCGCCGATTCGGACACGCACCGCCGGGTGCTCGCGGTGCTCGCGTTCCTGCGCGCCTGAGCGCTCCGGCTCCGCACGCTGCTTTCAGCTCGGGCGTGGCTCCTTGGTCCGCCTCGGTCGCGGTCGACTAAGGCCTTCGACTCGGCCGTTCTGGACACCGCGGGCCGGTAGGTGCCCATGCCCCCACCCAGGGGTGGGGGTGAAAGCCCCTCACCCCTGAGGGCGAGGCTACCTGGGCGCGGCACGCGGGTCCGTGCCGACTTCGTGTCGATTCGCCGTAGGTTCGGGCAGCCCCACCTCGAGACGCCAGGTGGCTCGATTCCACGCAAACGTGGCCCTGCGCAGACTCGGTGCAGTCAACCGAGGAGGAATCGTGAGTCAGGCAGTCGCATACACCAGATCGCGCGTCACTCCGGTTCCTGCCCTCCGCTCACTGCGCAGTCGTTTCAAGGGCGCCGTGATCGAGCCGGGCCGGGACGGGTGGGGTGCTGCCACGCAGGCGTTCAACACGACCGTCATCCAGGAGCCCGCGCTCGTCGTCGTCCCCGAGAACGTCGCCGACGTGATCGCAGTGGTCGAGTTCGCGAAGGCCTACGGCCTCCAGGTGGCGGCCCAGCGCACCGGACACAACGCCGAGCCGCTCGGCGCGATGGACGACGTGGTCCTGGTCAAGACCGATGCGCTCAAGGGCGTTGTGATCGACGACGGGCGCCGGATCGCGCGGGTCGCCTCCGGCTCGAAGTGGGCGGACGTCGTGCCGCGCGCCTCCGACCGCGGCCTCGCCGCGCTGCACGGGTCCACACCCGACGTCAGCGTCGTCGGCTACTCGCTCGGCGGCGGCGTCGGCTGGTATGCGCGCAAGCTCGGCCTGTCGACCAACAGCATCGCCGCGATCGAGCTCGTCACAGCCGATGGGCAGCTTCGCCGCGTCGACGCCGACCACGATGCCGACCTTTTCTGGGCGCTTCGCGGGGGCGGTGGCAGCTTCGGGATCGTCACTGCGCTCGAGGTCGAGCTCTACGCCATCCCGGACATCTACGCCGGCGTCCTCTTCTTCCCGTGGGAGCGCTCGTCCGAGGTGCTCCACGCCTGGCTCGAGTGGACGAGCACGGTTCCGGACGAGGTCACTTCGGTCGGGCGCATCCTGCAGTTCCCTCCGCTCGAGGAGATCCCCGAGCCGGTCCGCGGCGGCAAGTTCGTCGTCGTCGAGGCCGTCTACATGGGCGACGGGGCGTCCGGTTCCGACATCCTCCGTCCGCTGCGCGACCTCGGTCCGGCGATGGATACGTTCGCGATGGTGCCGCCGGCCGGAATCGCCGAGCTGCACATGGATCCGCCGGAGCCCGTCCCGTACACGGGCGAGGGGCACATGCTCGGCCGGCTGGACGGCGCCGCGATCGACCGCTTCGTAGACGCTGCCGGGCCCGAGTCGGACTCGCCGCTGCTGTCGGCCGAGATCCGGCACGTCGGCGGCGCGCTGACCCGGCCGCAGCCGCACCACGGGGCGTTGTCCACGCTCGACGCCGGCTACCTGACCTTCGGGGTCGGAATGGTGCTCAAC
>JBKPPY010000140.1:0-13747 GCA_046733845.1 Actinomycetota bacterium | reverse complement strand
AGCCACGGGCGAGGACGGCGTAGTTGCGCTCCCAGTCCTCCAGGGTCGTCTCGGTGATCGGTGCGCTCGACGCGAGACCGGCCGACGCGACGAGGAGGTCGAGCCCTCCGTACTCGACGACCGCCCGGTCGACGAGAGCCTGGACGGCATCTTCTTCGGTGACGTCGACCTGGACCGCGCATGCCCGGCGCAGGCCGCGGGCGTCGACGATCTCGTCCGCCACCTCCTGGGCTCCGGTGAGGTTCAGATCGCCGACGACGACATGCGCGCCGTTCGCGGCCAGGATTCGCGCAGCGGCCCGTCCGATCCCGCTCGCGCCGCCCGTGATCAGGGCAACCCGCCCTGCGAGCTCGCCCTGGGGAGGTGCCTGCGCCAGCTTGTAGCGCTCGAGCGGCCAGTACTCGATCGCAAACGCCTCGCGTTCGCTCAGTGACAGGAATCCGCCCAAGGCATCGGCCGCGTCCTGGACTGCGATCGCCCGGTGGTACAGGTCTCGGGCCAGCCTGGCCCGGGTCGCGTTCTGGCCTGCGGTGACGATGCCGACGCCGGGGACGAGCACGACACGCGGTCCGGCCGGGTCGATCGCGAACTGCCGGGTCTCGTCGTCGACGTTCTGCTCGAAGTACTCGCGATACCACTCGGCGTACACGTCCACGCCGGAGCGGAACGAGGCGCGGAGGTCGCCGGCGTCGTTTCGTTCCGGGTCGAACTGCACGACGAGCGGCTTGTGCTTTGTGTGGATCAGGTGGTCGGGGCACGGTGCTCCCACCTGGCTGACCTCCGGCGCCCTGACCGAGGAGGCGAAGGCGACCGCCTCCAGGCTCCGGTCGACCTCGAGGATCACACCGTCGGAATCGGCCAGCAGTGCGCCGCGGAGCGCGGGAAGGGTACTCGCAAGGAGGGAGGTCTGCTCGTCCCCTTCCCGCAGCTCCGGGACCCTTTCGCCGCCGAGACCGAACCGTCCGGCGGCGGCGTGCTCGATCGCCGCCGCCGCCCGGCCGACGAACTCGAGCGTGGCGTGGTAGCTCTCCTCGCCGGTTTCGCCCCAGGTGACGAGACCGTGCCGCTCGAGCAGCACCGCCTGCGCCTCCGGATGCTCCTCGAGCAGAAGGGCGATCCTGCGGGACATATCGAAGCCCGGCCGCTGGTAGTCGAGCCAGACCGCCTCGGCTCCGAAGGTCTCATCGGCGAGCGCCCGGCCCCCTGGGGTGGAGGTCAGGGCGATGATCGCGTCGGGGTGCGTGTGGTCGACGTGCGCGGCGGGGACGAAGGCGTGGAGGAGCGTCTCGATCGACGGGCGGGGCTGGTCCGGCTGCACGGCGCAGCGCAGCAGGTAGTCGACCATGGTTGCGTCGTCCATCTCGCCGCGCTCTCGCAACGGCAACAACTCGTCGAGACGGAGCCCGGCGAAGCCCGCGGGCGTGATCGTCGCCAGGTCGGTGCCGGAGCCCTTCACCCACAGCACGCGCACCTCCCGGCCGAGGTGGTCGACGATCGTTGCCTTGGCCGAGGTGTTCCCGCCTCCCTGGTTCGCGACCGAGCGGTCGGAGCCGAGGAGATTCGAGCGGTAAGCGAGGGCGTCGAGTATCCGCTCCGGCGCAGCCGTGACGTCCCAGCGATCCTCGGGTGCCGGGATGCCGCGCAGGGTGTCGACGCGCGCCGTCAAGCAGGCGCCCCGGCGCTCGTCAGGCTGTCGATCTCGTCGGCCGCCTCCTCGAGTGCGTCGCGCACGTCGCGGCCTGCGTATGCGTCTCGTAGCGCCCGGACCCACCGGGTCGCAACCTCGCGGTAATTCCCCATCGGGGTGACGAGCACGGACGCCTCGTGCTCGACGAGCCTTCTCGCGACCTCGTAGAACGATCCCCAGGCGCTCGCGTGCGACCGGAACTCCTCGTCGTCCCACGTGCTCAGGCGCGTGGGGTTCATGTTCCCTTCGTACGCGGACCTGCGCAGGAAGTCGGGCCCGGTGGCCCATTCGACGAATCGCCACGCACCGTCGAGGTCACGCGACCGGGCGTTCACGACCACGGACCACGTCCAGAGATTCGGACGACGTCCGACCGGCCCGCTCGGGGGCAGCGCGTACGCGATCTCGCCGACGAGGCGGGAATGGCGCGGATCCTCGAAGTAGGCGACGTAGTGGTCCGAGTCGACGATGAGGGCGTATCGTCCCTGCGCGAAGTCGAGTGCCAGCTCGTACCAGCGCTGGTTGAGCCATTCGTCCGGTCCGGCGGCGCGGAGCGCGCCGAGGAAGTCGGTGGTGGCGCGCACCGCCACGTCCGACGCGATCGCGCAACGTCCGTCCTCGAAGTCGCGTGCTCCGTACGACCAGAACTGCGTCGCGAAGCCCGTGTACATCGTGTGCCACACGTCGACGCCGCGCTGACCGAAGCCGCGGTACGAGCCGGACGCCGCGGCAGTCCGGGCGACCGCGAAGAACTCGTCCCACGTCTCGGGCACAGCAACCTGTGCCGTCTCGAGGTGCGCGGGGACATAGGCGAGGTTGTAGGACTCGCAGTTCACGGGGATCTCGAGCAGCGGCCCCGAGCCGAGCGTGCTGCCCGCGCGACCATCCCAGCGGTTCGCGGTCAGGAGCGCGTCGACGAAGTCGTCGGCACGGTAGGAGTCGCTCGCTTGGTCGAGGAAGTCGTCGAGAGGCTGGACGAAGCCCGCGGCCGCGTGCTCCCACACGAGAACCGGGCCTGACATGAAGACATCGGCTGCGTCGGCGCCGCTCAGGTAGCCGTGGATCTCGTTCGAGAAGTACTCGTCGCTCGGGACGATGCGGATGTCGAGCTCGAGCCCCGTCCGCTCCTCGAACTCTGCGGCGTGACGCTGGACGCTCGCCACGTAGGCGTCGGTGTCGGGCGCAAGGAAGCGCACCGCGGTCACGCCGTCACCTCATGGCGTCCCTGGTCGACGAGCGTCTCGAAGCGCCGGCGCGCCTCCTCCCACTCAGGCGCATGCATCGGCTCGTAGAGCGTCGGGACAAAGGATCTGCGCACGACCTCGCGTGCTTCGTCGAGCGAGCCGACCTCCCCGAGCGCAATCGCCTGGACGAGGAGGTTGCCGAGCAGCGTCGCCTCCTCCGGGCCGGCGAGCACCGGGAGACCGGTCGCCTGTGCGGTCCAGTCGCACAAGAGCTCGTTCTTCGCGCCGCCGCCGACGACGTGCAGTTCGGTTGGCTCCAACCCGATCGCTCGGGAAACGACCTCGACCGCCTCGGCGTGCTTCAGCGCAATGCTTTCGAGGATGCAACGGCAGACGTCGGCCGCCTCGAGCGGCTCGGGCTGTCCCGTCCGGGCGCAGTAGCGGGCGACCTTGGCGGGCATCTCGCCAGGCGTGGCGAAGCTGGCGTCATCGGTGTCGACGAGGCATCGGAGGGTGGGGGCGGAGCCCGCCAGCTCCATGAGCTCCGAAAACGAGTAGAACCGACCGTCGGCCGCCCAGCTCCGGCGGCACTCGTCGAGGAGCCAGAGCGCGGTGACGTTTCGAAGCAACCGGTAGGTGCCGCCGACTCCTCCCTCGTTGGTCACGTTCGCGGCGAAGGTCGAGTCGGTGATCAGCGGGGCCGTCGCCTCGAATCCGACGAGCGACCAGGTGCCGACGCTCAGGAAGGCGGCATCCGGCCGCCGGAAGGGGACCGCGGCGACCGCCGACCCGGTGTCGTGCGTCGCAGCGGCGACGACCGTCGCGTCTCGAATTCCCGTATCCGCCGCCACCCCTGCGTCAAGCGGCCCGAGCGGAGTTCCGGGCTCGACGACCTCGGGGAGGAGTCGCGTCGGGATGCCAAGCCCGCCCACGAGGTCGCTCGCCCACGCGTGCGCGCGCGGATCGAAGCACTGCGTGGTCGTTGCGTTCGTGAACTCGGTCGTCGTGCTGCCGCACAACCGGTGGTGGAAGAGGTCGGGAATCAGGAGCAGCGTCTCGGCATCGTCGAGCGCGCGGTCCCCCTCGGCGGCCATCGCGGCGAGCTCGAAGAGCGAGTTGATCGGAAGCAGCTGGATCCCGGTTCGCTCGTACAGCTCGCGAGGAGAGATCCGCGCGTAAACGGTCTCCGTCGCTCCCGCCCGGCGCGCGTCCCGGTAGTGCCTCGGCTGCTCGAGCAACCGACCGTGCCGGTCGAGCAGACCGAAGTCGACGGCCCACGAGTCGACCGCCAGCGAGTCGATCTCGGCGCTCCGGGCGGCGACGCGGAGACCGACGAGTGTCTCGTCGAAAAGGCGATGCAAGTCCCAGCGGAGGATGCCGTCCTCGCTGACGGGAGCGTTCTCGAAGCGGTGCAGCTCCTCGACTGCGAGCCGCTCGCCGTCGAACTGTCCGACCGCGACGCGGCCGCTTTGTGCACCGAGATCGACTGCGACCATTGCCGTCATCAGCCGAGCAACTCGTCGTTCCGAACGGCTCGTCGCAGATCGCGCGGACGGATGGGAGGCGGCTCGCTCGGGCCTGGGTCGACCGTGATGACGTCCACGCCTGCCGCCCGCCAGGCGTCGATCTCGTCGGCCGGCGCGGCCGAGTCCGTGATGATGCCGCCCAGTTCCTCGACGGAGACGAAGGCGAGCAGGGCGCTGCGGTGCCACTTCGTCCCGTCGAAGATGCCGTACACCTGCTCGCACGCGTCGGCCATTTCCTGCTTGATGCGAACCTCGTCGGGGTTGAGGTCCATCAGACCCCGCTCGAGGCTGAGTCCGCGGGCACCGAGAAAGCCCTTGTTGATCCGGGTGGTGCGGAGGACGTCGGTGCCGAGGTCGCCGACGAGCGACATGGCCGACAGCCGGAGCATGCCGCCGGTGACGAGGACCGAGATGCCGGGTGCATCGGCGAGCGCGGTCGCGACGAGGAGCCCGTTCGTCACCACCACGAGCTCCCGCTTCGCGCGCAGCTCGAGAGCCAGGTAGTACGCGGTGGTGCTCGCATCGAGCGCGACCGCCTCTCCTTCGTCGACCAACGCAGCGGCAGCACGGGCGATTGCCCGCTTGTTCTGGACCTCCAGCCGCAGCCGCAGGTCGAAGCCGACCTCCGACTGCCCCTGCTCCAGCGCCCGCACCCCTCCGCGGACGCGGGCGACGAGCCCTTGCTTCGCAAGCGAGGTCAGGTCGCTCCGGACCGTGACCTCCGAGACCGAAAATCTCTCCGCAAGTTCCGCAACCTGAACGGAATCGCGCGTCTCGAGCATGCGCAGCACCTGCTGCATCCGTTGTTCCTGTGAATAGGCCGGTGCGTCGGGCTGGCCGTCGATGGGTGCGACCCTACGCCTATCGCCGATCGGAAGTCAAGCGCTTTCGAAATGTCCTAGTTCGAAAGCGGATTCGTAATTGCTTCGCGAATGCGTCAAACTCCGTCGCGATGGACGACGGCGCGCTCTTCGCCAGACTGAGACAACTCGAGATCGAGACGCCGTCCTGGGGCTACGGGAACTCCGGAACCCGCTTTCACGTCTATCCCTGGCCCGGCGCTGCGCGCACCGTTCGCGAGCGAATCGAGGACGCGGCGCTCGTCCACCGGCTGACCGGCTGCTGCCCCCGGGTTGCGCTGCACATCCCCTGGGACGCGGTCGAGGACTACGACGAGCTGCGGCGGTTCGCCGAGGCGGAGGGGGTGGCGATCGGGGCGATCAACCCGAACCTCTTCGGCGACGACGACTACCGCCTCGGGAGTCTCTGCAACCCCGACCCCGCGATCCGTGTTCGGGCGATCGAGCACTTCAAGGAGTGCATCGACATCGCCTCGGCGGTTGGGTCGTCGATCGTCAGCCTGTGGCTCGCCGACGGGACGAACTACCCGGGTCAGGACAGCCTGGCCGGTCGGCACGCCCGGTTGATCGACGGTCTGGAGGCCGTCTACGCAGAACTCCCCGAGGGGATGCGGCTGCTGGTCGAATACAAGCTGTTCGAGCCCGGCTTCTACAGCACCGATCTCCCGGACTGGGGGACGGCGGCGCTGGCCTGTCGCCGGCTCGGCCCACAGGCGCAGGTGCTCGTCGACACGGGCCACCACGCGCAGGGCACGAACATCGAGCAGATCGTCGCCGTTCTCCTGTCGGATGGCCTGCTGGGCGGATTCCACTTCAACAACCGCAAGTACGCAGACGACGACCTGATCGTCGGATCGATCGAGCCGTTCGAGCTCTTCCTGGTCATGCGCGAGATCGCCCTGGCGGGAGGTGAGCGACTCGCGTTCATGATCGACCAGTCGCACAACGTCGAGGGGAAGATCGACGCGATGATCCAGTCCGTCATGAACATCCAGACCGCGTACGCCAAAGCGCTGATGGTCGACGAGCCCGCGGTCGCCGCGGCGCAGCAGGCTGGCGACGTACTCGGAGCTCACCGACTCCTGCTCGAAGCGTTCGAGACCGACGTTCGGCCGCTCCTCGGCAGGCTCCGAGCCGAGCTGGGGCTCGATCCCGATCCGGTCGAGGCCTTCAGGGCGGGTGGATACGCGGCCCGCCGGACGGAGGAGCGTGGTACCGCCTCGATCGAGAGCGCCTACGAGACCGCATGACCCAGCGCAGCGCGTTCGTCCTCCGCGTCCGCCCCGACAAGATCGACGAGTACGTCGCGGCGCATCGCGCGGTCTGGCCCGACATGCTGCAGGCGCTGAGCGACGCCGGCATCCGCAACTACTCGATCTTCCGCGACGGGAACCGTGTCTTCGGCTACTTCGAGGCCGAGGACCTCGGGCGGGCGGCCGAGTATCTGGCGGCGCAGGAGGTTTGTGCCAGGTGGCAGGACGCGATGGCGGAGCTGCTCGAGGAGCGCGTCCCCGATGCCGGGCCGCCGGCCCTCGAGGAGATCTTCCGGCTCGACTGATCGGCCGGCCGTAGAGTCCAAGCATGCCTGCGGTGCAGCTGTTCGCAACGTGTCTCGGCGACCTCGCCTTCCCGCAGGCGGTCGCCGACGCGGACACACTGCTCCGGCAGGCCGGATACGAGGTCGAGTTTCCGGCGCGGCAGGTCTGCTGCGGCCAGCCGGCGTTCAACGCCGGGCATCGGGCGGCGGCCCGGCGGGTGGCACGGTCGTTCACCCGCGCCTTCTCGCGTGAGCTTCCGGTCGTCATCCCTTCGGGATCGTGCGCGACGATGGCCTCCCACTACCTCCCAGAGCTGCTTGGGATTGACGGCTACGAGGTGTGGGAGCTGTCGGCGTTCCTCGTCGCAGCCGGGTTTCGGCCGCTGCCGCGCAACGCCGGCCGGCGTGTGTCCTACCACGACTCGTGTCACATGCTGCGCGAGCTCCGGATCTCGGCGGAACCGCGGCGGCTGCTCGGTGCGTCGGGGGCCGAGGTCGTCCCGTTGCCGCGGGCGGACCTGTGCTGCGGGTTCGGTGGCACCTTCTCGGTGCGTCAGCCGGAGGTCTCGGTCGCGATGGCCGACGACAAGCTGGCGGGCGGCACGGAGACGGGGACGATCGTCACCGCCGATCCCGGGTGCTTGATGCACCTGCGCGGGCGGGCCGAGAAGGTCGGCACGGAGGTGCGGGTCGTGCACCTGGCGACCGCGCTCGCGCGGGGTGTGCGTGCCTGAGCTCGCGCAGCCGGCCGAGCGGTTCCGGGTGATCGCGCGAGGCAAGCTCGGCGACACCCACACGCAGGCTGCGCTGGACGAGTCGACCGACCGGTTGCGGTCGCACCGGATCGACGCCTGGGCTGATCTGGAGGACGTGGCAGCGCTGCGCGAACGCGCGCACGAGATCCGCATGGAGGTGATCGACCACCTAGACGAGCATGTGTCCCGGTTCACCACTGCGCTCGAGGCGCGCGGCGGGCGTGTCTTCTTCGCCCGCACAGCAGAGGAGGCGAGCGGGTACGTCGCCGACGTCTGCACTCGCGCGGGCGCGAAGCTCGCGGCCAAGTCGAAGTCGATGGTCAGCGAGGAGATCGGGCTGAACGAGGCGCTCGAAGCGGTCGCGGTGACCCCGGTCGAGACCGATCTCGGCGAGTACATCCTCCAGCTCGCCGGCGAGCACCCGGTGCACATCATCGCGCCGGCGATCGAGAAGACGGCGGAGGACGTCGCCGTGCTGCTCTCCCGCGCCGGCGGGGAAGACGTGCCGGCCGAGCTCGAGGCGCTGACGAGGGCGGCGCGGCGTCAGCTGCGGGAGACGTTCCTCCAGGCGGACGTCGGGATCACGGGGGCGAATTTCGGCGTCTCGTCGACAGGGTCCGTCTGTCTCGTCACGAACGAAGGCAACGGCCGCCTGGTGAGCTCGCTCCCGCGGGTGCATGTCGCGCTGATGGGCATGGAGCGGCTGGTGCCGACGACGGCCGACCTCGCCGTGCTCCTGAAGCTGCTCGCTCGCTCGGGCACGGGCCAGAAGCTCACGGTCTACACGACGCTGGTGACCGGGCCTCGACGTGCGGGTGAACAGGACGGCCCGGAGGAGCTGCACGTCGTCATCCTCGACAACGGTCGCTCGAACCTCCTGCGCGGGCGGTATCGCGAGATGCTCGCGTGCATTCGCTGCGGGGCCTGCCTAAACGTCTGCCCCGTCTACCGCAAGGCCGGCGGAGCGGCGTACGGCCCGGTGTACTCGGGGCCGATGGGGGCGGTGCTCCTTCCGCTCCTCGTCGGCCTCGGGGAGGCGCCGTCGCTGCCGCACGCCTCGTCCCTGTGCGGCGCGTGCACGGAGGCGTGCCCGGTGAAGATCCCGCTGCACGAGCTTCTCCTCGACCTGCGGCGCGATTTGGTGGCGGAAGGAGTGGCGTCGCGCTGGGAGCGGCTCGGGTTCTCGCTGTGGTCATTGGCGTGGTCTTCGGTGTGGGGGTATCGGGCCGCGACCCGGCTGGCGCGGCTCGGTCAGCCGTTTGCCGGGGTGTTCGGGCCTGGGCGCGTGTGGTCGGCGGGGCGCGCGCTGCCGCGGTTCGGGCGGCGTTTCCGGGACGGGCGCCGGCGTGGCCGTTCATGAGGGACGACGCCGAAGGCGCCGGCCTGGTCGAGCGATTCGCGGCGAGTGCCGCGGCGGTCGGGTTCCACGTCCACCGAGGCAAGACGCCCTCGATCGAAGGGGCGGAGGTCTCGGAGGCGATCTACGGGCTGGCGGACACGGGTTCGGTCGTGCTCGCCGCCGCGCCCGACGAGCCGCGCGCCCGGTCGCTGCTCCCCGAGGTGCACGTGACGCTCCTGCGCGAGGATCTGATCCTCCCTGGGCTGGACGAGCTGTTCGAGGCGCTCGGCGACGACCTGCCGAGCGCGCTCGCGATCGTCACCGGGCCGAGCCGCAGTGCCGACATCGAGCAGAAGCTTGCGGTCGGCGTCCACGGCCCGGGCGAGGTGCACGTCGTTCTCGTGCCTCCTCCGGTCTAGGCCTCCCGAGACGCGCCTGAGGGACAGTCCCTCGGCCGCGGCTCAAACGGCCGCGGCCGGAAGCGGCGAGCCGAGCGCCGCCGGCTGCCGGGGCCAACTCCACAGCCACTCGCGAGCCTCTGCACAAAGCCCTGCATTGACCGGGTTGTTGAGCACGTATTCGATCGTCTTGCTCAGGTGCTCCTCGTCCCGGACGACCCAGGACGAGTACCGGTTTTCGAAGAGGTGGCCGCGGCGGTCGTACCTGCGGTTGAAGTACATCGCGTAGAGGCAGTTGAGGCGGTGAACGGCCAGCGACATCTGTTCGCGCTCGGCCCTGACGACAAGGTGGTAGTGATTGCTCATCAGGCACCACGCGATCACGTGCCATCCCCAGAGATTCGTCGTTTGCTCCAGGAGCAGGGCAAAGCGACCGCGGTCGCGGTCGTCGACGAAGATCGAGCTGCCGTCGACACCGCGGGCGGTGATGTGGAATACGCCGCCGGGAAGCTGATTACGCGGTCGTCTGGGCATCGCCTCTCCGACGGTAGCGGCCCGGGAAGGGCTGTTGATAGCTCGGCACGCTTCCGTTCCAGGGACTGTCCCTATGACGGGGCTCAGGGGGACGTGCTCGGTTAGGCTCACTCCGTGCTTCCGATCGAGCGGCCCGGGAAGATCATCTGCGTCGGTCTGAACTACCGCGACCACGCGGAGGAGCAGGGGACCGCGCTCCCTGAGGCACCGTTGCTCTTCGCCAAGTGGCAGAACGCGCTGATCGGGCCGGGAGAGCCGATTGTCATCCCTCCGATCGTGACCAAATGCGACTTCGAGGCCGAGTTGGGCGTCGTCATCGGCGAGCAAGTACGCGATGTCTCCGCCGAGAACGCGCTCGAGGCGGTCGCCGGCTACATCTGCGTGAACGACGTTTCCGCCCGCGACCTCCAGTTCGGCGACGGCCAGTGGACGCGCGGGAAGTCGCCCGACACGTTCTGTCCCGTTGGGCCGACGCTCGTGCCTCGGGACGAGATACCCGATCCGCAGGCGCTCACCATCCGAGCGATCCTGAACGGCGAGGCCGTCCAGGACTCCAACACGGCGAACATGGTCTTCGGCGTCGCCGAGGTCATCGAGTACGTCACGCGCACGATCACGCTCGAGCCGGGCGACCTGATCGCAACGGGGACGCCTGCCGGCGTGGGTGCATTCCGCAAGCCGCCGCTCTTCATGCAGCCCGGCGACGAGATCACCATCGAGATCGAGGGGCTCGGCTCGCTGACCAACCCGGTCGTCGCCGGGTAGCGTGCACCGCCGGCTCGGCCTGCTCGCCGGCCTGTTCCTCGCCGGCCTCGCTCTACGGCCTCAGATCGTCGGTGTCGGACCGCTGATCCCGGAGATCCAGGACGACCTTGACGTCTCCCACGCGGTCGCGGGACTGCTGACCACGATCCCGGTTTTCTGCATGGGCGTGTTCGCGCTGCCGGCGCCGCGGGTCTCGCGTCGGTACGGGACGCGGCTTGCCATCGCGGTCTGCCTCGGGCTGGTCGGCGGGTTCGGGATCGCCAGGGCGGTGGCGCCTGGCGCGACAGGCGTGATCCTCTTGACCTTCGGCGTCGGCATCGGTCTTGGTCTCGCGCAGGCGCTGATGCCGGTCGCCGTCAAGGAGCGCTTCGCCAGCCGGCCCGCGTTCGCGACCGGCATCTACGTACTCGGCTTCAACATCGGGTCGGCGCTGGCGTCCGCCCTCGCAGTGCCGATGGCGGACGCGGCGGGCAGCTGGCGTTGGTCGTTGATCGTCTTCTCGGCAGTCACCGTCCTCCTCGTTCCCGCCTGGATCTGGCTGACCAGGCAAGAGGCGCCCCACCGCCGCGCGGACGTCGAACAGGTCCGGCTCCCCTTCCACAGCGGCACGGCGTGGACGCTGGTCGGCATCTTCGGCTCGATGGCCTGCGTCTTCTACGGCCTGAACAGCTGGCTGCCCGATGCCTACGTCGAACGCGGTTGGAGCGACGGGAAGGCCGGTGCGCTCCTTGCCGTTCTCAACATCACTGCCCTGGTGACGACTGTGACCATTCCGTGGCTCTCGGACCGGACCGGCGGTCGCCGTGTCTATCTGGTGGGCTTCAGCGCGGCGCTCGTGACCAGCGCGGTCGGTTTTGCGGCTGTGCCGGACGGCGCCTGGCTCTGGGCCGCAGTCGTAGGCCTGGGCACAGGGGCGATGTTCCCGCTCGTGATGACGCTGCCCGTCGACGTCGGCCGGAGGCCGGCCGACGTGGTGTCGGTGACGGGTTTGATGCTCGGCGTCGGGTACACGATCGGAGCGATCGCTCCGCTCCTGCTCGGCGCAGCGAGGGACGTCACCGGGACCTTCACGACGACGCTCTGGCTGATCGCCGTCTCGGCGACGATTCTGCTCTCGCTCTGCGCCTCGATGACGAAGGAACGGATTGCGCGGGGGGTCGCGGCATCAGAGGCGGCCTGAGAGAGCGCTACATCGAGGGCGCACGGATGGTCGCGCCGATCGCAGTCGCCGCCGCAGCATTCGCACTCTCCTTCGGCGTCCTCGCCCGATCGGCAGGCATGGGGTGGCTCGCGCCGCTCGTCATGTCCGCGACCACGTTCGCCGGCTCCGCGCAATTCGCGGTGGTGTCGGTGCTGGGCGGCGCCGGATCGGCGGCGGCTGCGATCGCCGCGGCGGTGATGCTGAACGCCCGCTATGCGCCGATCGGCATCTCGATCGCTTCGGCATTCCGTGGTCCCGCGCCGAGACGGCTCGTCCAGTCCCAGCTGATCGTCGACGAGTCATGGGCAATGACGCTGCGACGGCGCGGAGGGTTCGACGTTCACGTCCTACTGGGCGCGGGCGGTCTTCTCTACCTCGCCTGGAACGCCGGCACTCTCGCGGGTCTCGTGCTCGGCGACGTCGTCGGCGACCCGAACAGGCTCGGACTCGACGCCGCCTTCCCGGCGCTGTTCCTGGCGCTCCTCCTGCCGCAACTCAGGAGTCGGCGAGCGGGGTCGGCGGCGCTGCTCGGCGCCGGGATCGCGCTCGTCCTGATCCCGTTCTCCCCTGCGGGTATCCCGATCATCGCCGGAGCCGCGGCGGCACTGGTCGGTTGGGGGATGGAGTGAGCGCCGTCTGGATCTCGGTCATCGCAGTCGGCGCGGCGACTATCGCGCTGAAGGCAGTCGGGCCTGTTCTGCTCGGTCAGCGGTCATTGCCGCCGTGGCTGGCAGGCCCCGTGGCGCTCCTGGCCCCCGCGGTCCTGGCCGCGTTCGTAGTCACAGAGGCCGTCGGCGGCGATCGGACGATCGTCGCGGACGCCCGCCTGGTCGGAGTGGGTGCCGGCGCGATCGCGATCGCGCTCCGCGCGCCGATCCTCGCCGTCGTAGTCGTCGCGGCCGCGGCGGCGGCCATCGCACGACTCATCACCTAGACCTCCGCGTGCCGCGCGGAAACCTCGGCGCCAAATCGTCACGCATTCGTGACAGACAAGGAACGTCCGCGCAGGTAGCCTCGCCCGCAGGGGAAAGGGGAAGCAGCCCCCAACCCTTGGGCGGGGGTTTGTCGTTGGCGGCCTCGAGGCTCAGCCCATGCCGAGCGAGATGATCCCGCGCTCGACGAGGCCGGTGGTGAACCCGGACTCGGGCAGGATCTTGACGCCGTAGACGTCGCGCAGGAACCATTCGAGGTAGACGAAGACGCTCGAGCGGACGGCCGCGATCTTCTCCAGGCGGACGAGGTCCAGCAGCGCAATCCGCGAGCGCAGGCCTTCGTCCTCCAGGAATCGCTCGACCGTCTTGGGGCCGATCGGGCCGAGCAACATCGCCGGGCCGTCCTCCGCCAGCCGCTCGCAGAACGCATAGCCGAGCCGGAGCTCGATCGCGCTGCGCTCCCGGCGCCAGCCGAGGGTGAGCCGGCTTGGATTCCACTCGAGCACCTCCACGTCGTCGAGGTCGTCCCGGCAGTACGCGGCGAAGGTGTCGAGGACCTCGCCCTGGGTCAGGGTCCGGGTCGCCCACGCGATCTCGCGCCCCCGGCGCAGATCATCCAGATCGGCGCCGTCCGACTCGTCGACCCCCGGATCCCAGCGTTCGAGCTCCGCGTCGAGCTCCGGCCCGGAAAGAGTGCCGGTCCGGGGATCGGCGAGCGCCTCGGCCTCGATCGGGTTCACGCCGAGTCCTCGACGGTCTCCAACACGAGGTCGGCCGCGAGCGCCGACAGCGGCAGCCGGGTTCCTCCGCTCGCCTGCGCAAGAGCGGCCGCGCAACCGTGCTCCGGCTCGGCGACCTCGGCGATCACGCAGCCGATTCGGCCGCGCCGAAGCGCCCTGCCTTCCGCGAGCACCTCCGTGACAGGGTCGGCGCCGCGCCGCACCGGCACCGTCGGCACGCCGTCGCTGACGACCACGACCAGCGGAACCGCGTTGGGATGACGGAGCAGCTCGCCGCGCAGGAGCAGCC
>JBKPPY010000139.1:0-14898 GCA_046733845.1 Actinomycetota bacterium | reverse complement strand
ACGTAGGCGCCCGGCGTCTTGAACTGCGACGGATCGTTCGAGCCGTCGCCGCCGAACACCTTCGCCTTCTTGCCCTGCTCGACCAGCTGCCGCGCGAACGTCTGCGCGTCACCCGGCTTCTGCGTCGGGAAGAAGACGATGTCCGCGTCGCCCGGAACCCGGGTCACGTACGACGAGTAGTCCGTCGTCGTGTTCGGGGCGGAGAGGTGGATGGTCGAGACGCCCTTCGCCTTCAGGATCTTCTCCGCGGCGGCCGCGAGGCCGAGCGAGTACGGCTCCTGGAAGTCGAGCAGCACGACCTTCTTCACCTTCAGCTTGGTGACCATGAAATTCGCGTCGCTCGGGCCCTGGACGTAGTCGCCCGGGACGACGCGGAAGAAGGCGGGGGTCGCCTCCTTCTCGGCGCCCTTGGTCAGGGAGGTGCGCGTCGCCGACGGCGAGATGTGCGCGATCCCTGCCTGGAAGTAGGTCTTGCTCGACGCGGCGACGGCGCCCGAGGTCGAGGGCCCGATCAGGCCGACGACGCTTGGGTCGGCGACGAACTTCTGTGCCGCTGCCTGTGCGGGTGCCGGGCCCTGCTCGACCGGTGTGTCGAACGGGACGAGCGTGACCTTCAGGCCGAGGGTCGGTGGGATCAGCTTGACGGCGAGCTTCGCCCAGGTCAGTTGCTCGGTGCCCAGGAAGCCCGCGCCGCCTGTTAGAGGAGTCACGAACCCGATCTTCATCGGGGAGTTGCAGTTGATCTTCCCGGACTTTGCCGGTGTGGCGGTCTTGTGTGGGCGCGCCGACGCCGCCGCGACGACTGCGAGCGTCAACGCAGCAGCCGCAAAGGGAAGAATGAATCTGAGTCTCCGCATGCAGTCTCCTTACAAGTGGGGGAACCGAGGGATCGTAGTTTGTGGAGGCTAGGACGCCAACTTCGAGCTATTCGTTAGCTTCGTACGCCTTCGAGGCCGGGCTGCCGGACGGGTGGAAGACGCCGAGAACGCGCATCGGCGTCGGTCCGGTGTTCTCCAGACAGTGCTCCTGGAGCGGCGGCAGATGGACGCACGAGCCGGGCGCGAGCGGCGTGTGCGTGCCGCCCAGGTGCAGGACGCCCTCGCCGTCCACGACGTATACGACCTCGTCGTACGTGTGGCTGTGCAGCGGGGCTCGGCCGGGCGGGATGAGGCCGACGAACTGGGTGACGTCGAGGCAGCCGAGGTCCTCGTTCACGAGCAGGCGGAACTCGCGGTTCGGCGTCGCGGCCAGGGCGTGCCGGTCGGCGTAGCGGACGGTCACCTGCGAGCGGCGTTCGCCTTCGCACGGAGCCGTGACAGAGACCAGCACGAGATCGTCGGGGCCGGGGTTGTCCACCGCCCACGTGTCACCGGGGACGAGGAACGCGCCGGTATCCGGCTCGAGCTCATGCGCACCGCCGGCGGCGGTGAGCACGCCGCGGCCGCTGACGACGAACAGGAGCTCCTGGCGATCGGCGGTCTGCCGCTCCTCGGACCGGCCGGGCGCGAACCGGAGC
Organism: Actinomycetota bacterium; assembly: GCA_046733845.1. Lineage (GTDB taxonomy): Bacteria > Actinomycetota > Thermoleophilia > Gaiellales > Gaiellaceae > DATBLE01. The sequence continues at coordinate 13,382 of JBKPPY010000139.1, read as the reverse complement.
ACGCGTTGCTCGAGCCGCTCGCAGCCGCAAGAGCGGTCAATCGTCACCCTTGTCTGGGCGGTGCCGCTCTCGGGGCGGGCCTCGACCTCGTCCGCGCTGACGACGTAGCCCGCGGTCATCCCGCTCCCAGCGCCTCGACCCAGCCGCGCGTGTCCGTGAACTGGTGGAACCGCACCGCGCGTCCGTCGTGGAAGTGCCAGACGTGGGCAAAGGGGACGTCGAGCGGCCTTCCGGTCTCCTTTGCGGTCGCCGTGTAACGGCCGAGGACGACGACGTCGTCGCCGACCCCGATCACCTCCTCGGGATCGGCCTTGAAGTTCTCCCACCACGACTCGTCGATCGGGTCGAACACGTTGGCGCGCACCTCCGCGAGTCCGCGGTAGATGCCGCCGTGAGGGAGTCCCTGCGCCTGATGCCAGACGATGCCCTCGTCCATCATCGCCAGCGCGCCGTCGAGGTCGTGGCGCGCGAACGCCTCGTAGGAGCTTCGGACGGCCTCGACGCTCATTCAGCGCTGACGGCGGCGAGCACCTCTTCCGGATGCGCACCGGCGTCCTCGACGTCCCAGACCTGCTGGATGACGCCGTCGGCGTCGAGCAGGTAGGTGACGCGCGCCGCGAACCAGCCGTAGTCGCCGTACTGCTTGTACAGGTCGAGCGACTTCGTCAGCACGGCTCCGTCGTCGGCGACGAGCGGAAAGCGGAGGCCGCACTCGGACCGGAACTCGTCGTGCTTCTCGTCGGAGTCGACGCTGACGCCGATGACCTCGTACCCGGCCTGCCGGAAGGCGTCGTAGCGGTCGTTGAACGCCTTTGCCTCCATCGTGCAGCCGGGCGTGAGGTCGGCGGGATAGAAGTAGACGACCGCCGGCCCGTCGGGCCGGACGGACAGCTTCTCGACTGGGAACCGGTCGCCGACTTCGAGCATGTCCGAATGCTACTCCGGCGTCTCGCCCGCGAGGATCCGAGCGAGCACGGGAAGATCGATGTTGCCGCCGGAGACGATGCACGCGATCCGGCCGCCGATGGCTCGTCCCGAGAGCGCGACCGCCGGGGCGAGGGCGCCTGCGCCCTCCGCGATCACCCGGACCCGTTCCGCGAGCAGCCGAACCGCATCCGCCGCTTCGTCGAGCGACACCGCGAAGGCGCCGTCGACCAACTCGCGGACGCGCGGCCACATCGAGTCCAGGACCCGTCGCGAGCCCGCACCGTCCACGAACGACGGCGTGTACTCGATCTCGGCCGGTTCGCCGGCGCCGAACGCCGCCCCTGCGGCCGCCCCCGTCGCCGGCTCGCAGGCGTAGAACTTGGCGCTCGGGCGAATGGCCTTGACCGCGCTCGCGATCCCGGAGACGAGCCCGCCGCCGCCGTACGGCACCAGCACCGTGTCGACGTCCGGCAGGTCCTCGAGCAGCTCCAGCCCGATCGTCCCGTTCCCGGCCATCACCAGCTCGTCCTGGACGGGGTGGACGAACAGGCCGTCGGCCCCCTCGTAGCGCGACTCCTCGATCGCCCGCCACCAGTCCTCGTACGGGACCTTCAGCACACGGCCCCCAAGCCGTTCGATCCGGTCGATCTTCGTCTGCGGCGCGTGGTCGGGGCAGACGATCGTCGCCGGGACGCCTGCCTCGCGCGCTGCCCAGGCGACTCCTTGGGCCATGTTCCCCGCGCTCGCGGTAACGACGCCGCCCGCGAGCTCGTCGGACGACGCAGCTCGGATCGCGTTCGTCGCCCCGCGGATCTTGAACGACGCGACCGGTTGGAGGTTCTCGAGCTTCAGCCAGACATCGGTGTCGGGGAGCCTGACGAGCGGTGTTCGCACCGCCGCGCCAGCGATCCGCTCTCGCGCCCGCTCGATCTCGGCGAGCGGGATCAAAACTCGACCGTGGTGCCGGTGCCTGTTTCGGTGGCGCGGCGCACGACGTACTCGGCAGCCGCAAGGTCCTCGACCGCGAGGCCGAGCGACTTGAACACGGTCAGCTCGTCGTCCGAGGTCCGCCCGGGATGCGCGCCCGTGAGGATCTCTCCTAGTTCGGCCTTGATGTGCTCGGGCCCGGAAATCGCACCCTCGGCGAGCGGCATCAGGTAGTCCCCCGCCTCATTCACCGTGGACTCGCGGCGGTCGACGAACAGCGAGCAGGCGACGATGGTGTCGGTGTCGAGCTCGCGGGCGGTCTTCACGCTCGATCCGACCGCGTTCACGTGCGTGCCCGGCTTTAGCCACTCGTGCCGGAGGACCGGCTCGCTCGAGTTCGTCACGGTGCAGACGACGTCGGCCTCGCGGACCGCCTCCTCGATGCTGTCCACCGCGGTCGCGAGCGGCCACTCGGACGCGAGCCGCTCCGCGCTCTCGAGCGAGCGGGCGGCGATCCGGATCCGCTCGAACTGCCTCGCCTCCAGCATGGCGGCGATGTGCGGGTGCGCCTGGTGGCCCGCGCCCACGATCGCCAGGTCCTGGGCGTCCTCGCGGGCGAGCAGCCTGGTTGCGACGCCGGAGACCGCCGCCGTCCGGATCGCGGTGATCGCGGACGCGTTCATCAGCGCGCGCAGCTCTCCGGTCTCCCCCGAGAAGAGCGTCACCGTGCCCTGGTGGGGATCGAGCCCGCGCTTGGCGTTGTCCGGGAAGAGGCAGATCGTCTTCAGGGAATAAGCGGCGCTCGACCCGCCTCGATGCGCCGGCATCAGGCCGATCCCACTGTTCTCCCCGGGAGGAAACGCGATCATGCGGAGCGGCAGGAAAAGCTCGCCGCGTGCAAGCGCCTCGAGGATGTCCGCCATCGCATCCATGCAGCCGGGCATGTCGAGGAGTTGCTCGACCTCGCTCTGGGTGAGGACCAGGAAGGACATCAGGCGAAGAGCGAGCCTAGCTCGTCGAGGTCCGCCTCGGTGAGCGTGAGGGCGTCGGCCTCGCGGACGCTCTCGAGATGAGCGGGACGCCGGGGCCCGACGACGACCGAGCCGGTCGTCCCGAGCGCCCAGGCCAGGGCAAGACCGCCCGTGCTCACACCGCGGTCGGCGGCCGCGCGGCCCAGCGCGTCCAGCCCGTCGTAGACGCGGTCGGTCTCGAGGTGCCGGTACGGCTCTGGTCGCATGGTCATTCGCGAGCCGGCCGGCGCCTCTTCTCCGCGGTGGTACTTGCCAGTCAGCCACCCCCCGGCGAGCGGGCTGAACGCCTGGTACTCGACGCCGTGCTCGGCACAGAGCGGGATCACCTCCGTCTCGTCGGCGCGCTCGAGCAGCGAATAGGAGTTCTGGACGAGGGAGGGCTTCCCGAGCGAGAGCCATTCGCGCAGGTCGTCGGCGCCGACGTTGCTCACCCCCCAGGCGTCGATCAGCCCCCGCTCCGCCAGTGCCGCGAAGGTGGCGAACGTCTCCTCCACCGGTGTGTTCGGGTCGGGCTCGTGTGTCAGGTAGAGGTCGATGCGATCGATGCCGAGTCGTTCCAGGCTCGTTTCCACCTGGCGCAAGACCCGCTCCCGCGCGAGCCCGAAGTCAGCTCCGTCCTCCATCGCGTTGAAGGTCTTCGAGGTGATCCGCGGTCGGTTGCCGGTGGCGCGCATCCAGTCGCCGATCCACTGCTCACTTCGTCCGCCGCCGTACGCGTCGGCGGTATCGAACCGGCGCAGCCCGAGTGCCCACGCGGCATCCATCAGCTCCAACGCCTCGTCTTTGTTCTCTCCCTGGCCGAAGAACGCGGGCGCCGAGCCGATGCCGCCGAAGTTGCCGCAGCCGAGAACGACGCGCATCGCAGCCCATCCTATGTTGAGCACAGAGAGGGACTGGCCCAACGATGAGCACGGAGAGGGACTGGTCTGACAGACCTGTCCCCGGTTCCGTCTCCGGCCTGTCCCCGGTTCCGTCTTTGAAAGAATCGGTCCCGAGTCCAACGAGGAGGAGAGACCGATGCCGTTCGAGCTGCCCGCACTCCCTTACGCCTTCGACGCGCTGGAGCCGCACATCGACGCGCGAACGATGGAGATCCACCACGACAAGCACCATCAGGCGTACGTCGACAACGCGAACAAGGCGCTCGACGGCACCGAGTGGGCCGACCGGCCGATCGAGAACGTGCTCACCGAGCTCGACGTGATGCCGGAGGCGATCCGCACCGCCGTGCGCAACAACGCGGGCGGTCACGCGAACCATTCGCTGTTCTGGCAGATCATGGGCCCGGACGGCGGCGGAGAGCCCGGCGGCGCGCTCGCCGACGCGATCGGCGACACCTTCGGTGGGCTCGACCAGCTGAAGGAGCAGGTCAACGACGGCGGTGTCAAGCGCTTCGGCAGCGGCTGGACGTGGCTCGTCTGGGACGGCACCGGCCTCGCCGTCTACTCGACTCCGAACCAGGACAGCCCGATCATGCAGGGCGACGTCCCGCTGCTCGGGATCGACGTGTGGGAGCACGCCTACTACCTCAACTACCAGAACCGTCGCCCGGATTACCTCGCCGCCTGGTGGAACGTCGTCAACTGGGCCGAGGTGGGTCGGCGCTTCGACGAAGCCCACTAGCCGGCTGCCGGAGCATCGGCGCGTGAGCACTCCGCCCGGCGTCGGGCCCCAGCGGCAGACCGAGATCTACCTCGCCGGCGTCCGCGGCCGGCGGCCGACGATCCCGTTCCACCCCGGGAAGCTCGAGCGGCTGGCCCGCAGCCGGATGACACGGCAGGCGTTTGCCTACGTCGCCGGTGGAGCCGGGTCCGAGAGCACGATGGCGGCCAATCGCAGGGCACTCGACCGTTGGCGCATCGTGCCGCGCGTCCTGCGCGACGTCTCGGGCCGCGACCTGACCGTCGAGCTCTTCGGCCGTCGCCTGCCGACGCCGTTCCTGCTCGCGCCCGTCGGCGTGCTCGAGCTCGCGCACCGGGACGCAGACGTCGGGGTGGCGAGGGCGGCTGCGGCCGAGGGCGTACCGATGATCTTCTCGAACCAGGCTTCCCGTTCGATGGAGGCGTGCGCGGAGGTTATGGGTGACGGCGTGCGCTGGTTCCAGCTCTACTGGAGCACCGCTGACGAGCTCGTCGCGAGCTTGCTTCGCCGCGCCGAGGCGTCCGGGTGCGAGGCGATCGTCGTCACTCTCGACACCAAGATGCTCGGCTGGCGATCCCGTGACCTCGCCTTCGCGCACCTGCCGTTCGCGAGCGGGCGGGGGATCGCGCAGTACACCAGCGACCCGGTCTTCCGCAGCATGGTCGAGCCGGGCGCAGTCGAGCGGTCCGGGCGGCCGACACCGGCGGCGATCCGCACGCTCGTGCACGCGACGCGTTCGTACCCAGGGAGCTTTCGCCAGAACCTGCGCTCCGGCATCGGCGTCGCCGCGGTCCGCAAGGTGATGGAGGTCTACTCGCGCCCGGCGCAGACGTGGGCCGACTTCGCCTGGCTGCGCGAGCAGACGAAACTGCCGATCGTGGTCAAAGGGATTGTCCATCCCGACGACGCGCGTCTCGCAATCGAGCACGGTCTGGACGGGATCGTCGTCTCCAACCACGGTGGGCGGCAGGTGGACGGCGCGATCGGCACGATGGACGCGCTGCCAGGCGTCGTCGAGGCTGTGGGCGGCCGCATCCCCGTTCTGTTCGACAGCGGCGTCCGCGGCGGCGCCGACGCGTTCAAGGCGCTGGCCCTCGGGGCGACCGCCGTGCTCCTGGGACGACCGTACGTGTACGGCCTCGCGATCGACGGCGAGGCAGGCGTGCGCGACGTGATCCGCAACCTGGTCGCCGATTTCGACCTAACCCTTGCGCTCGCCGGCTGTCGATCGGTCTCGGAGCTCGGGCCCGAGTGTCTACAGTTGGCGCCGTGACGGTCGAGATCTACTACTGCCCTGTCTGAAGCGGATACGACGAGCGGGCCGCGGGTCTCGTGGCCGAGCTGACGGCCAACGGGTACGACGCGGTGGACATCCCGGGAGAGAAGAGCCAGTTCGACGTGATCGCCGACGGTCAGCTGGTCTTCTCGAAGCAGCAGATCGGCCGGCACGCCGAGCCGGGCGAGGTGCTCGCGGCGCTCCGCGCCGTTACCTGACCGGCGGCTCTGCCGACCACGGGAAGACGATCCAGCGGTCGGTGCGGCGCCAGACGTAGTCGCAGGCGACGATCGAGCGCGGCTTCTCGTAGAGGACGGCTGTTCGCACCTCGCCGACCTGGCCCGCGCAGAACCCCTTGACGAGCGCGAGTGTCTGTCCGGTGTCGGCGACGTCGTCGGCGATCAGCATCCGGGCGTCGTGGAGGTCGACCAGGTCGGGCACCGGCGGGAGGATCATCGGCACCGGCAGCCGCTCGTCGACGCCGGTGTAGAACTCGACGTTCATCGTGAACGTGTTCTTCACGCCCAGCGAGTAGGACAGCGCCCCGGCGACGAGCAATCCGCCGCGCGCGATACCGAGGATCAGGTCCGGCAGGTACCCGTCGTCTGCGATCGTCACCGCGAGGTCGCGGGCGGCGTCGCCGAGGTCGGTCCACGTCATCCGCTCCCGCGGCGGCGCCTGCATGGGGGCGGCGTCTCCCATCCGCCGATTCTAGATAGCGTCCCGTCGATCGTGAACCTCGAGACCTTCTGGGCAGAGCGCGCGGGCGAACTCGAGGAGTACGCCCGGCTGGCGCTGCGGGTCGGGGTGAACCTCCAGGCAGGTCAGGACGTCGTCGTGCTTGCCAACATCGAGCACGCGCCACTCGTTCGGGCGCTCGGGCGTGTCGCCTACGCCGAGGGCGCCCGCTGGGTCGACGCCCACTACGCCGACAACCACCTGCGCCGCGCAAAGGCCGAGTTGGCGCCGGACGAAGCGGTCGGTTGGGCGCCGCCCTGGATGATCCAGCGCCTCGACGAGGAGATCGAGCGCCGTACGGCATTCGTCAACATCGTCGGCGAGCCGGATCCGAACCTCTTTGCGGGGCTGGACTCACGGCGCGTCGCCGAGTCGATCATCCCCGAGGTCAGGCGCACGGTCTGGACCGCCATCGACCGCCGTGCCATCCCGTGGACGATCGTCGCCCTGCCGACACCGGCCTGGGCCCGGCAGGTCTACGGCGAACCGGACGTCGGGCGCTTGTGGGACGCGATCCGGACAGCCGTCCGCCTCGACGAGGACGATCCGGTCCAGGCATGGAAGGAGCACGTCGCCATGCTGATGTCCCGTGCGCGCGACCTGAACGAGCGCGCGTTCGACGCTCTACGGTTCCGCGGGCCGGGCACCGATCTGGAAGTCGGGCTGCTTCCGAACTCTCGCTGGATCGCCGCGGGCGCCGAGACGACCTGGGGCCAGTTCTACGTTCCGAACCTGCCGACGGAAGAAGTGTTCACCACGCCCGACCGGAGACGCACGGGAGGGCGTGTTCGTTCGACCCGTCCGCTCGTCCTGGTCGGCGGGACGGTCGTCCGAGACCTCGAGATCTCGTTTGCCGACGGGCGCATCACGGAGGTGAAGGCGTCGTCGGGTGCCGAGGAGGTCCGCGCCGAGGTGGCATTGGACGACGGCGCGTCGTACCTCGGCGAGGTCGCACTGGTCGACGAGGTGTCGCGCGTGGGACGCAGCGGGTTGACGTTCTGGAACACCCTCTTCGACGAGAATGCCGCGTCCCACATTGCGTACGGAACCGGGCTGCTCCACGGCGTCGACCTCGACGGCGCCAACCGGGAATCCCTCGACCTCGAGGCGATGGGGATCAACCAGTCCTCGGCGCACACGGACTTCATGATCGGCGGGCCTGACGTCGAGGTGAACGGCATCGAGTCCGGCGGAGCGGCGGTGCCGATCCTCCGAGACAACGCCTGGCAGCTGTAGAGCCCCTGACCCATTGGGTCAGGGGCTCTACAGAGCCGCCCCGACTCTTCTCCCATCGTTAACTGCGCCGCAACCTGGCGTGTCGTATGGTCCACGCGACCGGCACATTGCGGGAAGGAGGGAGTATGCGGGCTCTCGTGGTCGGAACTCCTCAGTTCCAGATCCCGCCCGATCAGCTGCCCGGGATCATCGAAGGCGCGCTCTCTTGGCACGAGCGGTACCAGGACAAGCTCGAAGCCTTCGGGACGTTTCCCGGCGGCGGCGGCTTCGGCGTGATCGAGGTCGCCGACGAGGCGGAGCTGAACCAGGTCATCCTCGAGATGCCGTTCAGCTGGTTCTCGAACGTCGAAGTCAGGCCGTTCGTGACGGGCGTCCAGGGACTGCAGCAGTTCAAGCAGGCCGTCGACGCCATGGTCGGCGTTCCGGCCTAGCTTCGTGTGCGGGGGCCGCTCCGGCGGCCCCCGTCGTTTCTACTCGAGCTCGCGCTCGATCTCGGCGATCCAGTCGCGGTGCGCGGCGACCAGCCTGCGCGCGAGGCGGTGGTTGATGCGCAGGTACTTCTCCCGGTGTGGAAGTGTGGCCGCGACCGACTCGGCATCGTCGAGGAGTCCGTCGAGCTCGTCGAGCTCCGCACGCAGAGCGCTGATGCTCTCGCGCACCGGTGGCTCACCGACCAGGTCCGCGGCCAGGAGCCGGACGACACCCTCGTGCAGGACGCGGGGGAAGCGGACGGGCTGCCGGGACCAGGCGCGCAGCGCGTCGAACCCCTTCTCGGTCAGCTCGTAGTGCGTGCGCTGGTGGGTCTTCCCCGGCTCCTTTCGCGAGGAGAGATAGCCGAGCCGCTCGAGGCGCTTGGGCTCGGCGTAGTACTGGCTGTCTGCGGCAGCGGCGTAGATCCGTCCCTGCCGCGCCATCCGCACGAGGTCGTGCGGGCCCGCGCCTCCCCGGCCCACGAGGACGAGGATGGCGTACGAGAACGAGGTGAGGGTGCCCTTTGACAAAGCTCCGATTCGGATGTATAAGCTCCGAAACGGATGTTAACACGCAAAGGAGGGACGATGCTCTGGTTTCTCGACATTCTGGTCACGTTCCACACGTCTCACGAGGACGGCTCCGACGGCATCTCGACGATGGAGTCGCTCGCCCGTCGCGGTGACTCGCCGCCGTACCACGTGCACCACACCGAGGACGAGGTCTTCCACATGATCGAAGGCGAGCTCGTCCTGCTCGTGGACGGCAAGACGCGTCGTCTCCGGGCGGGCGAGACCGTCCTCGCGCCGAAGGGCGTCCCACATACGTACCGCGTCGTGTCCGAGCAGGCCCGCTGGCTGGTCACCACCACGCACGGCGACTTCGAGCGGTTCGTTCGTGAGATGGCGCGACCCGCGGCCGCGGCCGAGCTTCCCACCCATGCCGGCCCGCCGACGCCCGAGCAGCAGCAAGCGCTCGCGGAGGTCTCGCTCCGGCACGGCATCGAGCTGATCGGGCCGCCGCTCGCCGAGGAGATCGCCGAAGCCGCGTAGGGTGGACTCGTGGTGCGACGGAGGGTGACCGTACACGGCCGGGTCCAGGGCGTCGGGTTCCGCTATGCGGTCGAACGGGCGGCCCGGAGCCGCGGTGTCGCCGGCTGGGTACGGAACCGTCCGGACGGGACGCTCGAGGCCGTCCTAGAAGGCGACGCCGAAGCGGTCGAGTCGCTCGTCCGGCTGTGCCGCGAGGGGCCGCGGGGCGCAGTGGTCGCCGGCGCCGACGTGGTCGAGGAAGCGCCGGAGGGGCTCGCCCGCTTCGAGGTTCGCTAGCGACTGCGGCGTTGGCCGCGGCGGAGCGCATCCAGGCGACGGCGGTCGCGCTTGGTCGGTCTGGCGGAGAGGTCGGCGCCGAGCGGCCGCGCCAGCCGCCGTTCGTCCCGGCGCCGCTTCCGTTCCTCGGCCGACTCCGGCGTTTCGTCGTAAAGCGTGGCCGCGACGCTGGCCGGCCCTCGACGGTCGGCGAGACCGGTGACAACAACCAGCCAGCGCTCGGTCGCCCGGGTGATCTCGAGCCGGTCGCCGACGACGACATCGCGTGCGGGCTTCACGCGGGCGCCGTTGACCTGCACGTGGCCGCCGAGCACGGCCTCGGTCGCGGAGCCGCGGGTCTTGAAGAACCGCGCGGCCCAGAGCCACTTGTCGATCCTCACGCCGTCCGGCTTCATGCCGACACGTTCGCATACCGCGATTGGCTACGTTCACGGGGCCGGGAGAGGGCCGACGCGGGAGGCCCACGGTGAAGATCACGACAATCGGCAAGGGAAACATCGGCGGCGGGCTTGGGCGACTGTGGGAGCAGGCGGGCCACGAGGTGACGGCGCTAGGCCGAGAGGGCGGTGACGCGTCGGATGCCGACGTCGTTCTCGTCGCCGTCCCTTCCGGTTCGATCTCGGACGCGCTCGGGAAGGTAAGAGGGCTCGAGGGCAAGGTCGCGATCGAGACGGGGAACGCATTCGCCGGGCGGGACGAGCAGTACGACTCGTTCGCCCACGAGGTGAAGGCCCACACGAACGGCCCGGTCGCGAAGGCGTTCAACGCCAACTTCGCCTCGCTCTACGACCAGATTGCTGAGCAGCGGGTTCGGCCGAGCTGCCTTTATGCCGCGGACGACGATGCTCGCGAGGTGACCGAACAGCTGATCCGCGACGCCGGCTACGACCCGATTGGTCTCGGTGGTCTGGAGAACGCGCGGGCGCTCGAGGACTTCGTCCCCGGCGTGCTGGCCAAGGCCGGTCAGGTCTTCTACCGGTTCGCGCCGCCGGGCGGGCTGTAGCGCGCGACTTTTGGTCAGCTCGACTCGATCACCCGGACTCGAAGCGTCGCGGGGCGGTCTGACGGGCGACCGAAGGAGTCGACCGCCCACACTCTGATGCACGACACACCGCTGGGCAGCACGAGAGACACCCGCTCGGTCTCGCCGGCCGCCACGTCCCAGGCGCGACGCTGGAAGGTGTGGGGCTCAGACGGACACGTGCGCGACGATGCGGCGACGAAGGACTCCGGCAGGTCGACATCGGATGACAGGAAGGCGGGCACCGCCGCTGGAGAGGGGCGGCGGAACCGGAACTGGAACTGGTGCGAGACCCCGGTCGAGTCGACGCGAAGCTGAGCCGGCGTTGCGATGCCGCGATAGAGGTCGCAGTCGCGCGGGCCGCGCTGAGGTTCGGCCTCCCCGCCGTAGATCGCAATCGCGCCGGCGACGTCGTCGGTCGTGAGCAGCCGGCATCGCCACTGCCAGCGCCGGCCCTTCGGGCAGAGGACGGGCCCCTGGACTGTGCCGCTGGGGTTCATGAGTGCGCAGGCGTGTATCTCGTGGCCGAGTCCCAGCACATGTCCGAACTCGTGCGCCAGAGCCTGGACCGCCACGTAGGTGTTGCAGTACGGCGAGGCCTCGTCGCGCCTGAAGATCCAGATCTGGGCGTTGCGGGTGTAACCGACGGTGGCCTCAGAGTTGATCGTGCAGCGGGCGCGCGCAAAGTGCTCGATCCGGACGTCGGCCTTCGACGCCGGAGCGGCGACGAGCTTGATGCGGGCGCCGCTCGAGTTCCAGGCGTCCACCGCCCGCTGCAGGGCCCAGGCCTCGTCTGGGGCGGCGTTGTAGTAGCGGATCACGCCGCCGGGCCAGGGCGCGCCTTCGGCGACGTACGCGGGAGCCGCCCCGGCGAGCAGGAGGAACGGTGCCGCGAGGGACGCGAGCAGTGCAAGGAGGACCCACTTCGTGCGCATAGCTCGATGTTTCGGCTCCGGCAGGCCCGGTGTTGAGCCAGGAGACGTCTACAGGCGAGACGACGAGGGGGCCGTGCGGCCCCCTCCGAGAGTCAGGTCTGGTACGAGGCTCAGCTGCAGCCGGTGTTCGTCCCGCAGTCGCGGCATGTGTAGCAGCTGCCGGTGCGGACCATCCGGCCGCCGCACTTCGCGCACTCGACAGCGTCTTCCCACGAGTTGAAGAGAGCGGTCTGGCCAGGCGGCGGAGCGTCCAGCGGTGCGGCCGGGGCGGCGTCGCCGTTGGCGTACCGCTCGGCAAGGCGAGCCTTCACCTCGGGCGAGAGGATTCCCGCCTCCTCCTGCTGGTCGGGGGTGAGGAACTTCTTGCCGAACCAGCGGAAGATGTAGTCGACGATCGACTTCGCCGTGCGGATGTCGGCGTCGTTGGTGAGGCCGGACGGCTCGAAGCGCATGTGCGAGAGCTTCGAGACGTAGACCTCCGGCGGGACGCCGTACTGGAGGCCCATGGAGACCGCGATCATCAGCGAGTTCATCAGGCCGGCCATCGTGGTGCCGTCCTTGGCGATGTCGACGAAGATGTCGCCCGGCGTGCCGTCCTCGTACAGGCCGACGTGGATGTAGCCCTCGTAGTCGCCGACACGGAACTTGCGTCCGATCTCGGTGCGGTCTTCCGGTAGGCGGCGGCGCTGGGTGAGCGGCGTCGGCGGGACGGCAGGCACCGCGCCTTCCTTCTTCCCCGCCAGCGGCTGCGCGACCTTGCAGTTGTCGCGGTAGATCGCAATCGCCTTCACGCCGAGCTTCCACGCGTCGACGACCAGCTGGGCGACCTCGTCCACCGTCGCCTGCTCGGGCAGATTGACCGTCTTCGAGATCGCGCCGGAGATGAACGGCTGGACGGCGCCCATCATCTTCACGTGGCCGGAGTAGTGGATCGCCCTGTCACCGATCGCGCAGTCGAATACCTGGTAGTGCTCGGTCTTCACGTACGGCGCACCGACAATCGTGTTCCGCTCGTCGATGAACGCCTCGATCTCGTCGGTCTCGGCCGGCGTGTAACCGAGCTTCTCGAGCGCCATCGGCACGGTCTTGTTCACGATCGTGATCTCGCCGCCGCCGACGAGCTTCTTCGACTTGACCAGGGAGAAGTCCGGCTCGACCCCGGTCGTGTCGCAATCCATCATGAAGCTGATCGTCCCGGTCGGCGCGAGCACGGTCGCCTGCGCGTTCCGGAAGCCGTGGACCTCGCCGAGGTTGAGCGCGTCGTCCCACGACTGACGGGCCGCGGCGAGCAGGTCGCTCGGAACCGAGTCGGAGTCCTGGATGTTGCCGACGGCCGCGCGGTGCTTCGCGATCACGCCGACCATCGCCGCCGCGTTCGGCTGGTACCCGGCGTGCGGGCCCATCCGGGCCGCGATCTCGGCCGACTTGCGGTAGGCGCGGCCGGTCATCAGCGCCGTGATCGCCGCCGCGTACGCCCGGCCTTCGTCCGAGTCGTACGGCAGGCCGCGCGCCATCAGCAGGGCGCCGAGGTTCGCGTACCCGAGGCCCAGCTCCCGATACGCGACTGCATTTTGGCCAATTTCAGCCGTTGGGTAGGAGGAGTAGCCGACGACGATCTCCTGCGCGAGGAAGACGATGTCGACCGCGTGCTGGAACGCGTCGAGATCGAGCTCGCCGTCCTCGCCGCGGAACTTCATCAGGTTCAGCGAGGCGAGGTTGCAGGCCGAGTTGTCGAGGTGCATGTACTCGGAGCACGGGTTCGACGCGTTGATCCGGCCCGAGTTCGGGCTCGTGTGCCACGCGTTGATCGTCGTGTCGTACTGCACGCCCGGGTCGGCGCACTTCCAGGCC
>JBKPPY010000138.1:0-9803 GCA_046733845.1 Actinomycetota bacterium | reverse complement strand
GTGTTCTCGAACTCGATCGGGACGACGCTCGAGCTCTGGGACGCGCAGGTACCGGCCTTCGGCGGGCCGTTCCGGATGCTCCGCTACGACCAGCTCGGTCATGGACGGTCGGAGGTGCCGCCGGGGCCGTACACGGTCGAGCTGCTCGCTCGCGAGCTGCTCGCGCTGCTCGACGAGCTCGGCATCGAGCGCTTCTCCTTCTGCGGGCTCTCGCTCGGCGGGGCGGTGGGGATGTGGCTCGGCGCGAATGCGGGTGACCGCCTCGAGCGGCTCGTACTCGCGGCGACGTCTGCCCACTTCGGGCCGCCCGAGCGCTGGATCGAGCGCGCCGCGGCGGTCCGTTCACATGGAATGGCGCCGCTCGCGGATGCGACCATGGGCCGCTGGTTCACCCCTGGCTTCGCAGGGGCCGCGCTGTTCCGGCAGACGTTCTGTGCGGTGCCGGCGGAGGGCTACGCGGGCTGCTGCGAGGCGCTTCGAGACTGGGACTTTCGCGACGAGCTCGGCTCGGTCGTGGCGCCGACATACGTCCTTGTCGGCTCCGAGGATCCTGCGACACCGCCTGCACAGGCGCGGCTGATCGCCGACGGGATCCCCGGCTCGCGCATCGAGGTGATCCCGGACGCCGCGCACCTGCTCAACGTCGAGCAGACCGATCGTTTCAACCGGGCGGCGCGCACGTTCCTGACCGGAGTCGAAGTGGCCGCGTGAGTGAGGACCGCCACGAGCGCGGGATGGAGGTCCGCCGCCAGGTACTGGGCGACGAGCACGTCGACCGCTCGATCGAAAGCACGACCCCGTTCACGGCCGACTTCCAGGACTTCATCACCCGCTACGCCTGGGGCGACATCTGGGCGCGTCCCGGTCTCGACCGGAAGACCCGCAGCTGCATCACGCTCGCAGCGCTGGTCGCGCTCGGCCGCGATCACGAGGTGGCGATGCACGTCCGCGCCGCGCTGCGGAACGGCCTGACTCCCGACGAAATCAAGGAGGTGCTGCTCCACACGGCGGTCTACGCCGGCGTCCCGGCGGCGAACTCGGCGTTCGCGATCGCCCAGCAGGTGCTCGCCGAGGAAGGGCGGGGTTGACGCGCACCCAGGTCGGGATCGTCGGCGCCGGGCCCGCCGGACTGACGCTCGCCCACCTGCTCCACCTCGAGGGGATCGACTCGGTCGTGGTCGAGGACCGCAGCCGCGAGTACGTCGAGGCGCGGATCCGGGCCGGCGTCCTCGAGCAGGGAACGGCCGATTTACTGGCCGAGATGGAGGTCGGGGGGCGGATGAGCCGCGAGGGCGAGGTCCACGGTGGCATCGGGCTCCAGTTCGACCGGCAGCGGCACCGGATCGACCTCGACGGGCTCGTCGGGAAGGCGATCGTCATCTACGGCCAGACCGAGATCGTCAAGGATCTGATCGAGGCGAGGCTGGATACGGGGCGCCCGCTCCTCTTCGAGGTCGACGACGTCGCGCTCACCGACCTCGAGACCGAGCGGCCGAAACTGTCGTTCACCCACGACGGCGGGCGGCAAGAGCTCGAATGCGACGTGATCGCCGGCTGCGACGGCTTCCACGGCGTCAGCCGGCCGAGCATCCCTGCGGGCGTGCTGACCGAGTTCTCGCGGGAGTACCCGTTCGGCTGGCTCGGGATCCTCGCCGCCGTCCCGCCGTCGATCGACGAGGTCTGCTACTGCGCCCACGAACGCGGCTTCGCGCTCCTCAGCCTTCGAACCCGGGAGCTCTCGCGGTACTACCTCCAGTGCGCGCCGGAGGAGGATCTCTCCCTGTGGCCGGACGACCGGATCTGGGAGGAGCTCCAGGTGCGGGCCGGGGTCGAGGGGTGGACGCTCGTGGAGGGGCCGGTCTTGGAGAAGGGTGTCACCGGAATGCGCAGTTATGTCGTCGAGCCGATGCAGTACGGGCGGCTCTTCCTCGCCGGCGACGCCGCTCACATCGTCCCGCCGACCGGGGCGAAGGGGCTGAACCTGGCGATCGGGGACGTGCGGGTGCTCGCTGACGCGATCGTCGACTGGTACCGGAGCGGCGACGCCGCCGCACTCGAGCGCTACTCGGATGCGTGCCTGCGTCGCGTCTGGCGGGCCGAGCACTTCTCCTGGTGGATGACGACGATGCTGCACCTGCCGCCCGACGAGGACCCGTTCGGCTGGCGCCTCCGTCAGTCGCAGCTGCGGTACGTCGTCGGCTCCGAGGTGGCGGCGAGATCGCTGGCCGAGAACTACGTCGGTTTTTAGCGCGACGGCTGGAACGTCCAGGTCCGGTTGGCCGCGAACGTCGCGACCGTCACCACCGGGATCGTCAGCGCGTACGCCCAGAGTCGGTGAATCCCTTCGCGGCCGACGAGGAGCCAGAGCAGGCCGCTGGTCGTCCCGAGCCCGCACAGCTGGACCGCCACATAGCGTGCGCGCGCTCCGGCCGAGTCCGTCGCGGCGAACGTCCAACGCCGGTTCAGGACGTACCCGTTGACCGCGCCCGCCGCGAACGCAAGTGCACCCGCGATCCAGTAGGGCATGACAGTGACCAGCGACGCGTAGACCAGGTAGCTGAGCACGGTGTTGCTCAACCCGACGGTCAGGAACCGCGCGAATTGAGCGCTAACCCTGCGCGGCAATCGCAGCGGCCTTGCCGGCACAGTCGTACAGGGAGCTGGTCGAGATCGTTCCTGCGCCGTACGAGATCTTCGTACATACCGACGTGATGGTGGACACGGCCTCGTTGTTGCCGCCGAATCGGCCGAAGCCGGCTGCGCCCGAACCCAGCAGGAAGTAGCGCGCTTGTCCCGAGCTGACGAGGGACGACAGGTACGAGCTCGTCAGGACCGTCTCGCGGCCGGTGAAGCCGCCCATCGCGGCGACCGACTCGCCCTTGATCACAAATGGGGCGGCCGCCTGCTCGCTGGAGACGATCAGCGTCCATCGCGTGCCCGGATCGTGCGCCTTCGCGTAGGCGAGCGCTCTTTCGATGCTCGCCGAGTCGGCGCCGCCGAACCCGCCGCGGCCTCCGCCGAGGAAGTACCCCCGTCGCGGGAACGAGCCGTTCCGGGTGCCGAAGCCCGCCGGCGGGGGCCCACCTGGGCCGATGCTCCGGAAGCCGCCGGCGGGAGGCCCACCGTTGCCGGGGAACGGCATGCCTGCGGGTGGGCCGCCCCTGCGCGTGCCGCCGAAAGCAAAGCCGCCGTTTCCACTACCGGTCCCGAGCCCGGAGACGAAACTCGGGCCAGCGCCGGGAAAGACGCCGTTCACAGGCGCGCGGAACGTGGTCGCGGCCCACGCAGTCGGCGCCGCGAGCAGCGCGACCAGGGCGACGCCGATCGCGCCGCCGGCGACGAGGCGTCCCGGCACCTGCGGAAGCCGGGCGACCACGAGCGCGACCGCGGCCGCCGCGCAGCCGGCGATCACCAGCGGCTGGAGCCACGTGAGGTAGTCCGACCGGCGCAGGAGATCGACCTCGAGCCAGGCGGAGAGCGCGAGTGCGAGGAGCGGCAGGCCGAGCCAGAACGGGTGACGACGCGCGTCGCGCCCCAACGCCACGGCGCCGATCCCGACCAGCGCCGAGGTCGCCGGTGCGAGCGCCGACAGGTAGTAGGTGTGGATGATCCCGCTCGAGAAGCTGAACACGACCGCGGCGGCGACGAACCAGCCGCCGATCACGGTCAATGCGGCAAGCTCCTTGCGGCGACGGAGGCGAACCGCCGCGACGAGCGCCGAGATCCCGCCGAGGATCGCAAGCGGCAACAACCAGGCGCCCTGGTCGCCGAGCGCATCGTTGAGGAGGCGCAGCCAGCCCGGCGTCCCGGAGAATGCGCCGCCGAGCCCGCCGCCTCCGCCGAAGGACGTCCCGCCCGTTTGCCCGGTGACCCGGCCGAGCCCGTTGTAGTCGAAGGCGAGGCTCAGTGCGCTGTTGTCGCTGGTCGAGCCGACGTACGGCCGTTGCGACGCCGGAGTCAGATCGACCGCCGCGATCCACGCGCCGGAGACGACGACCAGAACGACGCCGGCGACCGCGAGGTACGCGAGCCGCCGCCGCCACGACAGCCGGGAGAAGAGCACGTACGCGAGCGCCAGCCCGGGGACGACGACCATCGCCGCCAGCATCTTCGTGTTGAAGGCGAGCCCGACGAGGACTGCGGACAGGAGGAGGGTGCGCAACCGCCCGGACTCGATCGCCCTCACGCCGACGTACGCGGCGGCAACGAGCAGCAGCGCGAGCAGGGCGTCGGGGTTGTTGTCGCGGCTGACCGAGACGGACACGGGCGAGACGGCGAGCGCGAACGCGGCCACGAGCCCCGCGGCGCGGCCGAACACGCGCGCAACGAGCAGGTAGAGCAGCCAGACCGCGGCGACGCCAGCGAGCGCCTCGGGGAGGAGGATCGACCAGCCGGAGTAGCCGAAGATCTTCGCACTCGCCGCCTGCAGCCAGAGCGCGAGTGGAGGCTTGTCGACGGAGACGAGTCCGCCCGGGTCGAAGGAGACGAAGAAGAAGTTGTGCCAGCTCTTCAGCATGCTGCGCACCGCGCCGGCGTAGTACTCGTTGGCGTAGCCGTTCTGCTGAAGGCGGAAGAAGTCGAGGAAGGCGGCGACGCCGAGCACCGCGGTCAGCCCGATGAGGTGCCAGTGCTGCGCCAGGCGCGCAGCCAGCGAGCGCCGTACGGGGACTCCCACAGAGACCGCTTCGGTGCTCACGACGTGGCCGCCGAGGGCTCGCCCAACGGGATCCGACCTCGCCCGCGCCAGAACTCGCGCCGCATTCGCCACAGCCCGGCCAGGTCGCCAGCAAC
This sequence comes from Actinomycetota bacterium, assembly GCA_046733845.1. Taxonomy (GTDB): domain Bacteria; phylum Actinomycetota; class Thermoleophilia; order Gaiellales; family Gaiellaceae; genus DATBLE01. Next base: position 5,012 of record JBKPPY010000138.1, on the reverse strand, counting down.
CGTCGAGGGGATGTCCACGCGGGAATCGAGATCCTCGATCCAGTCGACCGGCACCTCGTAGATACGCATGCCGTTGCGCTCGGCGAGGAGGAGGAGCTCGGTGTCGAAGAACCAGCCGTCGTCGACCACGAGCGGCAGCAGCCGCTTCGCCACGTCGCCGCACAACGCCTTGAACCCGCACTGCGCATCGGAGAAATGCGCGCGGAAGGCGGTGTGGATCAGGAGGTTGTAGCCGCGGGAGAGCACCTCGCGGCCGAGCCGCCGGCGGACATGGGCGGAATGGCCGAGGCGCGTCCCGATCGCGACCTCGCTGTGACCGGAGAGGAGGGGCGCGACCAGCGGGAGGAAGCTCTCGAGGTTGGTCGACAGGTCGACGTCCATGTAGGAGACGACGTTCGCATCACTCGCCAGCCACGCGGACTTCAGCGCGTGGCCGCGCCCCTTGCGCGCAAGCCGAAGGTAGTCGACCTCCTCGTAGTTCCGAGCCAGCCCCGCGCCGATCGCGGCCGTTCCGTCCGTGCTCGCGTTGTCGGCGATCACGATCCGGTACCGGCACGGGAACTCGGCCCGCAGGAACTCGAGCAGTGCCTCCACGTTCCGGACGAGCGTCTTCTCCTCGTCGAGCACGGGGACGACCACCTCGACCAGTTGCTCGCGCGCGTTCATTCGGCCGAGTGTCGGCGCCAGACCTGAAAACGGCCTGAACGGGAGCTAAGAGTGTTCTAGGTTTCGCCTTCGCCGTGCTCGGCGAGCCACGCCTTGGCCACGCGCTTCGGCGCCCGGCTCAGCCAGGCTTCTTCGACCATGTCCCTGAGCTCGGCACGGCTCAGTTGCTTCAGGTCGGGGATGCGGATCAGGACGGCGGGGTAGCCGTTCCAGTGGGGCGTCGTGAAGTAGATGCCACGGTCGTCCTGGAGGATCATGTCCTTCACCTCGAGGTCGGTGACGCGGAAGACGAAGACGTCCTCGAGCCGTTCTCCTGTCGCCGGGTCGACCGCGTCCGGGCGCGGCGACCGGTGCCAGCAGATCACCTTCCCGTTGACGGAGTAGCTCGGTCGGCCCTCCGCGTCCTCCCCCTTGATCGTCTCGGGCAGCGCCAGAGCGAGCTTCTCGACGTCGCGGAGCGTCGCCATCAGCGCGGGTCGACCGGAGCCGGTTCTCGCACGAATGCAGGCTAGCTGTGCCTAGGCTGCCGCCTGTGAGGAGGATCGTCCCGTGCCTGGCGCTGTTGGTGATGGCGCTCGCCTCGGCCGGGGTGGCACAGGCCGACGCCGACCCTGCGAGCGACGTGCTGTACACGCGTGACCTCTTCGTGCCCTACTCGGGGATATCGCCTGCGGTCGAGGCGGAGCTGCTCGCGGCGATCCAGAAGGCGAAGGCGGCGGGGAAGCCGATCCGCGTGGCGTTGATCGCCTCGCGCGACGACCTCGGCGGAGTCCCCCGGCTCTTCGGGAATCCAACCTACTACGCCCGCTTCCTCGACGCGGAGCTTCAGTTCGTGTACATGGGGCGGCTGCTGGTCGTCATGCCACAGGGTGCGGCGCTTGCCAAGGGCGGGCGGCTGGTGGCGGACAAGTCGGTGATCGCTGCGAGGCCTGAGGCCGGGGCAGACGGGCTCGCCCGGACCGCAACGCAGCTCGTGACGGCCATCGCGGCCGGGAAGGAGATCGGCGGGAGCGGCGGCGCAGCGGCAACCGCACCGCAGGGGGCCGAGCAGTCCAGCTCGAGCAGCTTCCCGGTCGGTCTGGCCGTGGGGATCGCGATCCTCGGTGTCTTTGCCGTCATCGGCGTGAGCGGCGTCCTGCTCACACGCAGGCGACGGTCCCACTAACCGGCCAGCAGGCGCTCCGCTGCAGCCGCGACCAGGTAGGCGCCGGCCGCGACGAGCACGATCGCGCCTCCAGGAGCGAGATCGGCGTAGTAAGAGAGCGTGAGGCCGAGGAAGACCGACGCGAGGCCGATCGCCATCGCGAGGGCAAGCGTGGAGGCCACGCTCCGCGCCAGCCGGCTCGCAGCCGTCACCGGGAGCACCATCAACGCTGCGATCAGCAGGATCCCGACGATCCGCATCGAGAGCGCGATCGTCACGCCGGCGAGACCCGCGACGACGACGTTTAGCGTTCCCACCGGAAGCCCTGAGACCCGCGCGCCCTCCTCGTCGAGCGCGACCGCGACCAGCGCGCGGTAGAGCACGGCAATCACCAGCAAGCCCGCGCTGCCGAGAACGGCGATCAGCAACAGGCCGCCGCGCGTGACCGTCAGGATCGAGCCGAAGAGGAAGGAGAAGAGGTTCGCGTTCAACGCGCCGGCAGCCGAGACGATCACCACTCCCGCGGCGATCCCTGTGTAGAAGAGGAGGGCCAGAGCCTGGTCGCCCGCCGTGCGCCGATTCGCGCGCAGCCACTCGACGGCGATCGCGCCCGCGACCGAGGCGACCAGCGCGGTTGCCACCGGTGCGATTCCCAGGAGGTAACCGAGTGCCACGCCGGCGAAGGCGACGTGTCCGATCCCGTCGCCGATCAGGCTCATCCGCCGTTGCACGAGGAAGAAACCGACCGCGGGCGCCAGGACGCCGACGACGGCGCCGGCGCCGAAGGCGAGGCGCATGAACTCGTGGTCAAGCATGGGCGTGGGAGGGGTCGTGCCAGCGCTCGGGCAGGTCGCCGGGACTCCCGTCGAAGGCGATGCCGCCTCGGACGAGCAGCAGTCGCTCGGCCACGTGCTCGACCGCCCCGAACTCGTGCGAGACGTAGAGGATGGTCACGCGCAGCTCCCCATGCAGGCGTGCGAGCAGTGCGGCAAGTGCGTCTTGCGCGTCGGCGTCGACCCCGGTGGTCGGCTCGTCCAGGATCAAGAGTCGCGGCTCGGACGCGATCGCCTTGGCGATGAACGCCCGTTGCTCCTGTCCGCCCGAGAGGGTCGCGATCGGCTCGTCGGCCTGGGCACGTAGGCCAACGCGGTCGATCGCGCTGTCGACCGCCAGTCGGTCCTCGGTAGTGAGCGGCCCGACGAGACGGTGACGTCTCACGCGGCCGGCGGCAACCACTTCGCGGACGGTCGCCGGCGCCTCGATCCCGAGGTGGGCCCGCTGGGGGAGGTACGCGACGTATCCGCGGCGCGCCGCAGCGCCGACCGGCTCGCCGAAGACCCGGATTGTCCCGCTCTGCGGTCGGTTGAGACTCACTATCAGTCTCAACAGCGTCGTCTTGCCTCCGCCGTTCGGCCCGGCGATCGCGACGAACTGGCCTTCTGGCACCGTGAAGGTGACGTCCTCCAGCACCGGCCGACGCGGGTCGTAGCCGAACGACACCCGGTCGAGCTCGAGTGCTACCGGCATCCGAGTCCTCGGCGCAGGGCGGCAAGATTCGCCCGCATGACGGTGAAGTAGTCGGCTCCGTGCGCGGCAGCGCGACGCGTCAGACCCTCAAGGGGATCGAGGACGGCGACGGACGCGGCGGTCTCTCTGGACACGGTGCGGGCGACGCGCGGCGAGGCGAGCGGCTCGGCAAACACGGTGGTCGCGCCGCTCGCGCGGACGCGCGCGATCACTCGGGCGAGCTCCTTGGGTGCAGGCTCGGCCTCGGGACTCAGGCCTTCGACGGAGATCTGGCGCAAGCCGTACCGCTGGGCGAGGTAGCCGAAGGCGGCGTGGCTGGTGACGATCTCCCGTCGGGCGCAGTGCTCGAGACCGGCGCGGAAGTCCCGGTCGAGCGCGTCCAGCCGTGTGACGAGACGCTCGGCGCCTCGCTCGGCGTGGAGCGCATGCCCGACCGACCGAACGATGAGCGCGTAGCGGAGCGGATCGAGCCACACATGCGGGTCGTTGCCACGGCGGTCGATCCCGGGCGTGTCGAGGAGTGCGAGCGTCCTGCCGCTTGCGGTCTGCGCCGCCCGTTCGAGCTGCGGCTGGAAACCGTGACCCATCAGCAAGACGAGCCCGGCGTTCTTCACGGCGGCGACGTCGTCGGGCGACAGCTCGAGGTCATGAGGCTCGGCGCCCGCCGGGGTCAGGTTCGTGACGTGGACCCCGGGGCCGCCGATCTGCTCAGCCGCATAGGCAAGGGGATAGAAGGCGGCGACGACGTTGTTCCTGCTCGGGCGCGACGAGTCGCCGCCGGCCGCGAACGCGGCAGTCACCGTGCCGACGACGACAGCGCCAATGAGAATGAAAATGATTCTCAATCGCATTCGACGCTATGCTAGGCGAGATGACCTCGGCACAGCAAGCGGCGGCCTTCCTCACGAAGAACGGCATCCGCGAGACCCCCCAGCGGGTCTTCGTGGTCCAGGAGCTCGCGCGGGAGGAGAACGATGCGACGGCGACGCAGATCTACGAGCGGCTGCGCCGGCGCGGGACGAACATCGGTCTCGCGACCGTCTACCGAACGCTGACGATCCTTCACGAGCACGGAGCGGTGGACACGCTTGCCCATCACGCCGGTGAGCTCTGCTACCGGCTCTGCGCCGAGGTCCATCACCACCACCTCGTCTGCACCGGCTGCCACCGCGTGGTGGAGCTTCGCGACTGCGACCTCGAGCCGTGGGTGAAGCGGAGCGCCGGCAAGCACGGCTTCACCGCGACCGACCATCAGGTCGAGATCGTCGGCCTGTGCGCCGACTGCCGCGGTTAGGCTGTTCTCACCCGGGCGGTTAGCTCAGCTGGGAGAGCGCCTGCCTTACAAGCAGGAGGTCGCAGGTTCGATCCCTGCACCGCCCAACAAAGAAAAGACCCGCAAACGAGGGGCTTTTCGTTCTCTGCTCCGGGCGATTCGCGGCTGAGCCGCCCGATGTAAACACGAAATGTCAACTTGAGGCGGCGAGAAGGTGGCCGAAGCCCGCCGACAACGCCTCTCTCGCCTCGTCCGCGTGGCGTGCCTTGTCGAACAGATGCGCGTAGATCCGGAGTGTCGTTGCCGGGTTTGTGTGGCCCAGTCTGGCGCGTTTCCTCGTCTTCGAGAATCACCTGCTGCGTCGGGGAGCTGGCGTAGGTGAATCCCTGGACGATGTATAGC
>JBKPPY010000137.1:0-17272 GCA_046733845.1 Actinomycetota bacterium | reverse complement strand
GCCCAGCATGCGCGCAGCGCCGAGGGCAAGCTCCAGGTCGAGCTGGCGCAGCTGGAGTACAACCTCCCGCGCATGCGCGGCATGTGGCAGCACCTGGAGCGTCTCGGCGGCGGCGTCGGCACACGAGGCCCCGGCGAGTCGCAGCTCGAGACCGACCGCCGCCTCGCCCGGCGGCGGATCTCCCTGCTGAAGGGCCGGCTGCAGGACCTCGGGAAGCAGCGTTCCACGCGGCGCAAGGGCCGCCGGCGCTCGGATACGCCGACGATCGCGCTCGCCGGCTACACGAATGTCGGCAAGTCCACCCTCCTGAACAGCCTGACAGGTGCCGAGGCGAGCGTCGACGACCGTCTCTTCGAGACGCTCGATCCGACCACCCGCTCCTTCGAGCAGGACGGCCGGCGCTACCTCGTCACCGACACGGTCGGGTTCATCCGCCGGCTCCCTCACCAGCTGGTCGAGGGCTTCGCGGCGACGCTGGAGGAGACGCTCGTCGCCGACCTCGTCCTGCACGTCGCCGACGCGTCGGCCCCCGAGGAGCGGCTCCAGGAACAGCTGCAGGCGGTGAACGCCGTGCTGGAGGAGATCGGCGCCGCCGAGCTGCCCGTGCAGCTCGTCCTGAACAAGATCGACGCCGTCGACGCGCTCGGCCGCCGGCGCCTTCGGAACCGCTTTCCGGACGCGCTCCACGTGTCGGCGCGGACCGGGGAGGGGCTCGACGAGCTTCGGGCCCGGATCGCCGAGCACTTCGCTCACCGCTTCGAGCTGGTCGAGCTGCTGGTGCCGTACTCCGAGGGCAGCAAGCTGGCCGAGCTCTACGCGCTCGGTCCCCCGATCGAGTCGCGCACCGACCGTGAGGATGGGGTTCTGATCCGCGCGCGCCTTCCCCAGCGGGACGTGCGCCGCTTCGCCCGTTTTGTCGTGTCGGCGGCGTGATCGAGATCCCGGTCACGCGGCTCCGCGACGACGCGGTGCTGCCGGCGCGCGCCTACGCGGGCGATGCCGGCCTGGATCTCGTCGCCTGCGAGCGGCACGAGCTGGCTCCGGGGGAGCGGGCGCTGGTCGGGACCGGCATCGCCGTTGCGATCCCAGAGGGGCACGCAGGCCTCGTGACGCCACGGTCGGGCCTGGCGGCCGAGCACGGAATCACGATCGTGAACACACCAGGGCTCGTCGACTCCGGGTACCGCGGGGAGCTGCGGGTGATCCTCCAGAACACCGACGGCGGGGAGCGGTTCGTCGTCGAGCCGGGAATGCGAATTGCCCAGCTCGTGGTAGTCGCCGTTCCCCACGCCGAGTTGCGAGAGGTGGAGGCGCTGCCTCCGAGCGAGCGGGGGGAGGGTGGCTTCGGCTCGTCGGGCCGGCACTGATGCAGATAGAGCCCCGCATCCGCGTCTCGGCGCTCCTTCGCTGGAAGGAGCTGATTCTGCTCTGTCGCCACGAGAAGCCGGGCCGCGAGTACTGGCTCCTGCCCGGCGGCGGCGTCAACTCGGGCGAGTCGCTCGTCGATGCCCTTCGGCGCGAGCTGTTCGAGGAGGTCGGGATCGACGATCCGGTGCCGTTCGAGGGGCCGATCGCGATCATCGACTCGATCTCGCCGGTGCGGACCAGCCAGGCGAAGCACGTCGTGCACATCATTTTCTCGGCCGACCTCGGTCAGCGGTCGCTCGAGCGGGTGACGTCCGCCGACGCGGCGGTCCGCGGCCACCGGCTGTTCGGGTTGGGCGAGCTCGACGACGTCGTGCTTCACCCGCCGATCCAGCGCTTCCTGACCCGCTGGCAGCCCGGCGACCCGACCGTCTACCTCGGGCCGCTGTGGGTGCCCTAAAACGCGGGAGAACCCATGGTTCTCCCGCGAGCCCTCTCCTTCGCTCGCTCGCTGCGCTCGCATCGCCTGCTGCTGGCAAGCGGCACTGGGCCGCGCCCGCGCATGTCGGTCGCGGCGACGCTGCGGATCAGAAGCGTCCGCCTCGGGCCTTCGCCCGGGCGGCGGAGACAGTGTGCGCCTCGGTCTCCAGCGCGTCGTCGAGCGGCTCCAGCTCGGGCGGCTCGCCGCCGGTCTGGTGCGCGAGCGCGTGAGCGAGCAGCCAGTCGGCCAGACGAGGGTTGCGCGGGAGGAGCGGCCCGTGGAGGTAGGTGCCGAGCGCTCGGCCGACCCGGCAGCCCTCGAACCCGCTCTTGCCGTCGTTCCCGAAGCCTGCAATCACGCGGCCCAGCGGAGTCGCGTCCCCGTCCAGGATCGTTCGCCCGGCGTGGTTCTCGAAGCCGGCGACGGCTTGCACGGAACCTGGCTCCAGCTCGCACTCGATCAGAACGTCGCCGATCATCCGCCGCTCGCCGGCGATCGTGTGCAGCGGGAAGAGCCCTGCCCCGGGCAGCTCCGAGCCGTATCGGTCGCGATAGAAGCGGCCGAGCAGCTGATAGCCGCCGCAGACCGCGAGCACGGCGGCGCCGTGCCCCACCGCTTCTGCGAGCGGGGGACCCTTCGCGGCGAGGTCGGGCGCGATCAGCGCCTGCTCGCGATCTTGCCCGCCGCCGATGTAGAGGAGGTCGTACGCGCGCGGCTCGGGCGTCTCCCCGAGCCCGATCGCGGTCACCTCGAAGTCGATCCCACGTTGCGTGGCCCGGCGGGCGAGCACGGCGATGTTCCCGCGATCGGCGTAGATATTCAGGTAATCAGGGTAGAGGTGGCCGACGCGGATTCTCATGCCGCTCTTTCCCAGTACTGCCGGCTGTGGCCCCGATCAGAGACGATCTTGCGCAGCGCGAGCATTGCGGTGTACGTGGGAAGGACGGTGAGCTCTCCGCCGGCAGCTGTGAGCTCGAGGCCGCAGTCGAGTGCCGCGCCGACCTCAGGCACGATCTCGAGCCGGTCCGGTGGGAAGCCCGCGTAGGTGCAGCGGAGTGCCAGCTCCGCCGCCCGCCCGCCGGTGACCACGAGCCGCTCGAGCCGGTCGAGGAGTGGCTCGAAATCGGCGTCCCAGATCCACGAGACGTCCCGACCGTCGGCGATCCCGTCGTTGAGGGCGATCATCGCCACCTTCGGCGCGCCGGCGGCCACGAGCGTCCGGACGACCTCGTTCGCCCCGGTCGGGTTCTTGATCGTCAGGATCAGCACGGTGCGATCCTCGACGTCGATCCGCTCCGCTCGGCCGAAGGCGGGTTGCGCGCCGGCCAGACCGGCGGCGATCTCGTCGGGCGTAGCGCCCAGCGCACGGGCCAGCGCGGCAGCAGCGAGGGCGTTGTAGACGTTGTAGAGCCCAGGCAGTGCGACCTGCACGCGCCGCGTCTCCTCAGGCGTTACGAGGTCGAAGGAGACCGCGTCGAGTCCGTGCAGCTCGATCGCGCGGGCGGCGAGGTCGAGTGACGGCCGCCCATGGCCGCAGGCCGGGCAATGGTAGTCGCCGAGATGCCCGACGTAGGCGGCGGTGTAGGCGTACGGTGTCCCGCAACGGAGGCAGTACTTCGAATCGGCGGCATGCTGGAGAGACGGACGTGCCTGGAGGGGGTCGTCCAGGCCATAGGTGACGCTCTCCGGCCGAATCGAGGCCAGGCTGCCGACCTGCGGGTCGTCGGCGTTCGCGACGAGTGCGGCGCCCTCCGGCAACTCGGCGACCGCCGCCCGCCACCGTTCAGCGATCGCCTCGAGCTCTCCATAGCGGTCGAGCTGGTCGCGGAAGAGGTTCCCGAGGCAGACCACACGTGGGCGGATGCGCCTGGCGATGTCCGGAAACGCGCCTTCGTCGACCTCGAACAGGCCGAGCTCGGCGCGTCGGGCCTCGATGAGGGTCGACGTGACACCTGACACGAGGTTCGCTCCGGCCCGGTTGTGCGCAAGACGGATGCGCGGGGACAGGATGGCGGCGGCGAGCGACGCGGTCGTCGTCTTTCCGTTCGTCGCCGACACCACGGCGGTTCCGCGCGGCAGCCGTGCGGCCAGTGTGGAGAGGGCGGAGGGGTCGATCGTCGCGAGGATCTTCCCCGGCAAGGTCGTCCCGCCGCCGCGCCCTGCGAGGCGGGAGAGACGGCCCGCCGACCGGGCGAACGCGAGCTCGAGCGCGAGGCGCATAGATGGGCCAGTCTAGTCCGGCAGCAGTGGACGGCTCGGTTTGCACGCGATTCAACATGCTCTGGTGAGGTTGGTCGCCGTCTTTGCAAACTGACCAAAACGCTCTATTCTTTTTGCCCCCATGGCGCGCAAGCGTCCATATCGCGCGATCACGAGCATCGATCCGGCCGAGCTGGCCGCATTCCAGGCCGAGATCCGCCGTCGTTACTCCGACGAGGAGATCCTCGAGGAGCTGCGCGCCAGCGCAGAGCGGCTCGGGCGCTCACCGACGATGAAGGAGTTTGCGGCCGATCCGGAGACGCGCGTCCACCCGCAGACCGTGATCGAGCACTTCGGCAGCTGGAACAAGGCCAAACGGCAGGCAGGCCTCGTGCCGCGGCGGTTCGCAACTCGGGAGGAGCTGCTCGGACTGCTCCAGGAGCTCGGCCGGCGGCTCGGACGAGTGCCGACCGCCAAGGACGTCGACGCGAACCGAGGCTGGATGCCGTCGAAGTCGCTCTACTGGCACACGTTCGGCTCGCTGACGAACGCGCTCAAGGAGGCCGGGTTCGACGTCCCGGTGGGGGAGGAGCGGCTCGAGCGTGCGATCGAGCAGGGTGCGGCGCTCGCCCTACGACTCGGTCGGCTGCCCAAGTTCACCGATTGGGCCGACGCGAGGCGCGAGGATGCCGAGCTCCTCACCGAGTGGCAGGTCTACCGGATGTTCGACGCGCGGCGGGGCGCCTGGTCGACCTTGCAGTACCTCGTCCGCGAACGCCTCCGAGAGGAGGGCGCGGCCGTCGATCGCGACGGCTCGGTGCAGCGCTGAGGCGAGGCGATTACGCCGCAGCCAACGCGGCAGCGCAGCGGCGATTACGCCGCTGCCAGGGCAGCAAGACGCTCAAGGCAGAAGGCGCCCTCGTGCGGCGCCCTCACCGCCGGGAGCGGGTCGGGCTGGTAGGTCGGATCGGGCGTGAAGTGCTTGATCCGGACGGCGCGCGCTCCCCGGACCGCAGCGACTGTCCCCTCCGTCACCTGTCGTTTGCGGAGCCTCACGCCCGTGTAGTACTCCGCGATCTCGAGCGCCCGTTCGGTGGACGCGAAGAAGAGCTCGCGACGGGTGGTGCCGACCCAGAGCGGCCGACCGACGCCGCGGGCGAGGTAGAGGAGCTCCGGATGTCGCTCGTCGAGCCATGCGGCCGCCATGGAGCCCCTGAACGCCTCGAAAACACGGGCGTCGCTGCCGGTCAGCTCGGCGACCGCGAAGATCACCTCCGAGTCGACGGTCATTCCCGGCGCGGCGCGGTCGAGCCCGTAGCCGGCCATCAACTCGTCGTCGTTGAGGATCGTGCCGTTGTGCACGCCGACGACCCCGCCGTGGCGGACCGGATGGTTGTTGGCGGCGATATGGGGATGACCCTTCGTGTAGTCCCGGACGTGCAGCAGTACCTGGTGCGCGTCGTCAGGGATCCTGATCCGCTCGAGAACGGCGCTGGCCCCGGACCGCTGCTTGTGGACGGATACGCCGGCCGAGCCGGTTCGGTAGGCGAATCCGACCGCGTCGGCCCCGCGCTCGGCGATCGCGGCCAGAAGTGCCTGGGCAGCTCGCGTCCGGTCGACGCTGCTTCCTGGACTGATGCTGTAGCCCGCGATACCACACATAAGCCGCTCCTTCAATCGTACTGCGCGTCCCGGAGGTCCCCGGTGACGGACACAGACACTCAGACGATCGACTCGGCCGGAGGTTTGCTTAAGGAACCGGGCCTCAGATGCCGATATCAGGGGTGTGACGGATCAGTCTGCCTCCGAGCCTGCCAACGATCAGCCCAAGCTCGAGCTCGTTCCGTCGCTGGACGAGCCGGAGGCGGAGGCGAAGTCGAAGGACGAGTTCGACGCCGCCGGGCCGACCCAGGATCCGCTGAAGCTCTACCTTCGGCAGATCGGCGACGGCCGCCTGCTGACTGCGGCCGAGGAGCGCGCGCTTGCCCAACGCAAGGACGAGGGCGACGAAGAGGCGAAGCGACGCCTCGTCGAGGCGAACCTCAGGCTCGTGATGTCGATCACGCGCAACTACACCAAGGCCGGCGTGCCGCTGCTCGATCTGATCCAGGAAGGCAACCTCGGCTTGATCCGCGCCGTCGAGAAGTTCGACTGGCGGATGGGATACAAGCTTTCGACGTACGCGACCTGGTGGATCCGCCAGTCGGTGACGCGTGCCCTCGCTGACCAGGGACGCACAATCCGCCTCCCGGTGCATGTCGCGGAGCAAGAGCGTCGGGTGATGCGCGCCCGCCGCGTGCTGACGCAGAAGCTGAACCGCGAGCCGACGATCCGGGAGCTGGCGAAGGAGACGGGATTCACGGAGAAGAAGGTGCGCGACCTGCTCGAGCTGATCGAGGACCCGGTCAGCCTGGAGACGCCCGTCGGCGACGGCGACAGCGACTACGGCGACCTCATCGAGGACGTCAACGCCGACCTCCCGGAGGAGACGACGGCGCTGGGCATGCGCTCGGAGGAGCTCGCGGAGGCACTCACGCGCCTCAACCCACGGATGCGGACGGTGATCGCGAGACGGTTCGGCCTCGACGGCCAGCCGCCGCAGACGCTGGAACAGGTCGGCCTCGAGCTCGGTGTCACCCGCGAGCGCGTCCGGCAGCTGGAATCACGGGCACTGCGCGAGCTCCGCTCGCAGGCGCCACAGCTGTACCTCTACCTGCGCACCGCCTGACGGCCTCATCCCCGGGATGAAGCGGATCGCGATCCTGCTCGCCGCGCTAACACTCGTCGGCAGTCTCGCCGCGACGCTCCTCGCGTGGCGTGTCGGGACCTTTCCGTTCGAGAACGCGATCGTTCCGGGGCTGCTGGCGTTCGTCTGCGCCTGCTGCACGCTTGCCTGGATCGCGAGCGACCGAGTGCATCTTGCGCTCAGCGCCTATGCCGTGCAGGCGGTCGCCGGTTTCATCCTCCTGATGCAGGCGGTCGGAACAGCCGATCACGAGGCCGGATTGCTGACGCTCTTTGCCATCGCGGTCGAGCTGCCCGCGGCGGCTGCGGTGGGGATCTCGTTCAGGCGCCGGCGCTCGCCGCTCTATCAGTGAGCGACGGACTGGATCTCGCGCAGGGTCGCGAGGCGGCGTAGGGCCTCGACCTCGATCTGGCGCACGCGTTCACGCGTCAGTCCGAGGCGCCGACCGATCTCCTCGAGCGTCTTTGGCTCGAAGTCAGCCAGGCCGTAGCGGAGGATGAGCACCTCACGCTCCCGGTCGGCGAGCGCACGGAGTGCGGTGGCAAGCGCCTGGCTGCGAAGCGAGAGCTCGACCTGCTCCTCCGGCAGCGGCCCCTCGCCGGCGACGAAGTCGCCGAGGACCGCGTCCTCCTGGTCGCCGACCGGCTGGTCGAGGCTCGTCGCCGCGCGGGCGGCGGCACGGACCTCACGTGCCTGCTGGAGCGGCAGGCTGGCTTCGGTCGCGATCTCTTCGAGCGTCGGCTCGCGGCCGAGCTGCGTCCAGAGGTGCCGCTCGGCGCGGTTCATCTTCTGGAGCCGCTCGACAATGTGCACCGGCATCCGGATCGTGCGCGCCTTGTCGGCGAGCGCGCGGGCGACCGCCTGCCGGATCCACCAGGTCGCGTAGGTCGAGAACTTGTAGCCGCGCCGCCAGTCGAACTTCTCGACCGCCCGGATCAGCCCGAGCGTGCCCTCCTGGATCAGATCCAGGAACGGGAGACCCTGGTTGCGGTAGTTCTTGGCGATCGAGACGACGAGGCGCAGGTTCGACTGGATCATCCGTTGCTTCGCCTGGTGGTCGCCGCGCTCGATCTTCTTCGCGAGCTCGACCTCCTGGGCCGCCGTCAGCAGCGGGTGCCGGCCGGTCTCGCGGAGGAAGAGCTGCAGCGCGTCCGTCGTCGATTCCAGCGTCGGCGCCGGGGGTGGGGGAGCCGGCTCGCGCTCCTGCACGCTCTGCTCGACGACCTCGATCCCCCGCTCCTCGAACATCCGGTACACGGCGTCGACCTCGAGCGGATCGAGCTCGTGCGGCTCCAGGACCTCGAGTAGCTCGGCAGCGTTGACCGAGCCCGCGACCTCGGCGGCCTCGAGGAGCTGAACGACCTCCTCCGACTGAACGATGCTGTCGATCGCGGCTATGGGTGCTTCCAACACGTGCCGGGCCTGATTACCCGCCCCCGCGTTCGATTCAAACAGGTTGGCCGTAGAAAGTCGAGAGGGCCTTTTCGCCTAGTCCCAGGGACAGTCCCTGTAACCGAGCCGTCACGGCCACTCCACAGGCCGGTGCTCCATGCACGAGAATCGACGTTATGTCAAGTTGGTGGATGAGACGCTGTTTCGCGAGTCGGCCTGCCGTCTTCCTCCCCGCTGTAGGATCACCGCGATGCACCTGAGGCCGCCGAGCATCGATCCCGGAGTCACGTCGTTCATCTGGGCATTCGTGCTCGGAGTGCTGCTGTGGGCGTTCCTGCTCGCCGTCGGCATCTCGAAGCCGACGTCATTCATCGTCGCGGCGCTGGCCGCGTGCGCGATCTTCGTCTACGTCCGCCGGTGCGGCGGTGACGAACTGCGCCGCAGGTCCCGCGGCGACTAGCTTCGAGCCGCGGGAACCCGCTCGCCGTCGGACTCGGCCGTCCGTCCGTCGTCGTGCACGACAGTGGGCTCGGACGTCGTCGGAACGGTCGCCGGCTCCTCTGGCGCAGTCGTCTCCCAGACGCGCTCGCCCGGCATGCGCGGGCCGGACGTGTCGAACGTGAAGCCGAACACCAGGCCGACGCCGAAGGCGAGCACGGCGATGAGCGAACCCAGATCGTGAACGAGGCCGTCGATCGCAATCGTCCCGGACCAAGACTCGATGTGCCGCTGGAACCAGTTGCCGTGGGGCTGCTCGGCGAGGATCACCCAGCCGGCGGCGATCAAGACCGGCAGGAAGCCGATCAGGAACACGCCGGCGGAGATCTTCGGCACGCCCCACTTCGTCCAGCCGCCGAAGAGCTGCGACAGCGCCATCGTCAGTCCGGCTCCGGCAAGGATCCCGACCGCGGCCCAGTAGCCGCCGGTCGATCCCTGGCCGATCTGCGTCGAGAGCCAGATTAGGACACCGGCCGCGCCTGCGCCGGCGAGCGTGCAAAGGCCGCGTACGGTTCCGAACATCTGCATACCACCTCCGCCAGGGTCCCTACCCCGCCCGAGCGGAAACGGAACCGGGACAGTCTGCAAGCGAGACCGGGGCTCTTACAGCAACAGCCGTCGCGCGTCGAAGCTGGCTGAATACAGCTCGGCGCGGAAGTCGTCGATCGTACGGATCATGTCTTCAGCGAACACGTGTTCGACCACCCCGACCGCGGCGTCGTTGTGGAAGGGCAGATCGACGTGCTCGTGCGAGACGAGATTCACGGAAACGGCGTCGCAAACCGGGCAGCGAACCGCCACACCGAGCCCGCGACCGCCCTCGGCGAGCAGGAAAAACGACGACGGGAACACCGGCCGCGGCCGCCGCTCTGGGAAGCAAAAGAAGCTCCACGGCCACTCCCCCGCCTCGATCCGGCGCACGGCGAGGTCGCCGAGCTCGGTCTCGACCGGCTCCAGCCGCGCGGTCATCAGGTTGAGGAACTCGCCGGCGCGGAATCCGAGCGGCGCCCAGTCGAGGTCGTCGTGGGCGACAAGGCCGGGATGCTCCTGTCCGCACGGACATGCGAAGGCGATGCGGTACACGACCGGGTGGACCGCGCCCGGCAGACGCTCGAGCGCACGGAACGACGACAGACGAACTGCCGACTCGCCTCGAGTCGGACACGGAAACGTGTACGTCGTTGTCAAGACGTCGTACATCTCTCCCCTATGTATCGGACGCGGCGGTCAGCGGCACCGGGGACAGGTCTGCAAGCGAGACCTGTCCCTCTCTGTGCTCATCAATACTGCAAGAGCGAGAAGACGTCGTACCCCTCTAGCCGCTCGCGGCCGTTCAAAAACTCGAGCTCGATGATGAACGGCAGGCCGACGACCTCCCCTCCGAGCTGCTCGACGAGCTCGACGGTCGCCTTGGCGGTCCCACCCGTCGCGAGCACGTCGTCGTGGATCAGGACCCGCTGGCCCTTCTCGATCGAGTCCGCGTGCACCTCCAGCGAGTCGAACCCGTACTCGAGCGCGTACTTCGCCGCCACCGTCCGCCAGGGCAGCTTGCCCGGCTTGCGCGCGGCAACGAAACCGCAGCCGAGCCGGCAGGCGAGCGCGCCGCCGGTGATGTACCCGCGCGCCTCCGCCCCGAGAATGAGATCGGGCTTACGTGGCTCCGCCCACTCGGCGATCTGATCGACGGCGCTCCGCAGCCCTTCGGGATCGGCAAGCAGAGGCATGATGTCCTTGAAGACGATGCCGGGCTTGGGGAAATCCGGCACGTCACGGATCTTCCTGGCCAGGTCGACGGTCATACGACTCGCTGGCGGAGCGCCCGCCAGAAGAGCAACTGGTTGAGTTCCTGCGCGAGCTCGGCGAGCACGTGGAGGTCGTCCAAGGCTCCCTGGCGCGCCTCGGGATTGCGCGAGCGGAGCTTGGGGACGAGCGCCTCCAGCAGGTCGGCCTGATTCCCGGCAGCCGTTGCGAACTTGCGCAGGTGGCGAACGTCGGCGCCGGCGGCGACGAGCCGCGCGCAGACGGCAGCTGTCTCGGTGTCCGCTTCGGTCAGCGGCGGCTCGAGCAGCCCGTAGTCGGTCAGCTCGCGCACCTGCTGGGATGAGATTCCGGCGCGGGCGCAGAGCTCGTCGACGTCGATCTCCGGCTCGCGCCCGGTCAGCCCGGCGCGACGCCGGCGGCGCTCCTTCGTCGCCGGCGAGTCGAGCTCCTGGCGGATCACCCGCAGGGGCAGGAACTCGTCGCGCTGGAGGCGGAGGATCGTCTCGAGTCGCTCGACGTCGTCCTCGCTGAAGAGGCGGTAACCGCCACGAGTGCGCTTCGGCGACAGGAGCCCCTGGTCCTCGAGGTAGCGGATCTTCGAGATCGAGATGTCCGGGAAATCGCTCTGGAGGCGCCGGCACACGGAGCCGATCGTGTGCAGACGGGGCGCGGTTGCGGTCGTGGTCGCGGTCATCGGGCGAGGAAGATGAGTCGGTACTTGCCGACTTGGAGCTCGTCCCCGTTGTCGAGGACACCGTTCTCGATCCGGGAGCGGTTCAGAAAGGTTCCATTCAGACTGCCGAGATCCTCGATCGTGAAGCCGTCGTCGCCTCGGTTGACGACGGCGTGGCGGCGGGAGACCGTGACGTCGTCGAGGAAGATGTCGCACTCCGGGGAGCGTCCGATCGTCGTCTGTGAGCGCTCCAACGCGAACATCTCCCCCGTTCGACCCCCGCCGGCGCGGATCACGAGCGCCGGCCCTTCGATGCCCAGCTCGTCGAGCAGGTCTCCGCGCTCGTCGTGTACCTCATCCGCCGAGAAGGTCTGCGTCGTCTCGTCGGGCTCTCCCTCCGTGACGAGCAGCGCGCCGCATCGCGAGCAGTAGTGCGCGGACTCCAGGTTCTGGAACCCGCATTCCGGGCAGTAGATGTGGCTCACGTCTCCGACGGCGGCGTGGCCTTGCCGGCCAGGATGTCCGTCAGCCGGTCGAGATCGACCTGGCCGAGCTCCCCCTCACCCTTCTTCTGCAGCCGCGCGACGAGCTCCGCACGGAGGATGTCGAGCTTGCCGTGGAGCAGCCGGCGGCGGTAGGAGATGTCGTTCTCCTCCGCCTCGAGCTGCTTGATCAGGGCCTTCAGATCCGAGTCGGACAGGCTCGCAAGGTCCGGAAGCGCTTCCATCACATCCCTTCTGCGTTGATGAGCACAGAGAGGGACAGGTCTGACAGACCTGTCCCCGGTTCCGTCTCTCGACGGTTGGTCAAAATTGAAGCAGGCACCGGATAAAGGTTCAACCTCAGCTTGAGATTTGCGCCCCGACCGCAGATTCCTGCCCGGCCATCGCCTCGTCGACGAGCGTGTGCAGCTCGGTTTCCAGCTCCTTCGACACCTCCGCACTCTCGCCCTCCGCGTAGACGTGGACGAGCGGCTCGTCCGGATCCGGCAGCACCTCCACCCAGCCTCGGTCGTCGAGGACTTTGATTCCGTCCGTGAGGTTGAGCTCGCGGTCTTTCAGGCGCTCGGCCAGCACGCGCATCACGAGCCCCTTCAGCGCCCACGGACAGGCGATCTGCCGGTGGACGACGTGCGAGACGGGAAGCTCCTCGACGAGCGCGGAGACGGGCCGATCGACTCGGGCCAGCAGTTCGAGCAGCGTGCAGAGGCTTGCGACGGCGTCGTAGCCGGGTAGGAACTTCGGGAACACGTAGACGCCGCCGGTCCCGCCCGCGAACACGATCTCCTCCGCAATCGCCGCTTTCGAGAGCTCGGCCGGCGCGGCCGGCGTGCGCACGACGTCGAGCCCGAACGGCTCCGCGATCTGCTCCACCCGGCTTGTCACCGTGACCGGCACCGCAATCTTCCCGGTCCAGCCGGCCTCGCCGATCAGGCGGACGTACAGGAGCAGCGTCTGCTCGGCCGGGATCTCGCGGCCCTGGTCGTCCACGACGAACAGGCGCTCGCCGGCCCGGTCGAAGACCGCTCCCAGCTCGGCACCGATTGCGGCCACGAGCCGCTTCGCCTGGCCGATCGACTCGCGCAGCGAGGACTCGGTCACCGCCGACTCGGTCGTGAACCCGTGTGCGGAGACCGCCTCGAGCCCGAGCGGGCCCAGCACCAGCGGGAGCACGAACGAGGAGGCGGAGTATCCGTAGTCGACGACGATGCGGAAGTTCCGCTTGCGGATCGCCTTCACATCGAGGGTCGAGAGCAGGTCCTGCGCGTACTCCTCGCGGACGCGGGCCGGGTACGTGACGTTGCCGATGTTCCCGAACGGGACGCGGCGGAACTCGCGGCGGTTGAAGTGCTTCGCGACCTCTTTCTCCAGATCCGGGGTCATCTGGATGCCGGGCTGCTCGAAAAAGCGGATCTGGATCCGCTCCGGGTCGCTCTGGCTCACGCCGACGTGGATCCCGGCCTCATAGCCCTGCGTTTTCATCATGTGCCGGCTGACCGCCGGGGGCAGGACGCGGAGGTCGGCGACGTCGACGCCGGCCGAGTTGAGGCCGGTGATCATCGCCCGTTTGATCGTGCGGCACGCGCGAGGCGCCTCGCGGCTGGCGACCACCTTCGCGCCGCGCTTCAGCGCCGTACCGAGCGCCGAGGCGAGCCGGACCGCGGCATCCGGGGTCAGGTCGACGTCGATCAGGCCGCTGACGCCGTCCTTGCCGAAGAGCGCCGAGGTCGCGCGCGATTCCCAGATCAAGCTCTCGTGGATGTGCGCGCCGGATTCGACCTCCTTGTACGGGTAGATCCGGA
The DNA here is from genome assembly GCA_046733845.1 of Actinomycetota bacterium. Classification (GTDB taxonomy): domain Bacteria; phylum Actinomycetota; class Thermoleophilia; order Gaiellales; family Gaiellaceae; genus DATBLE01. The sequence goes on along the minus strand of JBKPPY010000137.1, from coordinate 3,855 downwards.
CGCCCGGCAGCACCTGGCTCTGGGCGCCGAGGACGACCTCGTCGCCGATTGCGGCACCTTCCTGGATCCGCACGTGGGAGCGGATGTCGCAGGCGCGCCCGACGACTGCACCCTCGACCAGGGCGCTGCGTCCGACGTGCGTGCTGGCGTCGATCACCGACCGCACCGTGCGCGCGCGCTCGCGCAGGGTGACGCTTGCGGACAGCACCGAATACGGCCCGAGCGACGCCTGCGGCGAGATCCGGCAGTAGTTGCCGATGAAGGCCGGCCCCTCGATGTCCTCGAGATTGTCGATCTCGACGCCCTCGCCGAGCCAGATATTCCCCCGTAGCCGGAGCCCGGGAATGTCGAGCTCGACCTGGCCGTCCAGTGCATCGAAGTTCGCCTGCCGGTACTGGTCGAGGTTGCCGATGTCCTGCCAGTAGCCGTCGCAGACCTTGCCGTAGAGCGGCCTCCCCATCTCGAGGAGCAACGGGAAGAGTTCTTTCGAGAAGTCGTACGGGCGATCTGTGGGTACGTGCTTCAGCACCTCCGGCTCGAGCACATAGATGCCGGTGTTGATCGTGTCCGAGAAGACCTGGCCCCAGGACGGCTTCTCGAGGAAGCGCTCGATGCGGCCGTCCTCGTCCGTGACGACGATCCCGAACTCGAGCGGGTTCTCGACCGACTTCAGGCCGATCGTCACCGCCGCGCCCTTCTCGCGGTGGAATTCGAGCAGCGCGCCGAGGTCGATGTCGCACAGCGCGTCGCCGGAGATGACGAGGACGGTGTCGTCGAGCCTGCCCGAGGCGAGGCGCACCGAGCCGGCCGTGCCGAGCGGCGATTCCTCCACCGAATACTCGATCGAGAGCCCGAGCGACTCGCCGTCGCCGAAGTAGCTCCGGATCGCCTGTGGCATGAACGCGAGCGTCACGATCACGTCGCCGAAGCCATGACGTCCAAGCAGCTCGAGGATGTGCTCCATGCACGGCTTGCCGACGATCGGCACCATCGGCTTCGGCTGGTTCGAGGTCAGCGGGCGCAGGCGCGTACCCTCGCCGCCGGCCATGACGACTGCTCTCATGCGGTCCTCCCGTTCCTGATCGTCCCCCACGCCGACGAGACGTACAGAACCGCCGCGGCGACCGCCATCCCCAGACCGATCCAGAACAGCCATAGCGGCCACTGCGTCCCGGGGACGGTGACGAGCAGGAACGCAACGCCCGCGTACAGCACCCAGGTCGCCGCCTTGCCGAGCACGCTGACCGAGAACTCGTAGCCGCGCGGCAGCGCGACCTTCGTCCCGACGATCAGCAACGCATCCCGGGCGAGGATCACCGCGAGCGCCGGCCACGGCAGGCGGTCGGCCAGGACGAGCATGAACACGGCGGTATCGATCATCAGCCGGTCGGCGAGGGGATCGGCGTACTTTCCGAACTGCGACTCGACGTGCCACCGGCGGGCGAGCCAGCCGTCCACCTGGTCGGTGATCCCCGCGACGCCGAAGATGATTCCGGCCGCCCAGCTGTGACCGTCGTCGGCGGTCGCGTAGACGACGATGAACACAGGAATCAGCGCAAAGCGGACGAGCGTGAGCGCGTTCGGAAGCCGGGACAGGACGGGCAGCGGAGCAGATGACGTCGCCACGGTGATCCAAGGATAGTTCCGGGAGAATCACTGCCCGTGATCGAACGCCTGACACTTCCCGGATTCGTCAACGCCCACTCGCACACATTCCAGCGGGCCTTGCGCGGACGGGCGGGCGGCGGCGACTTCTGGGCGTGGCGCGAGGAGATGCTCGTCGAGGCCGACCGGCAGTCGCCCGCATCGGTGCGCAGGGACTACGCCGCCTGGTACCGCGAGATGCGCTCGGCGGGCTATACCGCCGTCGGGGAGTTCCACTACCTCGGCCTCCCAGAGGCGCTGGCTGCCGTCGAGGCAGCCGCGGAGGCTGGAATCGACCTGGTGGTGCTCCTGGCCGGGTATGGGCGCGGAGGGCTCCCCCGGTTCCGCCAGGACTCGGCGGACGCATTTCTCCGTGACGTCGATACGCTGCGTGCGTCCGGCGCTCGGGTCGGCATTGCCCCCCACTCCGTCCGGGCATGCCCCGCGGATTGGCTCGAGGCAATCGGCACGTACGCGGTCGCGGAAGGCCTGCCGCTGCACATCCACGCCGACGAGCAGCCGCGGGAGATCGAGGAGTGTCTGGCCGAGCACGGGGTCCGCCCGATCGAGGTTCTCGCCCGCACGGGCTGCCTCGGGCCGTCGACGACTGTCGTCCACGCCACGCACGCCGACGGCCACGAGCTCGATCTGCTGGCCGACGTCGGCGCCCGGGTCTGCGTCTGTCCGACCACGGAGGCGGACCTCGGTGACGGCTACGCCCCGGTGGAGGCGCTCCTGGAGCGCGGGATTCCCATCTGCATCGGCTCCGACTCGAACATCCGTATCGACCCACTGGAGGAGCTACGCGAGCTCGAAGGGATCGCACGTCGCTCGTCCGGACGCAGGAACGTGATCCCGGTGGATGCGTTGCTCTCCTTCGGCGCCGCGGAGGGAGCAGCCGCCCTCGGCCTCGACCGGTGGCCCGACGTCTCGGTCGAGCTGGACCACCCTTCGCTCGCCGGCGTCGCCCGGTCGGACGTTCCGAGCGCACTCGTCTCCAGCTGTTCAGGGGACGTGTTCAGCGGTTAGGTCAATGCCCACGGCCGCACGCGCCGTGACCGCAGGAAGAGGTCGGACCAGTAGAGGGTGCGGTCGAGGTAGGCGTGTTCGGCGGCGACGCCGCTGCGGCCGTATGCGCCGTCGTAGCTCTGGAAGCTGGCGCTCGCGGCGGTGCCGGGACGACGCACGCGGGCCGGCTCGATCTGCGTCCCTTCATGCCACTCGTTGTAGCTCGTGATCGTCACGCCGTCGGCGCTGGAGCGGAGTGCTGAGCGCCACATCGCGTCGTACGTGACGCCGTCCCGCCGCGGCTTGACGCGGACATCGGCGGTCGCGTGCGTCGCGTCGTAGCCGGGCCCGACGGAGGGCAGGCACAGGAGCGCCAATCGGTGTGCCTGGGAGCAGAGACGCGAGAACGAGTCTCCACCCCAGAGCAGGACGTCGTACGTGTAGATGCCGTCGAACTTGGCGGCAGCCGCCTTGCCCACGAGCGTGGTCTGCGCGTAGAGCTGGATGTCCGGCTCACGAGCCCGCAGGTCGGCCCAGTCCGAGGCCGGGATGTCGAACGGCCGGTAGACGTAGATGTGGGTGACGCCGAGCGTGCGGAGATGGTCGATGTCCGCCTCGACCGTCTCGATCGAGCGTCCCGGGTACGGCTCGAGATGGGCGGCGACCGAGAGTCCCGCCGCGTTTGCCTCCTTCACGACCAGCGGAAGGCGGACGTCTTCGGCCGAGCCCCAGCCCCACCAGGACGAGACGACCTCCTGGACGCCGGCCGTGGCGATCTCGCGCATTTGCGCCCGCACGACCGCCGGGTTGGAGCTCGAGTACAGCCCCCGCGCCGGGTAGAAGCTCGACGCGATGTCGCCGGTCGCGCCGCCGGGCACGAGCCAGTGCTCCCAACCTCCGTCCCTCGCCGGGTTGCCGTACCAGGGGTAGTAGAAGATCGAGATCCGCGATGCCGCCTGCGCCGCTGCCGGAAAGGCCAGCAGCGCCAAGACGACCGCAATCAAACGAAGGGCTCGCAACGCCGGGGGAATGCTCCGGCGGCATGATTGCACGCTTCTCGGCGGGAACAAAGCGTTCAGCCTGCTCGTGCCCCGGACGGGGCACGGCAGGCCGCTTGTCGCGCGCCGTCGGGCTTTGCCCGGCGGCGCTGCGGGGCTAGAAGGCGTCGATGCCTTTCCGCTCGAGTAGCTCGCGGTAGAGCCG
>JBKPPY010000136.1:0-11417 GCA_046733845.1 Actinomycetota bacterium | reverse complement strand
CCCACAGACCGGCCTCGAGCGCCGCCGCGGCTCGCCGTGCCGTCCCCTCGTCGGTCTCGCCGAAGAGCTGCCGCCGCTCGGAGTGGCCGACGATCGCGCCGTAGACTCCGAGCTCGAACAGCATCGGCGGGGAGATCTCGCCCGTAAAGGCTCCTTCGACCTCCCAGTGGACGTTCTGCGCAGCGACGGCGATGTCGGTCCCCGCAAGCGACTGGACCGCTGCGCTGAGAGAGACGAACGGAGGACACACCGCGATGTCGACGCCGTCGACCCACTCGAGCTGTTCGCGGAGCTCACGGCAGAAGGCGGCTGTCTCCTCCGGCCCCTTGTGCATCTTCCAGTTCCCGGCGATGAGCACGGACGGATCCTAAAGAGCCATGGCCGGGGTCAGACCCCGGCCATGGCGAAAAGGGACCTCCGCAGCGTCAAAGGCGCTGCAAATCGGCGATATAACACGTTGGATCATTTGCAAGTCACGCAGGCGGAATTGCAGTCACGCCCGGGAGCTCCTTGCCCTCCAGGAGCTCGAGCGACGCGCCCCCGCCGGTCGAGACCCAGTCGATTCGGTCCGCCAGCCCGGCCTCCTCGATCGCCCGCACAGAGTCGCCGCCGCCGACCACGGTGTGCGCGTCCGCGTCGGCGACCGCGCGAGCGACGGCAAGCGTCCCCTCGGCGAAGCGCGGCCACTCGAAGACGCCCATCGGGCCGTTCCAGAACACGGTCTTCGCCATCGCAACCCGCTTGGCGTAGCCCTCCCGCGTGTCCGGGCCGATGTCGAGACCCAGCCAGCCCTCGGGAACGCTGTCGGCCGGAACCACCTTCGACTCGGCGTCGGGCTCGAACACGGCGGCTGCGACCACATCGTTCGGCAGCTTCACCGGGACGTCGATCGGATTGACGCGGATCTCCTCGGCCATCTTCCCCCCGACGAGGACGACGTCGGCCCGCTCCGCGAGGCTCCGGAGGACCCCGATCTTGTCCTCCACTTTCGCTCCGCCGACGATCGCAACGAACGGCCGCTCCGGTTCCTCGAGCAGCCTGCCCAGCTCCTGCAGCTCCCGCTCGAGCAGCAGGCCCGCATACGCCGGCAGGAGATGGGCGACCCCCTCCGTCGACGCATGCGCGCGGTGCGCAGAGCCAAACGCGTCGTTTACGTAGAGATCAGCCTGCACGGCGAGCTCCTTGGCCAGCTCCGGATCGTTCGCCGTCTCCCGAGGGTCGAAGCGCGTGTTCTCGAGGACCCGCACGCGACCATCGGTCCCGAGCAGCTCGCGCAGCCTGGCGGCGACAGGCTCGATCGCGTAGGCCGGGTCGGGGCCCTTCGGGCGGCCGAGGTGCGAGCAGACGACGATCTCGGCCGCGCCTCGCTCGAGCAGCAGGCGCAAGGTCGGCAGGGCGGCGCGGATCCGCGTGTCGTCGGCGACCCGACCATTTTCGAGCGGGACGTTCAGATCCGCACGGACCAGCACCCGCTTGCCGCCGACATCGGCGTCGCGAACCGAGCGCGGGAGACGCATCTCAGGCGGCAGCAGCGACCGGGAGCGTCGCCCCGATCATTGCGATCAGGTCGACCAGCCGGCAGCTATAGCCCCACTCGTTGTCGTACCACCCGAACACCTTGACCAGCTGCCCGTTCGCCATCGTCAGCTCGCTGTCGAAGATGCACGAGTACGGCGAGCGGATGATGTCCGTCGACACGAGCGGTGCGTCGGCGAACTGGAGATACCGGCCGAGCGGGCCGCCGGCGGCCTGCCGGTACGCATCGATCACCTGCTCCCGGCTGACCTCGGTCCCGAGCCGGACGACGAGGTCCGTGACTGATCCGGTCGGGACCGGAGCACGGACGGAGATGCCGTCGAGCTTGCCCTGCAGGTCAGGGAGCACAAGCCCGATCGCCTTCGCCGCCCCGGTCGACGTCGGGATCAGGTTGATCGCCGCCGCCCGCGCACGCCGCAGGTCCTTGTGCGGCATGTCCTGGAGGCCCTGGTCCTGCGTGTAGGCGTGAATCGTGGTCATGAACCCGTTCTCGATCTCGAACGCGTCGTGGAGGACCTTCGCCAGCGGCGCAACACAGTTCGTCGTGCACGAGGCATTCGAAATGACATGGTGCTCGGCCGCGTCGTACATCTCGTCGTTGACCCCGAGCACGAGCGTCACGTCCGGCCCGGTTGCAGGTGCGGAGATCACCACCTTCTTCGCACCGGCGTCGATGTGCTTCTGGGCACCTTCACGGTCGGTGAAAAAACCTGTCGACTCGAGCACGACATCGACGCCGAGCTCGCCCCATGGCAGTGCAGCCGGGTCACGCTCCGCCAGCATCCGGACCTCGAAGTCGCCTGCGCGGATCGCGTCGTCGCCGACCTCGACCTCCTCGCCAAGCGGACCGAGGGTCGAGTCGTACTGGAGCAGGTGCCCCATCGTCTTCGCGTCGCCGAGATCGTTCGCCGCGACCACCTCGAAGTCGCCGCCCCGCTGAAGGTGCGCCCGGAAAAAGTTCCGCCCGATGCGCCCGAACCCGTTGATGCCTACCCGTACCTTTGCCATCGCGTGTGCCCCCGTGTGTCCGATTTCGTCCCGAGTCTAGCCCTGTGCCCACGCCGGGCAGTCAGTAGTCAAAGGGGCGGGCCGGAGGGGAAGCTCCGAGGACGACCCTCCCCTCCGGTTGCACCGCGCTCAGAACCGAGCCGGCGGACGGGGTCTGAATCCACCGACCGACGAGCGCAGACCCGCCTCGCACGAGTATGACCCATCCACGCGGCAAAAGCTACGTGTCGCCGTCGCCCACGAGGGCAACGAGTCGGGCCAGCCGCCGGTGCGCGGCGGCCTTCGTCGCAGGGGGTCGGCACTTCGCAGCCAGCTCGCGGAGCGAGGCTGCCGGATAGCGCTGCCGGAGCTCGGCGATCTCCTGAAGCGACGGACTGAGGCGCGCAAGCCGGCCCCGAGCTTCGAGCTCGCGGATCGCCACGATCTGGCGGTGCGCAGCACGGCTGGAACGAACGAGATTCGCGTGGTCGGCGTTCGCGACGCGGTTTGCCCGCGCACGGGCTTCCGCGACGACCGCATGCTCGTCAAGCGCAAGCGCAGTGTCGCCGGCGCCGGCCAGCGCGAGCGCGTCGGCGATCGCCTCCGCCCCCTTCGCGTAGACGGCGACATGCCGTCCGCGTTCCTGGATCCGCAGAGGAACGTCGTCCTGCGCCGCAACGGCGACGAGCAGGTCGGCGCCTGCACGGCTCGCAGTCCGGATTTCGAGATGCGGTGAGCGCGGCCCGCTGACCGACCCGCCGCCGAGAAACGCTCCGCGCACGTATGCGTGGCGGCAGCACGCCCGCCCCACCACCCCCTTCGGCGGGGCTTCGAGCGGTGCATGCGCAGCCGACAGCACGCCTGCCTGGTGCAGAACCGCCAGCGATCGTTCGTCTCCCGGCACGTGGATCTGGTACCGGGTCGCCCGGTCGAAAGCCCGGCGGTTGTACGTGCGGATCTCCGCCTCGACGCCGAACGAGCGCAACAGACCGAACGCCCGTCGCGCCACCGCCGCCTCCGCCACGTCGAGATGGACCGAGAACTCTCCGTGCCGGCGGAGGTGGAGGCTGCCCGCCGTGTGGAAGAGGCCGGAGAGCTCTGCGAGACGATCGCACTTCCGCTGGGGCTCGATGGCGGCCAGCTCGCGCCGGACCTCGTCAGAGAGCGGCACCCTCGAGCTCCAGGAGACGGCGCTTGTAGTCGATCCCCAGCGACCCGTAGCCGCCGATGCCGCCCGCCGCAACCACCCGGTGGCACGGGAGCACCAGCGGCAGGCGATTCTGCGCGCAGAAGGTGCCGGACGCCCGCGGCGCCTGCGGTCGCCCGGCGAGAGCGGAGAGCTCGCCGTAGCTGACCGTCTCGCCGTAGGGCACCGCACGCAACGCGTCCGCGATCGCGAGCTGGAGCGGCGTGCACCAGTCGAGGTCGAGTGCGACGTCGTCGAACGAGACCGGTTCGCCCTCGAAGTACGCGGCGACCCGGCGCGCGACTTCCGGCACCGATCCGTTACGGACGCGTGCGCGCGAGCGCGCTAGCGTGATCGTCGGGGGGCCTGCTCCCCCCTCGTGGGGGGCTGCCCGCGTCGCCTCGAGCGCAGGCGTCGGCAACTCGTGCCACACGAGGCGGCCGTCGCCGTCGAACCACAGCTCCCCCACGCCCCAGCCGTCGGCGGCGTAGCGGACGACCTGCATCGCACGCCACCATACAATCCGGGCATGGCCCGAAGCCTTTTACGGGGGAAACAGCCACGCACGCGACGCATGCAAACAGACGGAGCTCCCTTCATGGGCGCCGACGGCGCCCCGTGAGCCGCCGTCCGAGCTCCGCCGCTGGCTTCGCCACCGGCGTTCGCGATTGCTTTCACAGCCGGCCGCACGGGGCCGCGCCCGCCATGTCGGTCGCGGCAGCGAGAACCTGTCGCATCACCTGGGAGACCAGCCAATGAGCAGCCACGGGATCTTCCGCCCTCCGGCGGCGCAGAACGAGCCGGTCAAGGACTACGCGCCCGGATCGCCCGAACGGGACGAGCTGAAGCGGCGGCTGGCGGAGATGGAGGCGGAGCGTCTCGACGTCCCGTGCGTGATCGGCGGCGAGGAGTTCCGCACCGGCGACACCGTTCAGGCCGTGATGCCACATCGCAAAGAGCACGTCCTCGCCGACGTTCACCAGGCCGGGGCGGCCGAGGTCGAAAACGCGATCAAGGCCTCCGCCGACGCCTGGCACGACTGGTCGCGGACGCCGTGGGAGGAGCGCGCCGCCGTCTTCCTCCGCGCAGCCGAGCTTCTCGCGGGACCGTGGAGGACGACGCTGGTCGCGGCGACGATGCTCAACCAGTCGAAGACGGTCCACCAGGCCGAGATCGACGCAGCGACCGAGCTGGTCGATTTCTTCCGCTTCAACGTCGAGTTCATGACCCGGGTCTACTCGGAGCAGCCCGTCTCGTCGCCCGGCGTCTGGAATCGCCTGGAGTATCGGCCGCTCGAGGGCTTTATCTTCGCGGTCAGCCCGTTCAACTTCACCGCGATCGGCGGCAACCTGACCGGCTCGCCGGCGCTGATGGGGAACACCGTTCTCTGGAAGCCCGCTTCGACCGCCGCGCTCTCCGCCTACTACACGATGCGCCTCTTTCAGGAGGCCGGCCTGCCGGACGGCGTCGTCAACCTCGTCTACGGCCGCGGCTCGGCGGTCGGCGATCCCGTGCTCGCCAGCCCCGACCTCGCCGGCATCCACTTCACCGGCTCGACCGCCGTCTTCCAGAACATGTGGAAGACGGTCGGCGCGAACATCGAGACTTACCGGAACTACCCGCGGATCGTCGGCGAGACCGGCGGCAAGGACTTCATCGTCGCCCACCCGTCCGCCGACGTCGAGTCGGTAGCGACCGCAATCGTCCGTGGCTCCTTCGAGTACCAGGGACAGAAGTGCTCCGCCGCGTCGCGCGTCTACGCCCCCTCGAACCTCTGGCCCGACCTCCGCGAGCGGCTGGCTGACCAAGTCGCCGCCCTGAAGATCGGCGACGTCTCGAACTTCGAGAACTTCATGGGCGCGGTGATCGACTCGGGCTCGTTCGCGACCCAGAAGGAGGCGATCGAGGAGGCACGCTCGAACGGCGACTCGGCCGTGCTGGTCGGCGGCGACTACGACGACAGCGAAGGGTTCTTCGTCCGCCCGACCGTGATCGAGACGAAGGATCCCGGCTTCCGGCTGCTCCGCGACGAGCTCTTCGGCCCCGTCGTCACCGCCTACGTCTACCCGGAGGGCGAGTACGAGGAGACGCTCGAGCTGGTCGACCGAACGGCGCCGTACGGACTGACGGGAGCCGTCTTCGCGCGCGACCGCGCCGCGATCGAGCTCGCCGACGAGAAGCTCCAGTACGCAGCCGGCAACTTCTACGTCAACGACAAGCCGACCGGCGCGGTCGTCGGCCAGCAGCCGTTCGGCGGCGCGCGCGCGTCCGGCACGAACGACAAGGCCGGCTCGATGTGGAACCTGATCCGCTGGGTCTCGCCGCGGACGATCAAGGAGACGTTCGTCCCGCCGACTGACTATCGCTACCCGTTCCTGGCGCCGGACCAGGGCTAGCGTCTTACACAGCGTTTACAGCTTCTCTCAGGTTGCTCTAACACTGGCCTCCTACGCTAAGGCCATGAGATTTCTCGCGCTCGCAGCCGGGTTCCTCACGATCCTCGTACTCGTCCTGCCCAAGACCTTCTAGGCTCTTCCGGCTTTGTGCAGCTGCGCGTAGACGGCGCGCGCCGTCTTCGCCGGCACCCCGGGAACGCCCTCCAGCTCTTCCTGCGTCGCCTCGAGCAGCCGCTCCGCCGAGCCGAAGTGGCGGAGGAGCGCCCGCCGCCGCACCGGTCCGATGCCCTGCAGCTCGTCGAGGATCGACCCTCGCGCCTTCGTGTCCCGGCGCTGCCGGTGAAAGCCAAGCGCGAACCGGTGCGCCTCGTCGCGGATCCGCTGGAGTAGCTGAAGGCCGGGCGAATCGCGCCCGAGAATGATCGGCTCGGGCCGGCCGGGGACGAACACCTCTTCGTCGCGCTTGGCCAGAGCGACGACAGCCACGCGGGGAAGGTCGAACGCCTGCATCGCCGAGAGCGCGGCCGACAGCTGCCCCTTGCCGCCGTCGATCAGGACGAGGTTCGGCATCGCCGCGAACGACTCGTCGTACTCTGTCGCGGTCTCGTCGCGGAGGCGCGCAAACCGCCGCGAAACGACCTCGGCCATCGCCGCGAAGTCATCCGGTCCGTCGAGCCGGCGCACACCGAACTTGCGGTAATGCGCCTTCTTCGCCACCGCGTCCTGGAAGACGACCATCGCCCCCACGGGCGACTCCGCCTGGATGTTGGAGATGTCGTAGCACTCGATTCGCAGCGGCAGGCTCTCCAGATTGAGAACCTCACGCAGCTCCTCGAGCGCTTCGACCCGGCGTAGCCGCCGCTGCTCCGACTGCATCAGGTCCGACTCGAGCGCGAGGCGTGCATTCTGGTCGGCCAGCTCCTGCAGACGGCGCTTCTCCCCGCGGGCAGGCGTGCGGACCTCGACGCGGGCGCCGCGGCGGTCGGACAGGAACTGCTCGAGCGCCGCCGTGTCACCGGAGTCCGGCGGAACGACGATTTGCGGCGGAATGCTCGGCGCGGAGCCGTAATACTCGAGGCAGAACGCCTCCAGCACCGTACTCGTGTCCCGCCCTTCGACGTTCTCCAGGTGGAAGCCGTACCGGTCGACGAGCCTGCCGTCGCGCAGCGGGAAGATCTGCACCGCCGCCCGGTCGCCCTCGGTCGCAATCCCGATCACGTCGACAGTGCCGACAGAGCGCCGGTCGGCCGCCTGCCGCTCGGCCAGATGCCGGATTGCGAAGAGACGGTTGCGGTAACGCGCAGCGTCCTCGAAGCGCTCCTCGGCCGCCGCCTCTTGCATCCGCCGCTCGAGTTCCCGCTGGATCGGGCGCGTCTCGCCGGAGAGGAACTCGATCACCCGCTCGATGATCTCCCGGTATGCGTCCTTGTCGATGTAGCCGACGCACGGCGCCTTGCAGCGCTCGATGTGGTAGTCGAGGCAGGGGATCCCGGAGTGGCGCCCCGGCTTCGGCCCCTCACAAGGGCGGTACTGGAAGACGCGGTTGAGAACGTCGAGCGTCTCGCGCACCTTCTTGGCATTCGCGTACGGCCCGAAGTAGACGACCCCACGCCGGTGCCGCTCACGCGTGAACATCACTCGCGGAAAGTCGTCCTCGACCGTGACCGCGATGTACGGAAACGACTTGTCGTCGCGCAGGCGGATGTTGAAAGGCGGCCGGTGTCGCTTGACCAGGTTCTGCTCGACGTGGAGCGCCTCCGCCTCCGTCCCGGTGACGATCACGTCGATGTCCGCAACGCGGCTCGGCAGCTGCCCGATCTGCATGCGGGTGTCGCTCCCGCGCTGGAAGTAGGAGCGCACACGGGACCGCAAGGACTTGGCCTTACCGATGTAGAGCACGCGGCCGGCGGCGTCCCGGAACAGGTAGACGCCGGGCTTCGCCGGCAGGTGCTTCAGCTGCTGTTCGATGCGGTCCTCCACTGACGGTCAGGCTATCGTCCCGCCGATGAGGTTCCCCCTTGCCGCGGCGGCCGCCGCAGCCGTCGTGCTGATGGCTGCGCCCGTCGCCCGCCCTGCCGGCCCATCGCTCGTCGTCGGCGCCGCCGAGGACGACGTGAAGGCGGGCACGGTGGCCGAGGCGAAGGCGAGGCTCGACCTCCTCAAGCTCGCCGGACTCGAGGCCGTACGCGTGACGGCGATCTGGGACCCGGCCAACCCGCATCCGGCCCCGGGTGAGGTCGAGGCGCTGAGCAACCTGACGGCAGCGGCCAACCTCGATGCAATCGACGTCTTCGTCTCGGTCTACAACTTCGGGAGCCGGACGACGCCGCTGACGGACGACCAGCAGGCGAGCTTCGCGAACTACGCCGCCGAGTTGGCGCGCGCTGTTCCCGGCCTCAAGAACTTCATCATCGGCAACGAGCCGAACCTGAACCGCTTCTGGCTGCCGCAGTTCAACCTGGACGGGTCGGATGCGGCCGCGCCCGCGTACCTCTCCCTGCTCGCCCGGACGTACGCGGCGCTCAAGTCGGTCGACTCCGCGATCAAGGTCTACGGCGGTGCGATCTCGCCGCGCGGGATCGACCGGCCGGGCACCGGACGCGACACCCACTCGCCGACCGTCTTCATCCAGGATCTCGGCGCCGGATACCGCGCGAGCGGCCTCACCGGGCCGGTGATGGACGCGCTCGCGATCCACCCATACCCGGAGAACTCGGAGGTCCCGCCGACGTTCGCGCACCCGAACACGACACCGATCGGGATCTCCGACTACGGAAAGCTGGTCGGTCTCCTCGGCAAGGCGTTCGACGGCACCGGCCAGCCGGGCTCGAGCCTGCCGATCCTCTACGCCGAGTTCGGCGTCGAGACGCGAATCCCGAGCGCGAAGGCGTCCGAGTACACGGGTACGGAACCGTCCACGATCAAGCCGGTCCCGGAGTCGACCCAGGCGTCGTACTACCGGCAGGCGATGGCGCTGTCGTTCTGCCAGCCGAACGTCGTCGGGCTGCTGATCTTCCACGCGTTCGACGAGACCGCGCTCGACCGTTTTCAGTCTGGGCTGTACTACCCCGACCTGACGCCGAAGACGAGCATGCCCGTCGTTCGCGACTCGGTTCGCGACGTGCGCGGCGGCGTGATCGCGAAGTGCAATGGTCTCGAGCTGACACCCAGCGCCAAAGTCGCGTACCCCCGTATCCGCACGATCGCCGCCGGCACAGCCGCGATCGCCGTCACGTGCGATCTCGACTGCTCGATCTCGGCACGGCTGGAGAAGCTCCCGCGCCACTCCACCACGTTGGCGGTGCGGACGACCGGCCGTGTCGGCGAACGAACGCTGGTCAAGTTCCCGGCGAGGCGGATCGCCCCTGGCCGGTACCGGTTCACACTCAGCCTGAGCGCACCGGTCAACCGCGGCGAGCCGCGCCTGCTGGTAAGCAAGGCACTGATAGTCCGTTAGACCTATTCCCTCTCTCGCCCGGCTCGGCTAGAGTCCCGGGCCGGGTCCAACGGCCTCGGCCGATCTTTCGATGCGTCAAGCCCCCGCGCTCATCGCCGTGCTGCTCGCCGCGCTCGCCGGCGCTTTGCCCCTCCCGGCGTCCGCCGCTCCCGCGAAGCCGAAGCCGCTGCTCGTCGGTGCGGCCGAGGACGCAGCGAAGGAGGGCGGCGCGATCGGCGCCGACGCGAAGATGAGCCTGGCCGCGCTCGCCGGCTTCGACACGCTCCGCGTCACCTCCATCTGGCACCCGGGCCAGCGCGTCATCGACGACGGCGAGCGGTCGACGCTCCAGGCAGTTGCGGACTCCGCCGCGCTGCACGGCATCCGCCTGATCGTCTCCGTCTATCCGTTCGGCTCCAGGACGGTCCCGCAGTACGCCACTACCCGGGCGCAGTTCGCAGCGTATGCCGCATCGATCCCGAGCCTGGTGCCCTCGGTCCGGTACGTGATCGTCGGCAACGAGCCCAACCTGAACCGCTTCTGGCTTCCGCAGTTCACGAAATCCGGCCTGGATGCTGCCGCCTCGTCGTACCTCGGACTCCTCGCGCAAACCTATGACGCGATCAAAGCGGCCGCGCCGGGCACGGTCGTGATCGGCGGATCGCTGGCGCCACGAGGCAGCGACAACCCCAAGCTGGTTCGCGCGACGCACTCGCCGACGCGGTTCATCCTCGACCTCGGCGCCGCATACCGCCGCAGCCACCGGACGCGACCGGTGATGGACTGGTTCTCGGTCCACCCCTACCTCGACCGCTCCAGCCTGCCGCCGACGTATGCCCACCCGCGGACGACGACGATCTCGATCGCCGACTACGACAAGCTCGTCAATCTGCTCGGCCGGGCCTTCGACGGCACGCGCCAACGCGGCTCCACGCTGCCGATTCTCTACGACGAGTTCGGCGTTCAGACTTCCGCGCCGACCGACAAGCGCCAGCTGTACTCCAATCACGACCTGCCCTCGGCCGGCGACACAGTGGACGAGACGACGCAGGGCCGCTACTACCGCCATGCGCTCCAGCTCGCCGCCTGTCAGAAGAACGTCGTCGGGTTGCTCTTCTTCCACGTGTCCGACGAGGCCGACCTCGACCGCTGGCAATCGGGCGTCTACTACGCCGACGACTCACCGAAATCCGACTTCCCGGTCGTGAAGACGGCGGCGCTTGCGGCGCGGGCAGGCAGCCTGGTCAAGTCCTGCCGCTAACGTTCCGGCCGTGGACGGCCAGTACATCGCGTACACGTTCTACCGCGTCGATCCCGCGTGGCGTCGCCTCCCCGTCGAGGAGCGCGCGGCCGGCAAGGATGCCTTCGCGGACGTCGTCGAGTCATGGGTGGACCGGATGGCCGGGCTCCGCGCGTACACGTGCACCGGCGTCCGCCCCGACTGCGACTTCTTCCTCTGGAAGATCACCGAGCGGTACGACGACCTGGGCGAGCTCGGGACCGAGCTCAACGGGACGCCGCTCGCCGCCTGGCTCGAGACGCCCTATTCGTACCTGGCGACCACGAGGGCGTCCGAGTACACCAGCGCGCGCAAGGCGCGGAAGATCACGCCTCACGACCAGCCCTACCTGGTCGTGTACCCGTTCGTGAAGGTGAGGCCTTGGTACGCGCTGCCGGAGCAAGAGCGTCAGCGGGCGATGGACGAGCACATCCAGATCGGCCGCGACGAGTTCCCGGGGATCCACAACCACACCACGTACTCGTTCGGGATCGACGACCAGGAGTTCATGACCGCATTCGAGTGCGACGAGCCGGCCGACTTCATGCACCTGATGCTGCGGCTGCGCGACAGCGAAGCAAGCCGGTACACGGAGCG
>JBKPPY010000135.1:0-8551 GCA_046733845.1 Actinomycetota bacterium | reverse complement strand
GTGCCGGCCTCGGGATCAAGGCGCTCGCGCTCGGCTCGGCCGCGATCGTCGCCGTCGGGGTGACAACCGGCGAGATCGTGACGCACACGGGCAAGCAGCCTGCGAAGACGCCGGCGCCTCTCGTGCACCGCAACGCGTCGCCGTCAGTGCGGCCGGCGGCCGATGTTCCAGGTCGGATGGTTTCGGCGGCCGCCACGGCCGTGGTCGCGCCGGTGCGACCGGCACGGGCAGAGGCTTCGTCCACGCCCGTCCGGCGCAAGGGGGTGCATCTCCACACGAAGCGGCCGCGGCCGGAGCATCCTGCGCATCCGACGTCGGGGGGCGCGCACGTTGCGGAATCGGCGGTAGTCGTGCGCGCCGTCTCGCACGGAAACAGCGATCACGGCGGAGCCTCGCCCGCGCCGAAGCATGCGACGCCGACCTTGAAGCCGAAGCACGAACCGCGTCCCGCCAAGCGAGTTAAGCCGGCCGCTCGTCGTGCGACCCATTCAGTGCAGAAGAAGGAGCATCCGGCCACGGCCTCTCACAGAGCGAGCGCGTCGAGCCCGAACCGCGCGTCACCGGCCACCGACCCGGCAGCTCCCGCAGATCAGGCGAAGGAGGCCGGCAGGTCGGCCGACACCCCTGCCGGACAGCCCGATTCCCAGGGCCAAGGGAAAGACAAGCACTAGCTGCCGCTTCGCCGGCGCGGCGCGGTCCGCGGGCAGCTGAGCAAGTAACCACGCCGTTTGCGAGGGAGGCCGGCTTCCCAGGCCTCCCTCGGCGTCGGGGCAGACCCCGACGCCGTACCTGAGCAAAGCCCGAAGCGCGCCCGGAGGGAAGTCCCGGGTGCGCCCGGTTTTCGAACAGCCGCTCGCCTCCTAGCGTAGGCGGAGACATACGAGACGCGGATGCCAGGCCCGGCGCCCGTCTCCCAGAGCTCGCCGAAGGCGTAGCTCGCCCGCCTCGTTAGCAGCGTTTCCGACCCCTCGAGGGTGCCGTTGACCCGGCCGTGAGCTGCGCCTCCGAAAGGAGGTGAACGGCAATGACGGCAGGGATGCCCGAGGGCGGCAGCGGTCCGCGCCCCAACGGCCGGTAAGGCCTTGTTACGCAGGCGCGAGCTCGGCGAGTCGCGACTCCGCCCGGCTCGCGCCCGCGATGTTCCCCTTTCGGCCGAAGAGGATCAGCGCCTCCTCCGCGGCCTCCCGCGCCTCCTCGGCGCGTCCTGCGAGACGGAGGACCTCTGCAAGGTCGAGAAGCGTCTTCGCATGGTTGTTAAGTGCGTCAGTTGCTTCCGCCATGCCCACGGCCTCGCGCGCGAGCCTTTCAGCCTCTTTGAGCGTCATCCGCTGCGCCAGGAGTTTCGCCTTGGTGCTGCGCCAGCCAATCTGCGTGGCCAGGTCGTCAGCGGCACCGGTCTCCTCGGCGAGAGCACACCACTGCTGAGCCTCCTCGGCATGTCCGAGGATTCGCAGCGCGTCGGCAAGGTCGGCAGCCCGGGTCGCAAGGTTGGCATGGTCGCCCAGCCGGTAGAGGGTCTCGCAGCTTTCGCGAAGAATGTGAGCGGCGGAAGCGGCATCACCCGCGAGCAGTTCGATGCGTGCTCCATATAGGTCGCAGTCGGACGCGGCGATCGAGTCCTGCCCAAGCTCGGTAAACATCACGCGTGCACCTGCGATGAGCTGGCGAGCCTCCGCGAATCGTCCGATCATGGCTTCGAGCCCGCCCAGGCAGCAGAGGATGCTGGCCTGCCCACCGAGATCCGCATCTGTGAGCATCGATTGACACTGCTCTATCGCCTCCTGCGCCGGCGTTGGCCCGGAGTGATTAGCGGCAGCGAGAACAGAGAAGCACGAAGACGTCGACCACCCTGTCCGACGGTAGAGCTCCAGCGCCCGCTCCGCGGCTTCCTTCGACGCAGCCCAACGACCTCGGATCGACCCGTGCGCATATGCGACCCAGCGCCAGGTTCGAGCGAGGGAGCGCTCGTCTCCGACGGCCTCGAAGACGCTGACCGCTTCGGCGGCGATCTCGAGGATCTCGTCCGCAGACCGTTTCGCGTCGCCGGCCAGGCGCACGGCCGCCAGCTCGAGTCGCGCGCGGAGTTCGATCGGCGGCTCATCTGCCACGGCGACTGCCTCTGAAAGGAGCTTGAGTGCCTGATCGAGGTCGCCGCCAACTCGGAGCGCGGGGCCGAGCTCGCAGAGCAGCCCGAGCCGGTAGGGGTCGCGGTCGGGAAGGACGTCTGCGGCGCGGCCGAGCAGGTCGGTCGCCGCGGGCGTGTCGCCGCGCTTCCAGGCGGCGATGCCGGCCTCGCCGAGTCGGTGGCCGGCGTCGAGCGCCAGCCTTCGCGTCCGGCCTTCGCCGAGCCCGACGGCGACCCGGTACCGGAACGCCTGCTCGAGATGGTGGCCGATGAGCTCGTCAGGGGCGCCTCGCCCGTCGAGCCAGTCGGCGAGTCGCTCATGAAGCTCGGCGCGCTTCTCCTTCGGAACCGAGGCGTACGCGACCTCGCGAACGAGCACATGGTGGAACGCGATGCCGCCGCGGAGTCGGCGCACGAAGCTCTTTTCTTCCAGGACCGGCAACCGCTCGACATCGCCGTCGAGCGCCCGGAGGGCCGCCGTCTCGAAGAGCCGACCGACGACGGCCGCTCGCTGGAGTACGTCCAGCTCCTCGGGCCCGAGCAGGTCGAGCCGGGCGGCGAGCAATGCCTCCACCGAGGGTGGGACCCCCTCGAGCGTGCCCGATTCCTTCGCGTAGACGACGAGCTGCTCGAGGAAGAGGGGGTTGCCCCCGCAGGTCTCCACGAGCTTGTCGCGGAGGTCGGGCTCCACATCTCCCGCCAGCTCCTGCGCCTGGTCGTCGGTCAGCGGCTCCAGCCGGATCCGCTCACCGGGCCACTCCGGCCGCTCCTCGAGTAGCTCCGGTCGGGCGAGGCAGACGGAGAGGATCGGCCCTTCCGCGTGTCCGGCGAGATACTCGACGAGGTCGAGGAGCGTCGGAGCTGCCCAGTGGACGTCGTCGAACCCGATCACGAGCGGCATTTCGGTGGCGAGCTGCTCGAGGATGCGGCGTGTTGCCAGGAACACCTCGCCCGGGGCTCCGGCACTCTCGAGGACAGGATCGAGCTGCTTGCCGGCCTGCTCGAGAACCTCCCGGAGTGGCAGCCAGGCGGCTCCGGCGCCGTACGGGGCGCAACGTCCGACCAGAACCGTCGCATCGCCCTCGAGCTCGCGGACGAACTCGGTCGCGAGCCGCGTCTTGCCGATCCCGGGCTCGCCGACGATCGTGACCAGACGGCACTGCCCGTCGGAGAGCGCGCGCTCGCAGGCGGCGCGCAGCGCGTCCAGCTCTCGCCCCCGGCCGACGAGCGGTGCGTATCGGCGGTCGATCGGTCGAGCGCCTTCGTCCACTGTCACTAAGCGCAAAGCGCCGCCGGAGTCCTCGACGGTGACTGCGCGGCCACACAGCGCGCGCGTCGCAGCGCCGATGAGGACCTCGCCGGGCGAGGCATCGCGCTGGAGGCGCTTCGCGCCGGCAACGACCGTGCCGCTGACGAAGCCGTGCCCGACGAGCACTTCACCCGTGTCGATGCCGATCCGCAGGGTCGGCACCGCCCCTCGCAGCTCCGCCGCGGCCCGCACGGCGCGGAGCGCGTCGTCCTCATGGGCGGCGGGGACGCCGAACACGCCGAGGAGGTCGTCGCCTGCCCTCGTCTCGACCGAGCCTCCGTGCCGCTCGATCGCGGCCCGCGCCTCGCCCAGCGCCTGCACTGTCCGGCGGCGCAGTCGTTCGGGATCGAGGTCGGGTGGTGAAGGCACGAGCTCGCAGAGGAGCACGGTGACGGTCTTCAGCCGCTCCTCGACCGAGGGCAGGACGGCGGGCACGTCGAGCGCCGGATCCTGCTGCAGAATCGCTTGCTCGAGCTCGCGCAGGTGCACGCCGGGCTCGAGCCCCAGCTCGTCGAGCAGGAACGTGCGCGACGTCCGGTAGACCTCGAGCGCGTCGGCCTGCCGTCCCGCGCGGTAGAGCGCCAGCATGAGCTGGCCGCGGAGGCGCTCCCGGAACGGATGCTCGGCGATGAGCGCCTCCATCTCGGGGATCAGGTCGCCGTGGCGTCCGAGCTCGAGCTCGGCGTCGACGAGGTCCTCCCGGGCGGTGAGCCGCAGCTCCTCGAGGCGGGCGGACTCGGCGGCTCCGAACGGCTCGTAGGCGAGATCGGCGAGAGCCGTCCCGCGCCAGAGGGAAAGTGCAGCCCGGAGCTCAGACGCACGGCTCTCGGCCGTCATTGCCTCGCGGGCCTGCGCGGCGAGGCGCTCGAACCGCACCACGTCGATCTGCTCGGGCTCGACGTGCGCCACGTAGCCGCTGCCGCGAGTCTCGATCAGGTCGGCGCCGAGCTGCGTCCGCAGCTGCGAGACGTAGTTGCGGAGGGCCGCGAGCGCGGTCTTCGGCGGCTGCTCGCCCCAGAGCTCCTCGACGAGCACGTCGGCGGAAACGACCTCGCCGGCACGGAGCAGCAGCAGCGCCAGCAGCGCCCGGTGCTTCTTCCGGGGCAGCGGAACGGGCGTGTCGCCGTCGCGTACCTCGAACGGGCCGAGCAGCAGGAAGTCCATGTCTCAAATTGTCCCACCGTTTTAGCCCCGTGTTATCGGGCGGGTCGACTGTCCGGCCATGGAAGACGAGCTCGTTTCGACCATCGACGTCGGGCAACACCCAGCCGAGCCGATCTCCCTGCCGCGGGTGCGGCTTTCGGCGGCGACCAAAGAGCGGCTGCTCTATGCCTGCGCCGCGGTGTCCTACGTCGCGATCGGCGTCTTCGTCACCGAGTTCGCCCTGTCCTGGATCGCGGGTTTCTCGTGGCTGCTGCTGTGGGTGTGGGGTCTTCCGTCCCTCTGGCGGAGGCTTCGACGATGAGCTGGGTCGCCCACGACCTCGAGCCGTACGTCTTCCAGCGGAAGCTCTGGAAGGGCCCGGTCGGGATCTCCTTCGTTGCTCTGGTAATCGGCTCGTGGGGGCCGGACATGGCGACGAAGTGGCTCGCCTACGGAACGAACGTCGCAGGGATCGATTTCAAGGCGAGCGACCCCACGCAGTTCCACCGCGGATGGCCGGGAGCAGGCTTCACCCACTCCCTCACGTTCGGAGTCGTCGTGGCAGCCCTCGTCTACGCGTTCACGCGCAGCAAGCCGTGGGCGCTCGGGCTGCTGATCGGCATCTGGCTCCACACGCTGTCGGACACCGGTGACACGGTCGGGGCAATGCTCTTCTTCCCCTGGACGCACCACTTCGCGCTCGGCGCCTGGCGCTACACGACCGGGCTCGGGCGTCTGGACGACGCGGCGGCGTACTACAGCGGGCCGGGCTTTCTCTGGGACAGCTTCTGGGTGGTGGCCGCGCTGCTGAGCTGGAAGGTGCTCCGGAGGTCGTACTTCCGTGAACGCATCGCGCCGCATGACGGGTTCTGGGCCTGGAGCGGTCGACTGCTCCCCGAGGAAGCGCAGCTCGCCGTCTACCGCGGGGCGATCTTCTTCGGGCTCTGTCGCTTCACCACCTGGATGCTCTGGGCGCACGTCCTCCACCACCACCCGTTCGACCCGACGTGGGGCGGGCCTCACTGGGCCCCAGCTGTGTGGTCGTGAGATGACGTTCCGGCATGGATTGACCGACTGCGTCAGGCCCGCAGGAAGGCGAGCACCGCAAGCACTCGGCGGTGCTCGTCTGCCTCCTGCGGCAAGCCGAGCTTCCCGAAGATCGAGTGGACGTGCGTCTCGACCGTCTTCGGGCTGAGGACGAGCTTCCGGCAGATGCCCTGGTTCGAGAGCCCTTCGGCCATCAGCTCCAGCACTTCGCGCTCCCGTTTCGTCAGCTCTTCGAGCGGGTCGTGCTCGCGCCGTCTGCCGATCAGCTGGCCGACGACCTGCGGGTCGACGACCGTTCCGCCGCGTGCAACCCGACGCAGCGAGTCGTAGAACTCGTCCACGTCCAGGACGCGGTCCTTCAGTAGGTACCCGAACCCTTCGGGCTGCTCGCTGAAGAGCTCGAAGGCGTGCCGCACCTCGATCGTCTGCGAGAGGACGAGCACGGCCACCTCAGGTTGCTCCGCGCGGAGCTCCCTGGCGACGCGTGTGCCCTCGTCGGTCTGGGTCGGCGGCATGCGAACGTCGACCACAACGACCTCGGGCTTCTCGCGGCGGACGGCCTCCCTGAGCTCCTCTGCGTCGCCCGCCTGGGCGACTACCTCGAAATCGCCGTCGGCGAGGACGCGGGCAAGGCCCTCGCGAAAGAGCACCGAATCGTCTGCAATCACGACCCGCACGGGATCCTCGCCTCGATCCGGGTGCCGCCGCTCGCCGGGCTGTAGATGTTCAGGCGGCCGCCGAGCGCCTCGACGCGGTCCGTGAGCCCGCTCAGCCCCGAGCCCCCGCCGTTCGCGCGGGCGTCGCCGACGCCGTCGTCGGCGACGACGACCACCAGCAGTCCGTTCTCCATCCGGGCGGCGACCGTGGCCGCGTGCGCCTCAGCGTGCTTGGCGACGTTCGCGAGCCCCTCGCAGGCCACGAAGTAGGCGGTGGCCTCGACCTCTGTGGCCAGCCGCTCCTCGGGCGCCTCCTCCAGCGTGACCGGCAGTGGAGCCCTGATCACCAGCGACTCGAGCGCCGCCGCCAGCCCCTCCTCGGTCAGAATCGCCGGGTGGACGCCGCGGGCGAGCTCGCGCAGCTCCTCGACCGCCGTTTGCAGATCGTCCACTGCGGAGGCCAAGACCCGCTCGACCTCCGGATTCTCGTGGGCCAGGCGCAGCTGGGCGGACCGCAGCTCGAGCGCCAGCGCGACCAGTCGCTGCTGGGCGCCGTCGTGGATGTCGCGCTCGATACGGCGTCGCTCGGCGTCGGTCGCGGCCACAATCCGAGCGCGCGATTCCTTGACCTTGTCCAGCTGCGCGTGCAGCTCCGCGCCCAGGCGGGCGTTCTCGAGTGCCAGACGGGCCGCGGCCGTAGCTCCCTCGATCAGCTCCGGCTCGTCGAGCAGGGCTGCGTCGTGGACGAGGACCGCGAGCGGCTCGCCCTCGTGCTCGAGCCTGGTGACCGCCCGTTCCGACTCGACGTCCGGCAGCGCGAACGGATGTCCGTTCCGGTCGGCGAAGGCCCGCCGCTCGGGCAGCCAGAAGCCCAGCTCGAGGGTGGGGTCCCCGAGACCACGGGCGAGCGCGTCCCGGAGACCGTGGGCCGGCGTTCGTTCGAGCTCCACGACCAGGTCGCCCATGCTGGTTCGTGCACGGCGCGCTCTCAGCAACCCGGCAAGGAGTACCGGAGCGAGGATGAGCAAAGCGACCGCTTGCGCCCAGAAGAGGACCGTGGTCGCCGAGCCGCTGCCGAAGGTGAGGACGCACTCATACGCTCCCCAGAGCCCGACCGCGGCTGCCGCTGCCAGCAGTGGAGAGAGGAGTCGGCGCGCGCCCGGCGCCGATCCGGCCAGTCGACGATAGACCAGCGCGACGAACAGCGCTGCCAAGACGCCGTAGAAGACAACGACGAACGACTTCTGCAGCAGCTCGACTGCATGCGCCTCTCGCGTGACGAGGATGTCGCTCTTCCGGTGCAGCGATCCGAACTGGAGGAGCGGATCGCGGACGTCATGGAGCGCCAGGATGGCGATCGGAAAAGCGAGCGCGATCACGTAGCCCGCCCTGACGAGCCACCGCTCCAGCCTGTCCCTCGTCCGCCCGGCCGGATACGCCAGCGACGAGTGGAGGACGAGGGCGAAGCCGAGTTCGCCGAACAGGAAGAACAACGTGAACGCGAGTGCGTCGTGGCTGTAGCGGAGGTGCCGCATGAGCAGGGCGAATCCGGTCGCGACCATCAGTGGCCCGAGACGGTTCGTCGGGCGGCGCCACCACGCGAGCAGACCCGACACCAGGAAGGCCGCGGCCGCGGCGAGCTGAACGACCAGCCTGCCGTCCGCCGTGTGGAGGCTGTCGACTTCCACCTCGTAGGCGAGCACCGTCAGAGCCGCCCCCGCAGGCACGAGCGCCAGGAAGAGCGGCCTCATCGCGCCCGCCCGTGGAGCTCGCGCAGGCGTCGGCCGGTGAGCCGGTCCTTGCTGACGAAGCCGGCCGCCGGGGTCTGCCGCAGCCGCCGCCCGAAGTCGGCCTGGCCGCGGCTGGAGACGAGCACGACGGTCGACGGCCCGTCGGCGAGCCGATCGGCGACGTCGAATCCGTTCAGGTCGGGAAGGACGACGTCGAGCAGTACGATGTCCGGGCGCAGATCGTTCGCCAGCGCCAGCCCGGACGTGCCGTCGGCCGCCTCGCCGACGATCTCGAAACCCTCCGTCTCCAGCACCCGCCGTGCCGCGGACCTGAACGGCTCGTGGTCGTCGACGATCAGGACCGTTGTTGCCAACAGGAAGATCGTCCCGCATCCGGAGCGTCCGCGCTACCGGGATGGCCCTGGTTCACTGCGGCGTCGGTCTAGGGGTATACCCCTAGATGGGTCAACTTGTTGCAGTAGGATCAGGTAGGCCGCCGAACACGGCGTTATAATCCGCCGCTGACCTGCCTTCGATGTCC
>JBKPPY010000134.1:0-42391 GCA_046733845.1 Actinomycetota bacterium | reverse complement strand
CTGCTCAGGCGCCAGACCGAGGCAGGGTGCGACTTGGTCGCGGTCGACGTGGAGCCACTGTGTTGCGACGTGGATGTCCACGCCGCCCTCGCCGTCCGGGACCGCCAACCCCGATTCTGGGCCGAGGAACGCCTGGTCCTGGATCCCGACCTCGTACACGCCCTCCACCGCGACGTCGCCCTCCGCGTCGGGGTCGCCGTGCTGAATGACCATGTGACGGACGACGTTCGGCCGCGGATCCTCGCGGTACCCGTGGCCCATCGTCGGCCGGTCGGGGTGGAGCGGCTCCTGCTCCGTCGCGCGCTCCGGGTTGGTGACGGGCTCGAGCAACTCGTACTCGATCCGAACGTTCTCTGCCGCCCGACGGGCCTGCTCTGGGTGCTCGGCGGCGACGAGCGCTATCGGCTCGCCGAAGTAGCGGACGCGGTCGATCGCGAGCACGGGCTGGTCGGGGAACTCGAGCCCGTAGCGCTTCTGGCCGGGAACGTCGTCGTGGGTGAGGACGGCGTGGACGCCGGGCATCGCCAGCGCCTGCGAGATGTCGATCTCGAGTATCCAAGCGTGCGCGTGCGGACTGCGGACGGTATGGCCCCAGAGCATCCCCGCCTGCCAGAGGTCGCTGGCATAGGTGAACTGACCGGTCGTCTTCGGAATCCCGTCCACCCGCGGCACGACCTCGCCGATCCGCCCGACCTCCAGCTTGCGGACGGTTGTGCTCATCGGCACTCCCCCCAACTCCCCACCCTGGGTGGGGAAAGAGGAGCCTTCCCCCCGCCACCCGACATCGACGATACCGCGATAACCCGCGCGCGACTGTCGCAGGACTGCGCTGATTGGGCGCCGATTTCTCCACGGCAGTCGGCGATCGTGGGCGCCGGCGCCGTCATGCTGACGCCGCCAGGCTGACAGCATCGAGGATCTTCGCGTAGCCCGTACAACGGCAGAGGTTCCCGGACAGCGCCTCGCGGACCTCGTCCTCGGTCGGAGACGGGTTGTGGGCAAGCAAGTCGGCGGTGGCGACCACGAGGCCCGGGGTGCAGAACCCGCATTGGACGGCGCCCGCCTCGACGAATGCCTCCTGGACGCGGTGCGGCTGGTCGTCCCGCGCCAGTCCTTCGACCGTCACCACCTCGTGCCCGGCTGCCTGCGCCGCCAGAACGAGGCACGAACAGACGAGCCGCGCGTCGAGCAGGACGGAGCACGAGCCGCACTCGCCCTGCTCACAGGCGTTCTTCGACCCCGGGAGTCCGAGCCGTTCCCGGAGGGCGAACAGCAGGCTCTCACCCGGCCAGACGTCAGCCTCGCGTGGCTCGCCATTGATAGTGATAGTGATTCTCAACCCAGGCAGCGCTCCAATGCCCGCGTTGTCAGCACCTGCAACGCGTGGCGTCTATATGCAGCCGTACCGCGCACGTCATCGATCGGGCTGGCGGCCTCGGCGACCCGCTCCGCGAACGCCGCGGACTCCCCGAGCGGCGCCGTGACCAGTCCTGCCACCGGCCCTGCAGACCCGAACGATGCGCGCAGCTCGTCGCGTTCCCGGTCGGCGACGAGCGCGAGGGAACAGACCGCGATCACCATCGCGTTCCGGGGGCCGATCTTCATGAACGTCTGCGGTGCCCCCGACGCCTCGATCTCGACCGCGGTGATCAACTCGTCCTCGGCCGCAGCGTTCCGCTTCGGACCGACGAGGAACTCGTGGAGCGCCATCGTCCGGACCCCGCGGACCGAGGCGAGCTCGACTGACGCCCGCTCGACGAGCAGCGGCGGCAAGGCATCACCGGCCGGGGAGGCGGTGCCTAGGTTTCCCCCGATGGTGCCGCGGTTCCTGATCTGCGGCGAGCCGACCGTCCGCGACGCCTCCGCCAGCGCCGGGAGCAGGTCCGCCAGCTCGGCCTCCATTGCCTCCGCGTACGTGAGCCCCGATGCCAGCCGCAGGGTTCCGTTCTCGCGCGACCAGCCGCGCAGCTCGGCGACCTCGTTCAGGTTGAGGAGCACGTCGGGTCGGCGCCGGTCGAAGTTCAGCTCGACCATCACGTCCGTCCCGCCCTGAATCGGCACAGCGTCCGGGCGCTCGGCCTTGACCTCGAGCGCCTCGTCGAGACTCGTGGGACTGACGACCTCCATCAGCGTTCCTCGCGGACATACGGTACGCCGAGGGCGGCAGGTGCGCCGATTCGGCGCCGAGCAAAGCTCGTGGAGACCATCACGAGGACCAGGATTGTCATCAGGTACGGCAACGAGTTGAGGAACTCGCTCGTCTTGAAGAACGCCGGTATGGCCTTGTAGTTGTGGGCTTGAATGGCGGCCGGTACGCCGCCGGCGAGGCCGCCGAAGAGATAGGCGCCGACGAGGCAGAGCTCCGGACGCCAGAACGAGAAGATCACCAGCGCGATTGCGATCCAGCCTGCGCCTCCGACGAGCGAGTCGCCGTCCGTCCAGCCGGGCGTGATCGCGAGGCTGTAGCACGCGCCTCCGATCCCCGCGAGTGCACCGCCCGCGAGCACGTGCGCGTACCGGTAGAGGGTGACGTTGATCCCCATCGCATCCGCAGCCCCAGGGCTCTCGCCGACCGCGCGCACGTTCAGACCCAGCCGCGTGCGCGAGAGGTACAGCGCGATCAGCACCGTCAGTGCCCACGAGAAGTAGACCAGCGCCGACTGGTGGAAGAGGATCGGGCCGACCACCGGCGTGTCCTTCAGGCCGAAGACGTCGATTTCTCCGAACTGATGCTTCGCGGGCACGTCAGCGAGCCCCAGGTCGTTCCCGAGGTACGAGGCCAGGCCGAGCCCCCCGGCGAAGATCGTCAGTGCGAGGCCGGAAACAATCTGATTCGCCCGGAGCGAGACGACCAGGATCGCGAAGGCCAGGGCCATCACCAGACCTGCAAATGCAGCCGTCAGCACGGCCAGCGTCAGCGCAGTCGCGTCGGATCCCGGCGCCCGCTGCATCCCCCAGAAACCCATCGCCGCACCGACCAGCATCATCCCTTCGACCCCGAGATTGAGGACGCCGGAGCGCTCGGCCAGCAGCTCGCCCAGCGCCGCGAACAGGATCGGCGTTCCGTACACGACGGCCTGGGTGAGGATCTCGACAACCAGGGAGTGGTTGACACCCACTACGACGTCTCCATGGCGGCGACTGGGCGACGCCCTAGGCGCACGCGGTAGCGGACGAGCAGCTCGCCGCCCAGGACGCAGAACAGGATGATTCCCTGCATCACGCCGACAAGCCCGATCGGGAAGTCCGCGCCCTGGAGGAAGAGGCCCGCGTTCTGCAGGCCGCCGATCAGCACGCCGACGACGAAGACTGCGAATGGGTTGTAGCGGCCGAGGGCGGCGACGACGATCCCGGTGTAGCCGTAGTTGGCGCCCTGAAGCCCCTGGGGGCTGGCGTCGAGCACGTGCGAGAAGTCGCCGATCTGGCTCGCCCCGCCCAGGCCGGCGATCGCGCCGGAGATCGCCATCACCGCGAGGATCTTCCGGCGCGTCCGCATCCCCGAGTAGCGGGCGGCGCGTTGCGAGTCGCCGATCACGCTCATCTCGAAACCGAAGCGCGTCACCCGGAAGAGCGCCCAGAGCGCGACTGCCACGCCGATCGCGAGGATGAACCCGAACGACACGGAGACGCCGAACATGGTCACCGTCGGCCAGAACTGGCTCGGCTTCAGTGCCACCGACTGTGGGAACGAGCGCGTCTGGATCGTGGACAGGTCGCGCCACGGCGACGCGCTGTCGAAGATCATGTACGTGAGCAGGAGCCCAGCCACGTAGTTGAGCATCAGCGTGGTGATGATCTCGTTGGTGCGTGCGAACGCTTTCAGCACGCCGGCGATGAGTGCCCAGAGCGCGGCCCCGGCGGCGCCGCACACGCACATCGCCAGGATGGTCAGCGTCAGCGCGTGGTCCGGGCCGAGCCAGATCGCGGCGCCGGCTGCGCAGATCGCTCCGATATAGAGCTGCCCCTCGGCCCCGATGTTGAAGAGCTGCATGCGGAAGGCGACCGCGGCCGCCAGCCCCGTGAAGATCAGCGGCGTCGCCAGCGTGAACGTGTCGGTCCAGGCGGCGCTGCCGTGGAAGGCGGCGTCGAAGAGCCGCCGGTATGTCCGGATCGGGTCGTGGCCCGTCGCGAGCAGGACGACGGCCATGATCAGGAACGCGACCCCGACCGACACGAACGGGACGAGGTACGTCAGCCAGCGCGGCTGCGTGAGGCGCCGTTCGACGCTGATCACAGGCGCTCGCCCCCGGCCATCGCGAGCCCGATCTCCTCGACCGTCGCCGTCACGGGATCGAACGCACCGGTCAGCTCGCCCTCGTAGATGACCACGATCCGGTCGGCCAGAGCGCGGATCTCGTCGAGGTCCTCGCTGATCAGGAGGACGGCGACTCCGCTCTCTGCAGCCTCGCGCAGGTAGGCGTGGACGGTCTCGATTGCGCCGACGTCGAGCCCACGGGTCGGCGAGGCTGCGATCAGCACCTTTGGCGTGCTGGAGAACTCCCGGCCGAGGACGAGCTTCTGCAGGTTGCCGCCCGACAGGTCGCGGGCGCGCAGATTCGGCCCAGGAGTTGCAACGCCGTAGCGGTGGATCAGATCCCGCGCGACCTCGCGGATCATTCCCCAGTTCAGGATCGGGCCGTGGGAGATCCCTCGGTGCCGATAGGACTTGATCACGCTGTTCTCGGCGATGCTGAGGCCCGCCGCGACGCCGGTGCCGAGCCGATCCTCGGGAACGTGCGCAATCCCGGCGGCGATCGCTGCGCGTGGGTCGCCGGTGCGGAGGGCCCGGGCGCCGACCCGGACCGAGCCGGCCGAGAGGGGCCGCATCCCCGTGATCGCCTCCGCAAGCTCCCGCTGCCCGTTGCCGGCCACCCCCGCGACGCCGACGATCTCGCCCTCCCGAACTGCGAGCGTCACGTTCCGGATCGCTTCCTCGCCCCGGTCACCACGGACGCGGAGCTCCTGGACGGAGAGGGCCGGGACCTCCCCGGGAGGCGTCAGGCGCTCGATGCGCTTCGCAAGCTCGACTTCACGCCCGACCATGAGCGCAGCGAGCTCGCGCGGTGTCGCCTCCGCCGTCGTTAGGGTCGCGACGTTTCGGCCTCCCCGGAGCACCGTCACGCGGTCGGCGACGGCCTTGACCTCGTGGAGCTTGTGGGAGATGAAGATCACGGTGCGGCCCTCATGGGCCATCGCCCGCAGAGTCGCGAACAGTGCTTCCGCTTCCTGCGGCGTGAGCACCGCCGTCGGCTCGTCGAGGATCAGAATCCGCGCCTCTCGGTAGAGGGCCTTCAGGATCTCGACGCGCTGCTGCTCGCCGACCGATAGCTGCCAGATCCGCGCGCGGGGGTCGACGGCGACGCCGTACCGCTCGCCGATTCCGGCGACGCGCCGTTCGATCCGGCGCGGATGGACGACGAAGCTGCGCGCCTCGGGCCGGTGTTCGCCGAGGATGATGTTCTCAGCGACGGTGAACGGCGGCACCAGCCGGAAATGCTGGTGGACCATGCCGATCCCGGCGTCGATCGCGTCGCTCGGCGAGTCGAAGTGGACCGGCTGGCCGTAGATGCTGATCGCACCCTCATCGGGGCGGTAGAGCCCCGTGAGGATGTTCGACAGCGTGCTCTTGCCCGCGCCGTTCTCGCCGAGCAAGGCGTGCACCTCGCCGGCGGACGCTTCGAAGTCGACTGCGTCGTTCGCGAGCACGCCGGGGAAGCGCTTCGTGATCCCCGCCATCGAGACAGCGAGAGAGGCGCCGGGGTGAGCGGCGCCTCTCGCTGTCGCTTTCGTGTCGGGGGCCTGTTGCCCCAACGACTAGCCCGGAGGCTGGACGTGGGAGACGGAGCCGACCACGCCCTTCACGAGCCACTGCATGGAGTACAGAGCGTTGATCCCCGCCTTCGTGTTCGGATTGAGGCAGGTGCCCTTCGGGATCTTCACCTTGCCGCTCTGGTCGTAGACCGGCCCGCAGAACTCGTTCCACTTGCCGGAGACGATCTGTTGCCGCTTGGCGGCGATCAGCGCCTTGGTCTTCGCCGAGACTTTCGGACCGTACGGTGCCAGCCCGGTGAAACCGTCCTTGATCGAGCCGTAGTAGAAGCCCGGCTTCCAGCTGCCGTCCATCGCCGCCTTCACCCGGCGGAGGTAGTACTTGCCCCAGTCGTAGACCGATGCGGTCAGCCACTGCTTCGGTGCGAACTTCTGCGCGTTCGAGTCGTAGCCGACCCAGGGGACACCCGCCTTCTCCGCGTAGACGCCGGCGGCGGGGCTGTCGACGTTCTGGCCGATGACGTCGGCGCCGGCGGCGACGAGCGCCTTCGCGGCTGCAGTCTCCTTCGGCGGTGAGAACCACGCGTTCGTCCAGACAAGCTTCACCTTCGCGCCCGGATGCGTCGCCTGCGCGCCGAGCGTGAACGCGTTGATGTGGCGAACGACCTCGGGGATGCCGTAGGGCACGACGTAGCCGATGACACCCTTCTTGGTCGCCGCGCCTGCGGCCATGCCCGAGAGGTAGATCGTGTCCTCGGCCGCGCCGAAGTACTCGGACTGGTTCTTCTCGACCTGGGTGCCGGTCGCCTGCTCGAACAGGATCTTCGGGTACTTCTGCCAGAGCTGGCCGTTGACGCCGAGCTCGAGCATGCCGAACGACGTGGCGAAGACCATCTTGTAGCCGTCACGCGCGAGCCCGGCGACGATCTGAGGCACCGACGCGTTGCTGAAGACGTTCTCCTTGTAGGTCGTCTGCACCTTGTCGCCGAGCGCCTTCTGCACGTACAGGCGCCCTGCGTCGTGCGCCTGCGACCAGCCGCCGTCGTTGTGCGGGCCCGGATAGATCCAGGCGATCTTGAGCGTCGCCTGCTTCTTGCCTGGCTTCGCCGCGGCGAGACCGGCCAGCGACGCAGCCGCCAGTACCAGGCACGCGATCAGCGCGCCTAGCACGAACTTCCGCTCCTTCATGTGACTCCTCCCCGGATGCCGTGGAACGCCCGAGGCCCGACTATATGAGCTTGTGGCGGCGCCGTGAAGGGGCCTGCCCGGTAGGGTCGGGACGCCGATGACGATGCTCCTGCAAAACGGGTGGATCTGCTCGATGGACGACGACGGGAGCGAGTTCCCCCAGGGCTGGTTGCTCGTCCAAGACGGACTCGTCGAGGCGGTCGGAGACGGTCCGACGCCCGACGCAGACACGTTCGTCGACCTCCGCGGCGGGGTCGTCACGCCGGGGCTGGTCAACACGCACCACCACCTGTACCAGACGCTCACCCGGGCGCGGGCGCAGGAGGCGTCGCTGTTCGAGTGGCTGCGGGAGCTCTACCCGGTGTGGGCACGAATCGACGCGGAGGCGGAGTATGCGGCCGCGCGAACGGGCCTCGCGGAGCTGGCGTTGTCCGGCTGTACGACCGTCTTCGACCACCACTATGTCTTCCCCCGCGGCGCGGAGTGGCTGTGGGAAGCCGAGGTGCAGGCGGCCCGCGAGTTGGGGGTGCGGATAGTCGCGTCGCGGGGGTCGATGGATCTCGGTGCGTCGTCCGGGGGACTCCCGCCGGACTCGCTGGTCGAGTCGATCGACGAGGTGCTCGCAGAGACGGAGCGGCTCGCGGGGCTCCAGGACGACGACGGGATGGTCCAGCTCGCGATCGCGCCGTGCTCGCCCTTCTCCGTGACTCGGGAGCTGATGGTCGAGTCGGCTGCGCTCGCGCGGCGGCTGGGCCTGCGGCTGCACACACACCTCGCCGAGACCGTGGAGGAGGACGCCTACTGCCTCGAGCTCTACGGTTGCCGGCCGGTTGAGTATCTGAGTGACCTCGGGTGGACGGCGGGCGACGTGTGGTGCGCGCACTGCGTCCACTTGTCCGGGGAGGACATCGCCTTGTTCGGCCGCGAGCGGATGGGGGTCGCACACTGCCCGACGTCGAACCTACGGCTCGGCGCTGGAGTCGCCTCGGTCCCGGATCTTGTGGCCGCTGGCGCTCCGGTCGGGCTCGGCGTCGATGGCTCGGCGTCGAACGAGCGCAGCGACCTCTTCTTCGAGGTCAAGCAGGCACTGCTGGTTGCACGCGGACGCGGCGGGCCGCGGGCGATGACGGTGCGGGAGGCGCTCCGGCTTGGGACGCGCGGCGGCGCCGACGTCCTCGGCCGCGACGACATCGGTCAGCTGGCACCCGGGAAGCGGGCGGACATCGCCGTGTGGCGGACGGACGGCCTCGAGCTCGGCGGGGCGGACGCGGACCCGGTCGCGGGCCTCGTCCTGTCGGCACCGCACCGGGTCGACCGGCTCTACGTCGGCGGGGAGGAGGTCGTCCGCGACGGCCACCTCGTTCGAGCCGACGAGCAGCAGATCGCCCGCGAGCATCGCGTCCAGGCGCAGCGGCTCTTGTGACGTCTGCCACCCGGTCTCTGAGACCGGGGGTGAAACGTTCTTGGAACGATTCGTCCACAGGATCCCGGACGGTTGGCGTCATTCCAGCGTTTCCACCCCGGTCTCTGAGACCGGGGTTGGAACAAGAGTGCGCCTTCTTGTCCACAGCCGGGGGAAAAGTGAAGATGCGCGAACGTGATCTCGACCCACGTACTCGACACCGGACGCGGCGTCCCGGCGGCGGGGATCCGCGTTCAGCTCTTCCGGGGCGACGAGCTCGTGGCCGAAGGGGAGACGGACGGCGACGGGCGCATCCGCGAGCTGGCCGGCGTCGAGCCAGGCACGTACAGGATCGTCTTTCACGCGGACTCCCCGTTCTTCAAGCGGGTCGAGGCGGAGATCGAGATCGAGGCCGGCCGCGACTACCACGTCCCGCTCCTGCTCTCGCCCTACGCGTGCGCGATTTACCGCGGCAGCTAGACGAGGAGCAGCTCGCGGAGCTGTTCGAAGGCGACACCGCCCTCGTCCGCAGGCTCGCCGCGCGCGAGAACCCGCTCCGGAACGCCCACGACGTGATCGCAACGCTCAACGAAGAGGAGAAGCTCGAAGCGTTGAACGCACATCCGGCGATCGGCGCCCGAACCGGCCTGTCCGCCCGCTCCGCAACCGAGCAAGGCAGCGACGCCGACCCCGAGACGCTCGCCGAGCTCGCCCGACTGAACGCCGAGTACGAGCAGCGCTTCGGCTTCCGCTTCGTCGTGTTCGTCAACCGCCGGCCGAAGTCGGAGATCCTCGACGTGCTGCGCCGGCGGATCGACCGCACCCGCGAGGAGGAGCTGGATACCGCCGTCGAGGAGCTCGTCGCGATCGCGGAGGATCGGTGGCGCCGGTCCTAGCGACGTACGCGACCGACTGGCTCGACCTCGTCTTCCGCTGGTTCCACGTGACGGCGGCGATCGTCTGGATCGGCACGTCGTTCTACTTCGTCGCCCTCGACAACCACCTGGGCGAGCCGGAGCGCGAGGAAGACCGAGCCGACGGCGTCAGCGGCGAGTCGTGGGAGATCCACGGCGGCGGCTTCTACCGGATCCAGAAGTTCCGGGTCGCGCCGCCGAGGCTCCCGAAGCCGCTCCACTGGTACAAGTGGGAGGCGTACTGGACCTGGCTGTCCGGGTTCGCGCTCCTCTGCATCGTCTACTACACCGACGCGCGGCTCCGGCTGATCGACCCGTCGGTGGCGGATCTCGAGCCATGGGAGGCGATCCTGATCTCGATCGGGCTCCTCGCCGCGGCCTGGCTCGTCTACGACGTCGTCTGCCGCCTCCTCGCCGACCGGACGCTGCCCTTCGTGCTGGCGATGGTCGGCCTCGTCACGGCGACGGCCTACGGCGTCGGCGAGCTCTACGCGCCGCGCGCCGCCTACCTCCAGGTCGGAGCGATGCTCGGCACGATCATGGCCGCGAACGTCCTGTTCGTGATCATCCCGGCGCATTGGGAGCTGGTCCGGGCGAAGGAGGACGGACGCGAGCCCGACCCGAGACCCGGGGTCGTCGCCAAGCAGCGCTCGGTCCACAACAACTACCTGACGCTGCCCGTCCTGTTCACGATGCTCGCCGGCCACTTCCCCTTCACCTACACGCACGACCACGCCTGGGCGGTCCTGGTCGCGCTGATGGCAGTCGGGGCCGCGATCCGCGTCTACTTCAACCGCCGCCACGCCGGCGAGACGCTGTGGTGGATCCCGGTCGGCTGCGCCTGCGCGATCGCGGGCATCGCGATCTGGTTGCGCCCGCCCGAGGCGAAACCGATCGCCGGGGGATCGACAGTCTCCTTCGCGCAGGCACACCGGATCGTCCAGGCGCGCTGTGCCCCTTGCCATTCGATGCACCCGACACAGCCGGGATTCACCTCGCCCCCCGCAGATGTCGTCCTCGATACCCCGGAGCAGATCCGTGCTCTCGCAGCCCAGATCCGCGGCGTGGCGGTCGACTCGACCTTCATGCCGCTTGGCAACGCGACGCACATGACCACCGCCGAACGACAGGCACTAGGACAGTGGATCGCGTCGGGTGCAAAGATCGCTCGGTGATCACGATCTCCGTCGCCGGCTTTGAGCTCACCGCCCGACTCGAAGAGGACGGGTCGCCGCGCACCGTCGCCTTTTTCCGCACCATGCTCCCCTACGAGAGCAAGCTGATCCAGGCGCGGTGGAGCGGCCAGGCGGCGTGGATCCCGATGGGCTCGTACGATGTCGGCGACCTCGGGGCCGAGGACCCGACCAGCTACCCGGCGCCGGGTGAGCTGCTCCTCTACCCCGGCGGCCTCAGCGAGGTAGAGATCCTGTTCCCCTATGGGGACACGTGCTTCGCGAGCAAGGCGGGCCAGCTCGCCGGCAATCACTTCGCGAGCGTGGTCGACGGCCTCGAGCACCTGTCGGCGATCGGCGAGCTCGTGCTCTGGGAAGGGGCCCAGGACATCCGCTTCTCAGAGACGGGCTAGCGCCGCCGCGAGCACGTCGATCGCGAGCTCGATGTCTTCCGCGGACGAGAGCTCGTCGGGCGAGTGCGAGACGCCGCCGTTGAGGCTTCGGACGAACAGCATTCCGGTCGCGACGCCGGCGCGGGCCAGCACGCCGGCGTCGTGTCCTGCGCCGGATGCGAGCTCGACGACCGGCAGTCCTCGGTCCTCGACCTCAGCCCGCAGCGCGCCGGTCACGCTCGGCGTCATATCGACCGGAGGAACGGCCTGCGAATGGTCGATGCCTGCGAGCTCGATCAGCCGATCGAGCCGCGCCTCGTCCGGGGCACGCACGTCGACGCTGTAGCGCACGCGGCCAGGGATGACGTTGATCCCACCCGGCTCCGCCTCGATCCGGCCGACGGTCGCGACCGCGTCGGGAAGCAGACGGGCGGCCTCCTCCAGCAGCAGGATCCCACGGGCGGCCTTCACCAGGGCGTCGTCGCGGAGCTCCATCGGCGTCGTCCCGGCGTGCCCCGCGGCACCGTCCACGACCACTTCGCCGCGGGCGTAGCCGACGATGCCGGTGACGATGCCGAGCGGCGCTCCCGCCGCAGCCAGCCGCGGCCCCTGCTCGATGTGCAACTCGACGAACGCCTCGGGTAGCGGGCCGCCGCGCGCAACGAGTGCCCGGCTCCCGACACAGCCTCGCTCCTCCTCGCGGAAGATCGCAACAGTCCCGCGCCCGGCCCGCTCCGCGGCCTCGATTGCGGCGACTACGCCGAGGGCGCCGTCGAACTTGCCGCCCTGAGGAACGGAGTCCAGGTGCGACCCGGTCCAGACCGGATCCGACCCACCGAAGGTGTTTCCGGCCTCGTCGACGCGCACCTCCAGCCCGGCGTCGTCGAGCCAGCTGCGCGCCAAGACATGCGCTTTGTCCTCCTCCGGCGAGTAGCCGATGCGGTTCGCCCCCGGCCCGCCTCCGATCGCGTACAGCTCCTCGAGCCGTTCCAGCGCGCGCACACGACAACGCTACAGCCGCGGGTCGGCGACGGCCGCAGGGTGCGGAGAACCGAACCGGCAGACACAGGGCAGCGCCATGGTCGCATGCACGGAGGCGGACGAACATCGGATCGTGAAGTCCGAGCAAACCGAGAGGAGGAAGACGATGACCCGCACCTACGACGTGACCAGCACCTTTGTCCAGACGATCGACGCCGACCCCGGTATGGCCGAGCGCGTGCTGGCGACCACCGACCCGATGCGGTCGCTCGTCGACCGGCTCGTGGCGCTCGGGCTCGACGACCGGGCGATCTGGAGCACGGGAGGGTCGACGCACAGCCTGATCTGGCGCTTCGGACCGGACGCCGGGCATGCGCGGATCGACTGGACGCTCACGGTCGAGACCGACGGCGCCGGCCGCACGGTTCTCTCCGTCGAGATCGGCGGGCGGGGGAGTGATCCGGACGCGCGGGTGCGCGTGCTGCGCGCCTGGCTGCTCGTCGAAGAGCTGTCCCGCAGCCACACCGGCCGGCTGGCACGGATGGTCGAGGACTACGCGGAAGAGGACGAGGTCGCCGTGACCTACGCGCCGAGGCTAGTCGCCGTCGGGATGGGAATCTAGAAGCTCGCCGACCCGGACCTGCTCGGTGAGGAGCCGGACGAACCGATCCGGCTCCCCGCCGACCCACGCCTCGCAGAGGTCTCGGCCCGCCGAGTAGTTGACCACGTACGCGCGCCAGGTGGGATCGACGACGAAGCGAACGCTGTGCGCCGCCTCGTCGGGCGCGGCCAGCGCCCACTGCCGGACGTATGCCTCGGCGTCCTCGACCGAGGCGCCGTCCTCGTGGATCATCAGCGCCGCATCGAGGCTGACGGCGCGCAGAGCACGACGGGCGTCCGCGACCGCGTCGGCATGCTCGACGTCGTACTCCAGACCGCGCCGCCGGATCGCGGCGACCAGCCGCCCGCGGAGCTCGTCGTCCATCACCAGGTCCGGGCCGGCCTCCGCGATGCCCTCGCCGACGAGTGCGGATGGGGTCGGCACGAGCTGGATCGCCTCCTCGACCTTGCCCTGACGGCGGACGAGCAGCTCTTCCTTGAGCGCGTGCTCGGTGTGGTGGCCCGGATAGACCTCGTGCCCGGCGAGGTGGACGCACTCGCGGCACGTCGTCGGCACGTCGAGGTTGACGACCACCCGGCTGCGGAGTGCGCCGAGGTAGTAGTTGAACGCCCACCACGGCTCGTCGTGCACGCCCTCGACCACGAGCTGCTCCCCTGCCGGCAACTCGACCAGCCGGGCGGTCGCCGTCCGCAGTTCTGCGGCCGCGTCCTGCACGAGCGGGACGACGAGCTCGGCGGGGACGGTCGCGTCGCTCCGCCACGCCTGGTAGCGCTCGCTGAGCGAGCCTGACCCCGGCAGCAGCTCGTCGAGCCGCTCGTGGGCGGCTGCGTACGAATCCGCGGTTCGACGCCGCGGACGAACGCCGTAGCAACGCTCGACCTCGTCCGAGTACGAGATCTCCTCCCCGGCAAGCCTGCCCGCATAGGTGCGGAGCCCGAGCGCCTGGTCGCGCAGCCAGCCGTCGTCGAGCTCCGCCAGAAGCGCGTCTCCCTGTGCGACGAGCACGGCAGTCTCGGTAAGCGGCTCGGCGTCGACCTGCTCCTTCAACTCGGACGGCCCGTAGTAGGCATCGACAACCCCCTCGACATGGCGTCCCAGCCGCAGCCCGAGCAGAACGTAGGCCTCGCCCGGGCTATTCACGCTCGAAGAGCGCCGCCTGCCCCTGGCCGACGCCGACGCACATGGTGGCGATGCCGTACCGGCCGCCACGCCGTCGCAGCTCGTGGAGGAGGGTCACCACCAGACGCGCTCCGCTCATGCCGAGAGGGTGGCCGATCGCGATCGCGCCGCCGTTCACATTCACCCTTGCCCGGTCGAGGCCCAGGTCGCGGATCACCGCCAGGCTCTGGGACGCGAACGCTTCGTTCAGCTCGACGAGGTCGACCTGCGCCGCATCGATGCCGGCTCGGACCAGAAGCTTCTGGACCGCCGGGATGGGGCCGATGCCCATCACGCGTGGATCGACGCCCGCAACGGCGGACGCCACGAACCG
This sequence comes from Actinomycetota bacterium, assembly GCA_046733845.1. Taxonomy (GTDB): domain Bacteria; phylum Actinomycetota; class Thermoleophilia; order Gaiellales; family Gaiellaceae; genus DATBLE01. The sequence continues at coordinate 28,459 of JBKPPY010000134.1, read as the reverse complement.
TCCGAGCGGCTCGACCCCGAGCGCGGCCGCCCGCTCCTCGCTCGCGATCACGAGCGCGGCTGCGCCGTCGTTAATTCCGCTCGAGTTCCCGGCGGTGACGGTGCCGTCCTTGCGGAAGGCGGGCCTGAGAGCCGCAAGCTTTTCGAGCGTCGTGTCCGCGCGGGGGTGCTCGTCCGCCTCGAGCTCGCCGGCAGGCACGAGCTCGTCGGCGAAGCGTCCCGTCGCGACCGCCTCGGCGTGGCGCTGCTGTGACTCGAGCGCGAACGTGTCCTGGTCGTCGCGGGACACGCCCCACCGGTCGGCGACGTTCTCCCCGGTCTCGCCCATCGACTCGAGCGGGAACATCTCCTCCATCCGCGCGTTCGGAAACCGCCAGCCGAGGGTCGTGTCCCAGACCGTCTGGTTCCCGCGCGGAAAGGCCTTGTCGGGCTTGCCCATCACCAGCGGTGCCCGGCTCATCGACTCGACCCCGCCGGCGACGAAGAGATCGCCGTCCCCGGCGATCACCGCGTGGGCCGCGCCGACGACAGCCGCCAGACCAGATGCACACAACCGGTTCACGGTCACGCCGGCAACCGATTCGGGCAGCCCTGCGAGCAACGCCCCCATCCGGGCGACGTTGCGGTTGTCCTCGCCGGCCTGGTTGGCGCAGCCGAACCAGACGTCTTCGATCTCGTCCGCCGGAACGCCTGATCGTTCGACTGCGGCCGCGATCGCGGTGGCCGCGAGGTCGTCCGGCCGAACCTCCGCGAGCCCGCCGCCGTACCGACCGACCGGCGTACGAACGGCGGAGAGGATCACGGCCCGTGGCACGCGGCCAGTCTAGTGCCCGGGACGAGGCACGAATCCGCGCCCCGTCCCGGGCGCGTGCTCACTTCCTCACCCGCCGTACCCGTAGCCACCGGAGCTCGAGGAAGACTTGGCGGCAGTACCGGTGGCGGCGGCGTGCCAGACGCCCACGTCCTTGAAGCCCTCACCCTTCACGTCGCCGCGCTTCTTGTCCTGGACGAACGTGTAGAGGGGCTCGCCCCTGTACGCGACCTGGGTCGCGCCGTTGGGCCGCTGAACGGTGCCGAGCACAACGCGGCCGACAGGCTTCGTCCCCTTGGGCACCAGCAGCGGATGCCAGAGCGAGAGACACGTCTTGTCCGTACAGATGAAGTGCCCCTTGTGCTCGACACTGAGGTGGTACAGCGTCAACCCGCTGCGATTGACGAGGATCTTCGCGTGCAGTTGCGTGTTCTGGGCCGTTGTCACCAACGGCTTCGCGGTCGCCCCCGCACCGCCGGCGAGAAGGCCGGCGAACGCCACGAGCAGCACTGCGGTCCACGCAGCCGCACGCGTCGTGGGTGTGCGCATCCGATGCTCCTTTCGAGAGTAGACCCCTGCCTCGAAGGAGTACGACCTGGCGTCGAGAGTGGATTCGTTCAGCCGACGAAGTCGACGGTGACCGGCCTGTCGAAGGCGCCGATCGCCTCACCGCGCCGCATTAGCTCGCGAACGGCCTCGCGCCCCTCGTCGCCGTAGTCCTGGGTCAGCTCGTTCACGTACATGCCGACGAAGCGGTCGCCGAGCTCGGAATCGAGGCCGCGGCCGAACCGGAGCGCGTACTGCATCGCCTCCCGGCGGTTGGCGAGGCCGACTCGGATCGACTCCGCGAGCACCTCGGAAAGGTCGTGGAGACGCTCTGCACCGAGGTCCCGCCGGGCGACGTTCGCGCCGAGCGGCAGCGGCAGCCCTGTCTCGAGCAGCCACCACTCGCCCAGATCGACCACCTTCTTCAACCCTTCGGCCTCGTAGGTGAGCTGGCCCTCGTGGATCAGGAGGCCGGCCTCCGCGTTCCCCGCCTTGACTTCGTCAAGGATCCGATCGAAGGGCACGACGCGGTACGCGAAGTCGCCGATTACCATTCGCAGCACGAGGAATGCCGTCGTCATCGTCCCCGGCACGGCGATCTCGACCCCGCGCAGCTCGTCCTTTGTCAGCGCCTGCCGTGCGACCACGACGGGCCCATACCCGGAACCCATGCTCGCACCATGAGGGAGCAGCGCGTAGCGGTCCTGGATGAACGGGTAGGTATGGAGGGAGATCGCCGTCACCTCCAGGCGCCCTTCGAGGGCCCACTCGTTGAGCGTCTGAATGTCCTGCATCACCGGCTCGAACTCGAAGCCGCGCGTTGGGACGCGATGCTCGGCCAGCGCCCAGAACATGAACGCGTCGTCAGGGTCGGGGCTGTGCCCGAGGCGAATCAGCATGGCCGCGGGAGGCTAGCGAACGGCCGGAGCCAGCTCGTCGATGAGCAGCGGCACGATCTCGCCGAGCCTCGCGAGCGCGTCCTCGATCCGCCATACACCGCGGTCGGTATCCGCCGGCCGGTTCGAGATCGTTCGCACCTCGACCGCGGGGATGCGGGCAAGCTCGGCCGCACGCAGGACGGAAAAGCCCTCCATCGCCTCGACGTCGCAGACCCCGCCGCCGCCCACGCGGGCGCAGCTCGTGATCGGGAGGAGATGTGCGTCTGGAAGGGCCCGGCGGGCCGCGTCCACGAGCCCAGGCGCCGGGTACGCGCGCTCGACCCTCGGCATCAAGGACTCGGGATCGGTGATGTCGGCGTAGAAGGCCTCGGTCCCGATCACGACGGAGAGCGGCTCGAGCTCGGGCGCGCCGGCGATCCCGACGTGGAGCACAGCGTCCGGCCGCTGCTCCGCCAGCGCCATCGCCGTCCGGACCCCGGACTCGGCCGGTCCGATCCCGCAGCAAAAGGTGTCGGCCGCCCCTGAGGCAGCGAGCTCCTTCTCGGTCGCTGCGACGACGAGGATCAACGGCGCCCGAAGAACCAGCGCTCGAGCGGCCCGAGCACCTCGCTGCGGCGGAACGGCGGCTGCCGCACCTCTGACCCGTCGCCCTCCGACACGCTGACGTCGTCCTCGAGTGCGGCGTTGGCCGCGTCGAGGGCGTCCTGGAGCTCGTAGCCCTCGAAGAAGTAGTCGTCCTGGCGCGGTTCGTCGCTGGGCCGATGTTGCGGGTTGACCGCGCGCCCGACGGCCCAGACTCCGCCCTCCTTGCGCTCGATCCAGATCTCGATGCGCTCGGCGACACCAGCGTCGTCACGGCCCTCGACGACACGCTCAGCGAACCGGCCTGCCCTCGTCCTTCTGATCAACTGGTGCCCTTTCCAGTGATGGTCTCGCGTCTCTGGCGAGTGACCGGGGCCGCCAGGCAAGGACACCGGCGTAGGCTCGACGGAGCCGGCCAACGAGCGGAGCGGCGGCTTTGCCGCCGCGGGAGCGGGCGCAGGGAGCGCCAATATCGAACCAGATATTGGCTCGACTGAGGACGCCGCATGGCGGTTCCGGGCGCCGCCAGAGATGCCCTGACTATCGCTGGAAAGGGCACTGGGCAAGGATACAATCGCTTCCATGGGGGCGATCGGCAGGTTCTTCCGGAGCGTTTTCTCCTTCCTCGGGACCCGCTCAACTCAGGAGGAGCGCATCGCCGCCTACGTGATCCGCGAACACGACCGCGGACGCTCGCTCGACGACATCCTCGACGACCCGTACGTCCGCAACCGCTGCTCGGCGAGCGAGATCGCCCGTCTCCTCGACCGTCCGGACGTGGTCAAGGCGATCGGCGACGACCTGGCCGCTGAGGCCAAGACCTCACTCGCCGGCAGCTAGGTCGGCAACTCGGGCCGCGACCGCCAGATCCCACGCGGCGAGTCCGTTCGACTTGAAGAGGACGATGTCGTCCTCGGACTGTCGGCCCGGTAGCTCGCCCGCGACCACTTCCTGGAGCTCGTGTACCTCGAGCCAGTCCAGGATGCCCTGACCGACCGGCTCGATCAGGTCGCCTGACTCGATCTTCGCGTCGGCGATCGAGTCGCAGCAGACGAACGCAGCGCGGCCGAGGACGGCGTTGTCCAGCTCGCGGGAGCTGGAGATGTTCGCGCCGGCGGCGCAGACGAGCGCACCCGGCTGCAGCCACTCGCCCCGCAGCACCGGATCGCGGGAGTTGGTGATCGTGACGACGACGTCCGCCGCGGCCGCGTCGCGGTGGCTCTCTGCGGCCGTGGCACCAACCTCCGCGGAGAAGGCGGCAAGGCGTTCTTCGGTGCGGCAATAAGCGATCGTCTCGTCGATCCCCGGCAGCGCCTCCCGAATGCACGCGACCTGCGTCCGGGCCTGGCTTCCGCAGCCGATCACGCCGAGTGTGCGCGCGCCCGGCCTGGCCAGGTACTTGGCGGCGACGCCGCTTGCCGCCCCTGTGCGCAACTGACCGAGGCGGTCGGCCTCGATCAACGCCCAGAGCTCGCCACGCTCGAACAGGACGACGACGAAGCGGATGCCGTCCGCACCCGCCGAGTAGGTCTTGACGCACGCCAGCCCACGCTCGTTGTCGACGGCGGACATGACCGCGAGGAAGCCACCCTCGAGGCGGACCCTGTAGCGGGGAACGTTCTCGATCGTTCCGGCCTGCAGCCGGAGGAACGAGTCTTCGACCGCCGCGACCGCGTCCGAAGGCGTCAGCAGCCGGTCGACGTCGGCTTCTGTCAGCGAGAGGGGCAGGCTGCGAGTGTAGAGGGCTACTTCTTCGGGATGATGCTGATCTTCCCGCTCGTCTCCAGCACCGCCCAGGCGATGTCGTCGAGCGAGGTCACCTGCTGCTGGCGGGCCTCGACCATCACTTCCTCGAGGGTGATCCGCTCACGCTTCATGTTCTTCTCGACCGCGCTGCCGTCCTGGACGATCACGAGCGGCTCACCGTCGAGCACAGGTCGTGTGCGCGGGAACCGGAAGCTGACGTAGGACACGAGCACCTGGAGGATCGCGAAGGTTCCGATCACGATCAGTGACCCTGTCACCGAGTAGTCGTCCTGGGTCAGACCCTGCTGGATCGCATCGCCCATGACGATCAGCAGGATCAGGTCGAACGGCTCGAGCGAGGACAGCTCGCGGCGGCCGATGATCCGCGTGATCAGGAAGACGAAGAAGAAGAGAACGACTGCCCGGATGGTCAGATCCATGGCCTACGGAAAGATGGTGATCCGGCGGTGGATCGTCGCGAGCAGCCTCGTGCCGTCGTAGAGGCGGACGTTCTGCGGCCGACGGCCGACGTTGGTCGGATTGACCTGGAACTGCATGAACAGGATGTAACGCCCGCCCTGCCGCACGTGACCGAGGTCGAGGACGAGCCGGCCGTCGTTCGAGCCCTCCCCGACCGGGGACGGCTCGATCGTGTTGATCTGCATGCCCTCGAGCCAGCCTTTGTCGAGCTCCAGCACGGCGTCCTTGAGCTCGCGATGGGCATCGATCGTGAACCGCGCCTGCCACAGGAGTCCGCCGCGAACGTGCCCGGGCGCGTACAGCTCGAGCGTCGCTGCTTCGGCAGCTGCGGTCGCAACGTGCGGCCGCTGTCCGAACAGGTTCGTCAGCGCCAGAAGAGGGAAGAGACCGACGAGCACGAGCAACGCCCGTCGCACCCACGCGTCGTTACGGCGCCCCTCGAGATCGCGGTGCCGCCTGAGCGTGAGCGTGTCCGGAATCGCGGCCATTGCGGGGAAGACATCCCCGAACGGCCGAAAATGAAGCGTTGTCTCGCGAGGGAACCGTGGATCCCCGCGCGGAGTGTCACAACAACATGCGCCCGGCAAGATTCGAACTTGCGGCCTCTGCCTCCGCAGGGCAGCGCTCTATCCCCTGAGCTACGGGCGCGGGGAAGGGCCAGTGTAGCCAAGGGTCGCGGAGGAGCATGGGCCGGCTGCTCGTACGACGGCCCCTTAGAGTCCTGGGACGCGCTGAAGCCTGTCCCTTCGACGAATTGCAGTTCTAGTCCGCCGGCGTGACCTCGGCACCGGCGAACACGCCCACCCGGCGCGCGTTCCCGACCAGTTCGTTGTCCGAGAGCTCCGCCTCGGCTTTGTAGTCGCTGACGATCCCGTAGCCGTTCTGACGCTCGAGGCCGGGGGTGCTCGGGTCGGGCTTGGTGCCCGAGACGTGGTTGTCCTCGATCATGCACATCGACTGGTCGACGCACGCGATCCCGGCGCCGACCGCACCGGCGACCTCGTTCTCGGCGATCATCCCCATCGACATCTCGGTCATCGTGATCGCTTGGTAGGAGGTCGTGCTGACGCGGTTGCCGTGGATGTCCGCACCCGCCGAGTCGACAACGATCCCCTGCATGCCGCCGACGACGGTGCAGCCCTCGATCATGCTCATCCCCTTGTCGGCGGAGAAGGAGATGTCGATCCCCTGCGTCCAGCCGCTCGGCGAGTCGACCCGGCAGTCTCGAATCATCACCCGGCTCCGCCGGACATGGATGCCGTCGATCGTCGCGCCAACGACCCGTACGTCGTCGAGCACGACGTCGTGCGCGCCGTCGACCTCGATTCCGTACTCGCCCCCCAGCGTGGCGACGTTGCGGACGACCACATCGTCGGCCCGCACCACGATCCCGCCGCGCACGACGGCGCCACGCTCGCCGACCAGATGCTGCTTCCGCGTGATCACGATCGGCCCCTGGTGGACACCCGCGGAGAGATGGACGGTCGGCGGCAGCTGCGACCACGCGTACCCGCCGGCCGTTCCGAAGACGGAGAGGGTGACGACCGCCAGGCCGGCCCCGAGCCAGCCCAGCTCGCCGCCGTCGTCCGCGTACGACAGCCGTAGCAACGGCAGCCCGGCATGCGCGAGCGCCTGCGCGACGAGCCACGAAGCGATGAAGAAGACCAGCGCAGGCACGAGCGGCGCACCGATCTCGAAGGTGCGGGCGAGCGCCATGACGAGCGCGAGCTCGAGCAGGCCGAGCGGCACGGCCAGCCAGCCGGACTGGTAGTCCAGCGCCCGGTCGTACACGACGTCGAGCGCGAGGCCCACGCCGATCATCAGCCCCGCGAGCTCGAGCGGCCACCAGGCCGGGAGCGCGATCGAGAGCACGCAGGCCGCCAGCAGCGGCAGCAACACGGCGGCGAGCCGGGACTGGAACCTCCCGCTCAGCGTGTAGGCCATCGCCTCACCCGTCGCAGGAGACAGCGGGCCGCGTACTTCATCCCGACGAGCGTGTCGGCGCCGGGGTGAGCCCACTGGGCGGAGGCGCCCGCCAGTGTGAGCGTCCGGCGTTCGTCTGTCAGTGTGGGGACGGTGGCGTCTGGCGCGAGAACGATCCATCCCTCCGCCGTCTCCAGACCCTGCGTGCGCACGAGCTCGCTCAGCAGCGGGTCAGCTGCGAACCCCCGGCGGAACCCGGTGGCGCAGATCACCTGGGGGGCGCCGTTCAGCTCCGTCTCCACGCGGAAGCGACCCTCGGCGATCGCCCGCGCGACGGGCTCGTCCCAGCCCGGCCCGGGCGGGTAGGACGGAGCCACGAAGCTGCGCAGCAGCGCGATCCGCTCGTCTCGCCCGGTCCGCCAGTAGCCGGCAAGCCCGCGTTTCGTGAAGTACCGACGCTCGACGTTCAGCGGGCGCCGAGCCGGCTCACGACGCCGCACGGAGACCACGCTGGCGCCGGCGGCGAGCGCATTCAGCCACTCGGTGGCGGCGGCCATGCCCGCGCCGACGACCGCCACCTCGTCGGCGTAGTCGTGCGGCTGGTATGCGTGGACGACCCGCGGGTCACGTTCGAGACCCTGGGGATAGGCGAGCCCGGGATGGCCGGGCGCGAGCATCACGTGCGTGTAGACCCCCTCGTCGTCGAGCGCGAACCCGCCGTCGACCGCGTGGACGCGCACGATCCGCCGGCAGCGGAAACTGTCGTCCCAGCCCGACGCCGCCCGCGCGTCTGCGACGTGGGCGAGGAACTCGTCCACCGTGGGCCGGTATCGGTCGCGGACGGAGTCGACGAGCGGCCGAAGGGTGGCCCGGCGGACCGCCGACCGGACCGCCAGACCGGGGAACGACCGAGCGAAGCAGTGGCCGTTGCTCTCGGAGCGCATGTGTCGCTGCCGGATGGCGGCGGCGTGGGTGCGGAAGACCGCTGCCGGGTCGGGATCGGTACCGAACACGGCGATCTGGCCGGGTTCGAGCCCGCCGTGCCGAAGCGTCATGTACGTGACCAGCCCTCCGAGTCCGCCGCCGACGATCGCGCAGGTCGGCGCCGGACGGCTCACTTGACCGACCCTGCCAGGAGTCCCTGGACGAAGTAGCGCTGGAACGCGAAGAAGACGCAGAGCGGGATCGCGAGCGAGATGAAGGCGGCCGGGCCGATGATGTCGATGTTCGCGCTGAACGAGCGGAGCTGCGTGAAGATCGCCACCGTGATCGGCTTCGTGTCTCCCCCGAAGACGAGCGCCACGAGCAGGTCGTTCCACGTCCAGAGGAACTGAAAGATCGCGAGGGACGCGATCGCCGGGAGCCCGAGCGGCAGGATGAGGCGGAAGAAGATCCGCAGCTCCGACGAGCCGTCGATCCGGGCCGATTCCAAGATGTCCTTCGGGATCCCGATGAAGAAGTTTCGGAGCAGGAAGATCGCGAACGGCAGCCCGAACGCGGTGTGGAAGAGGATCAGGCCGAAGACGTTGCCGTACAGGCCCAGGTGGCTGTACAGCTTGAAGATCGGGATCAGCGCCATCTGCAGGGGAACGACGAGCAAAGCGATCACGCCGAGGAACAGCCAGTCGCGACCCGGGAAGTCGAGACACGCGAACGCGTAGGCGGCGAGCGAAGCGACGAAGATCGGCAGGGCGGTGGCGCCGACGGCGATCTCGACCGTCGTCAGCAGCGCGTGCATGATCTGGTGGTTGCTGAAGATCTGGTCGTAGTTCGACCAGGTCGCGAGGCTCGGGTGGGAGAAGACCTTCCACCAGCCGGCCTGGTCGAAGTGGCTCGCCGGCAGGATCGACGTCACGAACAGGCCGATCGTCGGGACGAGCCAGAGCAGGCCGACCACGATCAGGAAAATCTGGACCGGCAGTTTCCCGACGAGGCGCAGGAGCTTCGTCGAGAGGCTTTCCTCGATGACGGGAGCAGGTGCCGCCGTGTCGACCGCGGCCATCAGTGCTAGCCCTCCCTCCTGAACCGGCGGATGTTGAGCAGGAGGACCGGGATGACGAGGATGAACAGGAAGACTGCGATCGCCGATCCCAGCCCGAAGTCGTTCTGCGGGAATGCGGTGCGCCACATCGCCAGCGCGATCACGTTTGCGTCCGCCTGCGACGACTCCGGCGCGACGGAGAGCACGATGTCGAAGACCTTGAGGACGTAGATGATCATGGTGATGAAGACGACGCTGAGGACGGGCGCCAGCAGCGGGACCGTGACGCGACGAAAGACCTGCCACTCGCTCGCTCCGTCGGTACGCGCGGCCTCGAGCGTGTCACGTGGGATTGCCGCGAGGCCGGCGGCGATCACGACCATCGCGAACCCCGCCCAGACCCAGACGTAGGCGATCATGATCGAGGGCGTGATCAGCTTCGACCCCAGCCAGGAGACCCCGCCGAACGGCTTGCGGAAGGTATCGGCGCCCACTCCTGCGGTGTAGGAGCCCTGCTGCAAATCTTTGAAGGCGAAGGAGCCGTCGTCGGCGGTCTTTGTCGACTCCACCTTCTTTCCGGCGGAATCGCGGAGGACGACGGTTACGTTCGGTAGTCCAAGCTCTCCGGTCTCGACCTTGCCCGGCACGCCTCCCCCCGGCTTGAAGTCGCGCCAGACGACGCCGGTGATGGAGCCGGCAGCCGGCTTCGGCTGGGCGGCCTGGCGAGCGCCGCTCGGAACCTGATCTGGCGGGATCCCCGTCAACCCGAGCCGCGCGACGCCGCCCGGCCGCAACGGCTTCTTGAGCACGATTCCGCTCGCGGGACTCCCGGCTTCGTCGTTGCCGGAGGGCAGCGCGTCGGACAGCGGCCCGGGCGCGACGACGGCGTCGTGAACGCTCGCGATCACGGCGTTCACCGCGCCGATTCCCGGCTCCTGTCGGTCCATGATCCGCCAGATCACTCCGGCGGCGAACAGCGAGATCGCCATCGGCATGAAGACCGCCGTCTTGAACGCCAGCGACCAGCTGACCTTCTCGAGCAACACTGCGAAGACGAGCCCGATCGCCGTGATCGTCGCGGGGAGGACCGCCACCCAGATCGCGTTGTTCTTGATCGCGGTCGTGATCGCGCTGGTCGTGAAGAGCGCTTTGTAGTTGTCGATCCCGACGAAGTCGCTTCCGGACTGGCCGTAGAAGCTCCGGATGATCGTGTAGACCGCCGGATAGACGATCCAGACGCCGAGCAGGACGAACGCGGGCGCGATGAAGGCGGCTGCGACCGCATAGGTGCGGAGGCCGGGCCGGTCGACGGGCGGAGCCGCAGCTTGCGGCTCCGCCCGGATGGTCGCTTCACTCACGTTGCTACTTGAACGCCTTCGCCGCCGACGACTCGAGTGCCGACGCGGTCCCGTTGATGTTCTTCGGGTTCTTGAGGAAGTCCTGGAAGATCTTCCACTCGCCCTGTCCCGTGGTGGCGCCGAACGCCGCCGGCTCGAGGTCGGACAGGTCGAATCGGGACGCCTTGGCGGTGACCAGCGCCTTCGCCGACGCCCGCGTGAGGGCGTCGCTGTACGCGCTGAGCGGCACCTTCTTGTTCGGGGACGTGAACCCGCCGCGCTTCGCCCAGATCGTCGAGGCCTCCGGCGACGCCAGATACGTGATCCATGCGCGGGCCGCGGGGGTGTCCTTGAACATCACGACCGTGTCTCCACCCGTAACGACCGACGGCGGCGAGCCGTTGATCGACGGGAAGGCGAACATGTTGTAGTTCACGAACGGCTTCAGCCCCTTCGTCGTCGCGACGCCGGGGACGAAGTCGCCCTCGATCACCATTGCCGCCTTCGGCGACGTCGTCAGGACCTGGTCGACCGACTGCGGGAAGCCAGTCTGCAACGCGCCGGTCGACCCGCCGGGGATGTTCGACGTGTCGCCGAGGATCTGCGCCATGAAGCCGAGCGCCTTTTTCACGGAAGAATCGGTCCACTTGATCTTGTGGTCGGTGAGCTGGTCGTACTTCGCGGGCCCCGCCGTCCGGAGGTAGATGTTCTCGAAGAGGTCGGTGAGTGTCCAACCCTCCGAGCCTCCGATCGCGTAGGCCGGAAGGCCCGAGCCGCGAATCGTCTTCGCAGCCGCCAAGAGTTGCGGCCACGTCTTCGGCGGCGTGACGCCGGCGTCCTTGAACGCCTTGACGTTGTACCAGACGGTCGATTTGTTGGCCGCCTTGAAGAACAGGCCGTAGAGCTTGCCCTTGACCGAGCCCAGCGCGATCCCATTCGGGCCGTAGTTCGCCCTGATCACGCCCTGGGCGAAGGTGAGCGGCTTGAGCTGCCCCTTCGACGCGAACTCCCGCACGAGGGCCGGCTGGCCGACCGCGGCGACGTCCGGCGGCTTCCCGCCGGCGAGCCTCGTCTTCAGGACCGTCGGCGTGTCGTTTCCGGCCGACGTGTAGCTGACGGTCACGCCCGGGAACTTCTTGTGGAAGCCGGCGATCACCGCCTGGATCGACTGCTGCTCCGTGGCCGTCCAGATGCCGATCATCGACACCTTCCCGGACACGGCCTGGTGACCCGCCCCCGCCCCGCCCACGCTGAACGCCGCGACGAGCGCTGCGACGAGTGCGACGAGCGCCACCGCTGACACGCGGTACCTCATGCCGAATCTCCTTTCTTCGCGGTTGCCTGGTCGTAGATACCGAGCCCAGTCTCGGGATCGAAGAAATGCATCGAGCGCGTGTCGACCGAGACCTCGGCCTCCTCGCCTTCTCGCACGCGCGATCGTGCCCCGAACCGACCGATCATCGTCGTGTGAGCTTTCCCCTTCGCCGCCGCTTGGACACTGACGGCGTCCGTATCCTGCGCGAGCTCGCGAACGTCCTCGGTGAACGCCGGCTTTGCGTCGACGTCGAAGTGCACCATGATCTCGGATCCAAGCGCTTCCCGAAGCGACACCTTCCCCTGCAAACGGCGATCCGTCGGCTCGTCAGAAGCCAGCGCCGCATCCTCGAGGTGCTCCGGCCGGATCCCGACGATCACGTCCTTGCCGACGTAACCGGCCAGACCCGGGTGAGCTGCGAGCGTCTCGTCGTCCAGCGCCAGCGTGGTGGAACCCGCGGACACGATGTAGCCGCCGTTTCGCCGGTCGAGCGTCGCTTCGATCATGTTCATCGCCGGTGAGCCGATGAATCCGCCGACGAAGAGGTTGACCGGCCGCTCGTAGAGGGTCTGTGGATCGTCCACCTGCTGGACCTCGCCCTTCCTCATCACCGCCACCCGGTCACCCATGGTCATCGCCTCGATCTGGTCGTGCGTGACGTAGATCGTCGTCACCCCGAGGTCGTGCTGAAGCCCGGCGATCTCGGCCCTCATCTGCACCCGCAGCTTCGCGTCGAGGTTCGAGAGCGGCTCGTCCATCAGGAATGCCTGCGGCTCACGCACGATCGCCCGGCCCATCGCAACGCGCTGACGCTGCCCGCCGGAGAGCGCGCGCGGCTTGCGCTTCAAGAACGGCTCGAGATCGAGGATCCGAGCGGCGTTCTTCACGCGCCGGTCGATCTCGTCCTTCGCCACCTTCTTGACGCGCAGCCCAAAAGCGATGTTCTCGTACACAGAGAGGTGCGGATACAGGGCGTAGCTCTGGAAGACCATCGCAATGTCGCGGTCCCTGGACGGCACGTGGTTGACCACGCGCTCGCCGATCCGGATGACGCCCTCGCTGACCGACTCGAGGCCGGCGAGCATGCGGAGCGCGGTGGTCTTGCCGCAGCCGGAGGGCCCGACCAGGACCATGAACTGCCCGTCGGGAATGTCGAGCTGAAGCCCCGAGACGGCTCTGGTGCCGTCCGGGTAGATCTTGCTTGCCCGATCGAACGAGACGCTGGCCACTGAGCTCCGGCCCGACCGGAGAGGGATCAGCCCCCCCTGGCGTGAGCCCTCGGCGGCTCGGGTGGCGGCACCTTAAACGATCTGTCGTGCGGGCGCGCCGGCGATGCGGAGCACGGCATCCGCGGGCACCTCGACCCTGAGATAGCCGAGGACCCGGCCGGGGACGGCGCTCGTCACCCTGCCGACCGTCTTCCCCTCGTGCTCGATCTCCTCACCGGGGGACGCCGCCTCGACATCGAGCACGCGCAGGCGCCGATTGACGTGGCCGCGATGCCTAAGGCGTGCGATCGGCTCCTGCCCCGGATAGCAGCCCTTCGTGAAGGAGATGTGCGTCTCGTCCAGACCTGCCTCTGCGGGAAGGATCGAGTCGTCGAGCTCCTTGCCCCAGGCGGGCACACCGGCTTCGATCCTGGCGCGTTCGAGCTCATCCGCGTCGACGGTTGCGCTCACGGCCTGGTCGAGGACCTCGACGGTGCCTGGGATCTCGCCCGGCAGCCCTTCGGCGTCGCCGAACACGATCGCCGACGTGTGCTCCTCCGGCTCGATCTCGCACTTGGCCGCGAACCGCGAGCGCAGCAACGTCGTGCGGACAACCTCTCCAAGCTCGGGTTCGGTGAGCAGAAGGAAGTCCTCGGCGTCCCGGCGCCAAATGCGCAGCGGGGCGATCAGCCGACCCTTCGGCGTCAAGAGCAGAGCGTCGACCAGCTCAGCGGCACTGACGTCGTTGGACACCATGCGCTGGAGGTAGTCCTCCGCGTCGGCGCCCGCAACGCGGACGTACGAACGAGGACGATTCGCGGCGCGGACTGAAACGCTCAGCACCCTCGTTAGTCTAGGCAGCATGCCCCTGTTCAGATCGAAGGCCGAGGCCAAGGTGGCGGAGGCCGGCTATGACCCAGCGCGACTGCCGCCGGGCCAGTACCTGACCGAGAAGTGGCCGGTACTGCACGCGGGCTCGGTGCCGAAGGTCGATCTGGCGACCTGGACGTTGGCCGTCTCCGGCGAGGTCGAGCGACCGCTGACGCTGACGTGGGAGCAGCTCCTCGAGCTGCCCAGCCGCGAGATCACCGTCGACATCCACTGCGTGACGCGCTGGAGCCGCTTCGACACGACCTTCAAGGGTGTGCACTGGAGCGAGCTCGCCAAGCTCGTGTCACCGAGGCCGAGCGCGCGCTTCGTGGTCGCGCACGCCGAGCAGGGCTTCACCGCGAACATGCCGCTCGCGGCGATCGAGGACGAGAACGCCCTGATTGCGTACGAGGCCGACGGCGAGCCGCTGACGCCCGATCACGGCTGGCCGGTCCGGCTGGTCGTCCCCTCACGCTACTTCTGGAAGAGCGCGAAGTGGCTGACCGGCATCGAGCTCCTCGACCACGACGAGCCGGGGTTCTGGGAGCGCTACGGCTACCACAACGACGCCGACTACTGGCGCGAGGAGCGCTACAGCTTCTGAAGACGGCGGGCCGCGCGCTCGAGCGTCGGCTCAGATGAGGCGGCGAACCCCAGAACGAGACCCGGCGGCTGCGGCATGACGGAGTGCTCGTTGACGCCGTCGACGGCGTAGTTCTCCGCCCGCAGCTCCTCAAGGGCGCGAGCCTCGTCCTCGACAGGGAGGTGGACAAAGAGCCCCGCCGGCGCGCCGGTGGCCGGCAGCCGCCGCAGGAGCACCTCGCGCCGCCGCCGGTAGGCGACCCGCATCCGGCGCAGGTGACGGTCGAGTGCGCCGCGCTCGATCAGGTCGGCGAGGGCGAACTGCAGCAGCCTCGACGTGCCCATCGACGTGCCGAACATCCGGACCCACAGCAGGTCGGCGAGTCGGGCGGGCACCACAGCCCAGCCGAGTCGCACCGACGGAGCGAGCAGTGGCGACGCCGAGCCGACGTAGGCGACCAGCTCCGGGGCGAGGCCCTGGAGCGCGCCGGTCGGGTGACGGTCGTATCGGAAGATCCCGTCGTAGTCGTGCTCGATCACGACGCGGTCGCCGGCGGCCGCCCAGTCGACGAGGGCACGGCGCCGCTCGGGCGAGAGGACGGCGCCGGTCGGGAACTGGTGCTCGGGGCTGACGACGACCGCGTCGACGTCGTGAAGCTCGTCCACCCGGAGCCCGTCCTCGTCTACCGGGACGGGCACCGTCTCGAGCCCGCTCGCCATGAGCACCCGTGTCCGCCAGCGATGCGAGGGGTCCTCGACCCCGATCCGGATCGCCCCCTGATGGCGCAGCAGCGAGCCGATCTGAAGCAGCGCCTGGGTCGAGCCGGCAAAGACACCGACCTTCTCGAAAGGAGAGACCGTCCCGCGTATTCGCCCGAGGAACTGCGAGAGCTGGATGCGCAGCGGTCCGAGCCGAACGGGTCGCCGTAGGAGAAGTCGTAGCTCGCCGCGCTCTCGACCGCCCGCCGGCACGAGCGCAGCCACTCCGTGCGCGGGAAGAGCGCGAGGTCGGGCAGATCGGGCCGGAGGTTGAGCCGCCCGGCGATCGGCGTGTCCGGGCCGAGGTCGACCGCAGGAGCCGAGGGGCCGGCCGCGGCGACGAGCGGCGGCGCCCCGCGCCGGAGCGTGATGTACGCCTCCGCCGCGAGCTGCGCGTACGCATTGACGACGACGCCGCGGGAGATCCCGAGGTGGGCGGCAAGGCCCCGGGTCGAGGGGAGCATGCTCCCGACGGTCAGCACCTCCGAGCGGATCAACGACCGCACCCGATCTTTGATCTGGAGGCCGAGCGGCCGCGCGCGGTCGAGGTCGAGCGAAAGTAGTGGTCCTGTCGACATGTGCCGAAGTGGCCCTTTCCACCGGACCAGCAGAGCCTACGCTGGCGGCGTGCGCCGCGCGACCCTCCTCCTCGCCGCGCTCGTCCTCGCCGGCTCCTCGCAGGCAGCCTCCCCGGCGTACACCTTCCGGCCGGTGTTGACCTCGTTCGCCGTCACCCACCAGGCGGCGCCGCGGTCGGCACCTGATCGGCTCTACGTCGTCGGGCAGGGCGGGACAATCCGCCTCGCGGTGAAGGGCAAGCTGCTGCCGAAGCCGTTCCTGAACATCGACCGGCTCGTGATCTCGAGGGGCGGGGAGCAGGGCCTGCTCGGTCTCGCGTTCCACCCCGGATTCGCACGGAACCGGCTCTTCTACGTCGACTACACCGGGCGGGACGGGAACGACTACGTCGTCGAGTACCGCGCGACGAACCGCGCTCAGAACATGGCGGAGCCATTCGGGAAGATCTGGCGGATCGACGTGGCGACACGGACGGCCGAGATCGCCTTCTACGGTCTCCGCAACCCGTGGCGCTTCTCCTTCGACCGGACGACTGGCGACCTGTACATCGCCGACGTCGGGGCCAGCCTGTGGGAGGAGGTCGACTTCGTCGCGCGGGCGTCCCTCGGTGAGCTGCAGAACTTCGGCTGGGATGCTTGGGAGGCCACTGCCGTGAAGGAGGCGAAGCAGCCGAACCCGGCTGGACGGCTCGTCTTTCCGGTCTACGCGTACGACCACCAGGCGAGCCGCTGCTCGATCACAGGCGGCTTCGTCTACCGCGGCTCGGCAGTGCCGGCGGCGCGCGGACGCTACTTCTTCGGCGACTACTGCATCGGCTCGATCTGGAGCCTGCGGATGGTCGACGGCAAGGCAACCGACGTCCGCAGGGAGGCCACGACGATCAGAGGGCTCTCGACCTTCGGCGAAGACGCCCGCGGCGAGCTCTACGCGGCGTCGGTGAACACGGGCCGCGTGTACCGACTCGTCCGCTAGTCCTTAACCGTACCCGCCGCCGTAGCCGCCATCGTCGGTGGTCGTCGGCTCGGATCCGGTCGTGGACGTCGCCACGGGCCGTCCGCCGCCCGCGACCTGGCCGCGGATCTCGCCGGCCGGGTTCTTCGCGGTGTGGACGTTGACGTACGCACCGCCTGAGAGAAGCGCCGCGCGCACCTTCGCGGTCACCTTCTTCGTGCCGTGCGCCCCCGTGACGCACGGCCCGCAGAGCGGGACCGCGACCGGACCGGAAACCCCCGGCCTACCGAGATGGATGTGAGCGGCAAGCGCCTTGCCGGTCAGCCGGGAGAAGGTCAACCGCCACGAGACCGACGAGCCGGTCAACGTCGCCGTGAAGATCCCGGAGGCGTGGCTCGCGCCTTTCGGCCGCGGCGTCTCCGCCCCGGCGGCAAGCCGGGCGGTCAACCTCGTCGAGGTGCTTCCCGACGCCGCGAGAGCGAGACCGGCGACGAACAGCCCGATCGCGGCGAGCGCCACTGCAACCAGAGGGAAGGGTCGTCTCATGCCTGTCGGTACGCGCGCTCGCGCTCCGTGGATTGGAACCAATGAAAGTCGGCCGGCACGGTCGAGCGGAGACCGTTTCCCGTCGCGAGCAGACCGATCATCGTGCCTGTGAAGTGGTGCCTTCCGGTCGCGCCGAGGATGGTCTCGGCCGAGAACGTCCGGGTCGGAACGCGGCCGAGCTCATGCACGCTCTCGCCGGTGCCGCCCAGGAACCGGTACTCCGCCGCGGTCGCCTCGAGAGCAAGAGTGACCGGCCCGACGTCCAGCGCCGCGCGACCGAGCGTGCGCGTCGTGCCCGCCTCCGCGTGCACGAGCCGGAGCTCGCGCCGCCGGCCACCGAGTCCGACGAGCAGCGCAGCGTGGAAGGCCTCGTTCGCTCGTACGCAGAGGCCGGCCTCCTCGTTCGGCGATGCGGGAGCAAACTCGAGCAGCGCGCGGACGGCGATGTCGAACTGCCCCTGCCGCCGGCAGATCATGGCGACCGGAGCGACGTCTCGAAGCGATCCTGGAGAGCCCCACAGGCGAAGGCAACCGGAGCGCTCGCGCAACGACCACGCGCCGTCGGGCGGATTGCGGACGAAGACCCAGGCCGGTGCCAGCTCCCCTCCGGCGAAATCGTCGTCCGCCGCCGCGGCGAGAGGGACGGGTGGCAGGGACGGCGCCTCCATCGAGAGCTCGAGCGCCGGCATCCGCGGCCAGCCGTCGCCGCCCCATTCCACCGGAGCGAGGAACGTTTCACGCCCGAGGTGGTGGTGGCGCCGGTCCGCCGGTCGAATCCCGAGCAGCACCGCCCAGGTGCACCCGTCGGCGAGCTCGACCAGGTCGGCGTGGCCGACGGCCTGGATCGGATCATCGGGACGGTCGCGGTGCGTCACGACCGGGCCGTGGGGAGACGGCTCGAAGGGCCCATCGGGCCGCTCGCTCCTCGCGACCACTACCGAGTGGTCGTAGCTCGTCCCGCCCTCGGCGGCCAGGAGGTAGTACCACCTCCCCCGCCGATGGAGATGAGGTCCTTCGGTCCAGACGCCGCCCGTACCCGCCCAGATCGGCCGCGGCGCCTGCGTGAGCTCGATCCCGTCGCCCGTCACCGCGAGCTCCGCCTGATAGACGAACGGATGGTCGTCGTCGACGCCGGGCCCGGCACGCGTGTAGTGGACGCGTCCGTCGAGGAATGCGAGTGAGGGATCGAACCCCTCCTCGTCCAGCCACTGTGGATCCGACCACGGCCCACCCGGGTCGTCGGCGGTGACAAGGAAGTTGCCGCGGCCGACGAGGGTAGTGACGAGATAGAAGCGCCCGTCGTGGTGCCGGAGCGTCGGTGCGTAGATGCCGCCCGAGCTCGGTGCTGAGCTCAGGTCGAGCTGCCCTGGACGCGCGAGCACGTGCCCGAGTTGCCGCCACGAGACCAGGTCTCGGCTGTGGAAGATCGGGACGCCCGGGAAGTACTCGAAGCTCGAGCAGGCGAGGTAGAAGTCGCCGCCGACCCGGCAGACGGTCGGGTCCGGGTGCATCCCCGGCAGGACCGGGTTCGAGAAGCGGCCCGGGTCAGCCCTTGACGGCACCGGAGAGGCCACCGACGATGCGCCGCTCTGCGAACAGGAAGAACGCCAGCGCGGGGATCATCGAAAGCGTGGTGAAGGCGAGAACTCCGGCCGTGTCATAGCTGTGCTGCCCCGAGTAGTTCGCGACCCCCAGCGGAAGCGTCCAGTGGTTCGGATCGGTGAGGACGAGGAGCGGGAGGATGAAGTTGTTCCAGCTGAGGATGACCTGGAGGATGATCACGGTCGTCAACGCCGGCCGCGAGAGCGGCACGAGCACGCGCCAGAAGAACCCGAGCGTCGTACAGCCGTCGATCGCCGCCGCGTCTTCCAGCTCGGAGGGGATCTGACGCATGAAAGGACGGAGGATGATGATCGTGATCGGGATGCCGAAGGCTGCCTCGGGCAGTGCCACGCCGAGCACGCTGTCGTCGAGCCCCAGCTGACGGAGCAGGAGGTAGAGCGGAAGCGCGGCGACAGCGATCGGGAACAGGAGACCGAAGGTGAAGAACGTGTAGATCGCCTCGCGGCCGCGGAACTCCATGCGCGAGAGCGGATACGCCGCCAAGGCGCTGACACCCACGACGAGCACGGTGGCGATCGCGGCGACGATCAGGCTGTTCCCCAGCTGCCGCCAGAATGTCTCCGAGGTGATCACGTTCGTGTAGTTGTGCGTCACCCACGGATGCGGCAGGCCGACGGGATCGGCGACGATCTGACTCGTGGTCCGGAAGCCGCCGAGGACGACGTACGCAATCGGTACGAGCACGATCGCGGCCAGCATCAACGCGATCACGTAGATCGGCGCGTTCGAGAACGGCGCCGATCGCCGACGACCGGCTTCCGCGGCGGTAGCCATCAGCCGGCCATCCTCGTTGATGCGCCGCGCACGTCTCGCCGCAGGACAAAGATCTGGTACAGGAGCGAGACCGCGAAGCAGATCAGGAAGAGGAGCACCGCGACCGAGGTCGCGTACCCGATCCGGTAGCTGTTGATCCCCTGGTCGATCATGTACGTGGCCATCGTCGAAGAGGCGCCCGCCGGCCCGCCTTGGGTCATGATCCAGACGAGGTCGAAGAGCTGGATCGAACCGATGATCGCCAGGAACGCCCAGACCCGGATCGTCGGCCCGAGCAACGGGATGGTTACGTAGCGGAGCGAAGTCCAGCTCGTCGCCCCGTCGATCTCGGCCGCCTCGTGCAGCTCGCGCGGGATCCCCTGGAGGCCGGCCAGGAAGAGGATGATCCCGAAGCCGATGTACTTCCAGGTGATCACGACGAACAGCGTGTAGAAGACGAGCCCCAGGTCGGCGAGCCACAGCTGGACGAGACTGCCGAGGCCGATCGAGCGGAGGAACTCGTCCACGATCCCGTCCGGCTGGAGGATCTGGAGAAAGATGATCGCAGTGATCGCCTCCGAGAGCACATAGGGGACGAAGAACACCAGACGGAGGACGCTCCGCCCGCGAAGAGGGCGGTTGAGCAGCAGCGCCATCCCGAGCGCGAGCGGCAGCTGGAAGACGAGCGAGAGGGCGACCAGGATGAAGTTGTGCTTCATCGCCTGCTGGAAGGCGGAGTCCCCGAACGCCTCCCGGTAATTGTCCAGACCGACGAAGTCGGTCAGGGGCCCGAGCCCGTTCCAGGCGTAGAAGCTGTAGTGGACGGCCTGGACGACCGGGACGATGAGGAAGAGGACGTAGAGGGCGACCGCTGGCCCGACGTACAGCACGATCCGGAGCCACTTCCGCCCGAGGCGGCGGACGGCCGGCCGTTCCGCCGAACGGCCGGCCGTCAACGTTTCCGTGCTGCTGCTTACTTCTTCTTCGCCGCCTTCGCGATCTTCTGGACGACCTGCTGTGGCGTTGCTTTGCCTGCGAACTGATCTGCGATCGCATTGTCCAACGCCTGGCCGATCGCCTGCGAGAAGGCGATGTCCAGATAGAGCTGGATAAACGGCGAGCTCGACCGGAACTTCAGCACGGTGCGCAAGTTCGGATCCTTCACAGAGTTCTCAGTGCCCTTCCGCACGGGCAGGCCGAGGCTCGTCGAGCCGATCCGCGTCTGCACGCTCGGGCTGTCGAGGTATGCGAGGAACTGCGCGCAGGCCGGCTGCGGCGCCTTCCACGAGCACGCGTAGCCGTCACCGCCGCCGAGCAGCGATCCCGGGAGGGCCTTGCTGCCCGGAACGTTCGGGAACGGGAACCAACCGAGGAATCCTGGAACCTTCTGGTCGGAAGTGAGTCCAGCCATCGTCCCCGGATCCCAGTGGCCCTGCAACTCCATCGCCGCCTTGCCGTTCGCGAGCAGTCCTGCCGAGCTGGTCGCGCCTTGCTGGGCCGGCGTGGCGAGAAAGCCGTCCTGGAACGGCTGGGCGTCGAGCAGCTGCTTCACATACTGGCCGGCCTTTGTCCAGCAGGGATCCGAGAAGTTGTAGGTGACCGCCGACTGTTGGATGGTCTTCTTGCTACACAGCTTCACGGCGAGATAGTCCCAGTAGAACGCGTCCGGCCACCGATCCCTGCCCCCGAGCGCGATCGGCGTGATGCCTGCTGCCTTCAGCTTCGAGATCGTGGCGAGCAGCTCCGGCCAGGTCTTCGGCGCCGACTTGATGCCGGCCTTCGCGAAGAGCTCCTTGTTGTACCAGAACCCGACGACTCCGACGTTGTACGGAATCGCATACTGCTTGCCGTTGACCTGCCACCCGGCGGCGGATCCACCGATGCTCTTGATCCACGGCTTCACGTACTTGGTCAGGTCGGCGACTTTGCCGGCCTTCACCTGGTCGACGAGCTGGCCGCCGCCCCAGTTCTGGAACACGTCGGGCGGGCTATTCGATTGAAGGGCGATCGGGATCCTCGTCGTGAACTGCTCGTTCTGGAGCGGCACCGGCTTGATCGTGATGTCGGGATGGAGCTTGTGGAACTCGGCCGCAACCTGCGGCCACAGCTTCACCCCCGGGCCGACCGTCTGGTTGTGCCACCACACGAGCGTCACAGCCTTGCTCCCGCTCTTCGAGCTCGAGGCGGCAAGGCTGCCCGAGCTGACGACCAGAATGGTCGCGCCCGCGGCGGCGGCGATCCCGAGCGCAAGTAGCTTTCGCACGTTCATCACACGTTCACCTCCCTCTGCAGTGCGCCTCGATCGCCGTCGACCGGGTGCCTGCGGTGGACGGGGTGCCTCATCGCGGCGCGAGTCTTTCACACGTTTTCGCGTTCGTCAACCGTTATCGATAACGATTTCGCAATCGGTTAGTATCGGGCCGTGCGCGAGGGCAGGGTGACGATCGGCGACGTTGCAGCCGAGGCCGGCGTCTCGGTCGCGACCGTGTCGAAGGTGATCAACGGCCGGTGGGGCGTGGCCGAGCAGACGTCTGCACGGGTGCAGGCAGTGATCGAAGAGCTCGGCTACCAGTCCAGCCTGGTCGCGCAGAGCCTGCGGAGGCGGAAGACGAACGTGCTCGGCGTGCTCGTCGTCGACATCGAGCCGTTCAGCGCCGAACTGCTCAAGGGCGCGGCCCGGGCAGTGCACGGCAGCGGCTACGAGCTGGTCGTCTTCTCCGGTTGCGGCCGCGCCGACGACCAGGTCGGCTGGGAGCGGCGCTACCTGTCCCGGGTGAGCGGCACGCTCTGCGACGGAGCGATCCTCGTGACGCCGAGCAGCGTCGACGCCACGTACGGCGCCCCGGTCGTCGCCGTCGACCACAACGCCGGCTCGTCGAGCCTGCCGAGCGTGGACTCGGACAATCTCGCCGGCGCGGTCGCGGCGACCGAGTACCTGCTCGGCCTCGGCCACCGCCGCATCGGCCTCCTCGCCGGCCGGCCCGACCTCGAGTCTGCGCGCCTGCGCGAACGTGGGTACCGGACTGCGCTCGTGGCCGCCGGGATCGAGGTCGACGCAAAGCTCGTCCGGGTCGGCGGGTACCAGCCGGACTCGGCCGAGGAGGCGGCGCACATGATGCTCCAGGGCGACGACCGGCCGACCGCCATCTTCGCCGCGAACGACGTGTCCGCGCTCGCCGCGATCGAGACGGCTCGGGTACTCGGCCTGGACGTGCCGCGCGACCTCTCCGTGATCGGCTTCGACAACGTCCCCGAGTCGGCCCTGAGCGAGCCGCCGCTGACGACGATCGAGCAGCCGATCCAGCAGATGGGGTTCGAGGCGGTGGAGCTCCTGATCGGCCTGATCGAGAACCGCGCCGAGCTCGCGACCCAGCGGATGTTGCCGACGCAGCTGGTCGTTCGCGGCTCGTGCGGCGTGCCGGGAACCGCCGCATGACGGTCACCCGCGTCGAAGAAGCAGGGCCGGCGTACCGCGACCCCGGGCGGCCGCTCGCGGAGCGCGTCGATGACCTGCTCGGCCGCATGACGCGTGAGGAAAAGGTCGCCCAGCTCGGCAGCGCCTGGGTGTTCCAGCTTGCGGAGGGCACCACCCTCTCCGCCGAGCGGGCCGGCGACGTGCTGAAGAACGGCCTCGGACACGTCACGCGCATCTCGGGTGCGAGCTCGCTCGACGCCGAGGGCTCGGCCCGCCTTGCGAACGAGATCCAGCGCTACCTCATGGAGGAAACGCGGCTGGGAATCCCCGCGATCGTGCACGAGGAGATCTGCTCCGGCCTGATGGCCAGAGAGGCGACGGTGTTCCCGCAGGCGATCGGGCTCGCCTCGACCTGGGATCCCGAGCTCGCCGGGGCACTCGGCGATTCGGTGCGCGCTCAGATGCGCGCGGTCGGGGCGCACCAGGGCCTGGCACCCGTGCTCGACATCTGCCGCGACCCCCGTTGGGGGCGAGCCGAGGAGACGTTCGGCGAGGATCCGTACCTGGTCTCGCGGATGGGCGTCGCCTTCATCCTCGGGCTCCAGGGCGAGACCCTCCGTGACGGCGTGATCGCGACCGCCAAGCACTTCGTGGGCTACGGCGCCTCGGAGGGAGGGATGAACTGGGCACCGGCGCAGATCCCGCCCCGTGAGCTGCGCGAGGTGTATCTCCATCCATTCGAGGCTGCGGTCCGCGTCGCGCGTGTCGCGTCGGTGATGAACGCGTACAACGAGATCGACGGCGTCCTCTGCGCGGCCGACCGCGATCTCCTCACCTCGACCCTCAGGGACGAGTGGGGATTCGACGGCTGCGTCGTCTCCGACTACTTCTCGATCCGGCAGCTGGCCGAGTATCACCGGCTCGCACCGACCGCCGAGGACGCGGCCGCCCTTGCGCTCAACGCGGGGCTCGACCTCGAGCTGCCGGCGACCGATTGCTTCGGGTCGCCGCTCCTCGACGCTCTGGACGCCGGCCTTGTCGCCGAGCAGACGCTCGACGACGCAGTCCGGCGGGTACTCGGCGCGAAGTTCGCCCTCGGCCTGTTCGACGATCCGTACGTGGACGCAGCCGGAGCGGCCCGCGCGGCGGCAACGGACACGCATCGTCGCCTCGCGCGCCACATCGCACAGAAGAGCATCGTGCTCCTCAAGAACGACGGGATCCTTCCTCTCGCGCCGGAAGCCGCGTCCGTCGCAGTGATCGGCCCGAATGCGGACGCGGCCCGGCACCTGTTCGGCGACTACTGCTACCCGGCTCACATCGAATCGCTCCGCGAGGTGCTGCGCAGCGGCCGGAGCGAGCTCTCGCCGTCGCTCGACGACCTGATCGGCATGGACCCGGTCGAGCTCGCCGCCCGGTCCGTCGTCGACGCGCTCCGCGCCCGGCTCGGCGAGCGGGTCACGTTCGCGCCCGGTTGCGGCGTGCTGGACACGGATCGCAGCGGATTCGACGAAGCCGTTGCGCTCGCGTCGGCGTCGGACGTGGCCGTCCTGGTGATGGGCGACAAGGCGGGCCTCACCGACGACTGCACGACCGGCGAGTTCCGCGACCGCACCTCTTTCGACCTCCCCGGCGTTCAGGAGGATCTCGTTCGCGCGGTGCTCGACACCGGCACGCCCGTCGTGTTCGTGCTGGTCGCGGGCAGGCCCGCGGGAAGCGCAGCCCTACACGAGGCCTCCGCCGCAGTCGTGCTCGCCTGGTTCCCGGGCGAGGAGGGGGCGGACGCGATCGCGGACGTCCTCCTCGGGGACGTCAGCCCCGGCGGGAAGCTCCCGATCTCCTATCCGCGGTCGACTGGCCAGGTGCCCGTCTTCTACGGGCACAAGATCTCCGGCGGCCGCTCGCATCCGAAGGGCGACTACGTCGACTCGCCCGCAGGACCGCTCTACCCCTTCGGCCACGGCCTCTCCTACACGACGTTCGCGCTCTCAGAGCCGGCCGTCCGGCAGGAAGTGGTCGCCTGGGACGCGTCGTTCACGGCCGAGGTGACGGTGACCAACACCGGCGCCCGCGCCGGAGACGAGGTCGTCCAGCTGTACGTCCGCGACCCACAGGCGAGCGTGACGAGGCCGGTCCTCGAGCTGAAGAGCTTCCTGCGGGTCGAGCTCGAACCGGGCGAGTCGAAGCGCGTCAGCTTCGAGGTCCCGGCCGGGCAGCTCGGGTTCTACGATCGGAGCGTGTCGTTCGTCGTCGAGTCTGGACAGATCGACGTCTTCGTCGCCACTTCGTCCGCCGACCTGGTCGCGGCCGGCTCGGTGACGATCGTCGAGGCCGACGCCGGTCGATCGCCCGAGAAGGCGTTCGACGGGACCGCGCGCGCCCGGTGACCGACGTGGCGGTCGGGGAGCGCAGCGGCGTCGAGGTGGAACGCCCGGTGGAGAGGACCGGCAGCGGCACCTCCGGCGTGACGCTCGACCGGGTGACAAAGGTCTACGCGGGCGGCGTCACGGCCGTCGACGACGTCAGTCTCGAGATCGCCGACGGCGAGTTCATGGTCCTCGTCGGTCCGTCGGGATGCGGCAAGTCGACGCTGCTGCGCACGATCGCCGGCCTCGAGGAGGTTTCCGCCGGCCGGGTGCTGATCGGCGGCAGAGACGTGACCTACATCCCGCCGCGGGAGCGCGACATCGCGATGGTCTTCCAGAACTACGCCCTCTACCCGCACATGACCGTGGGCGAGAACCTCGGCTTCGCGCTGAAGCTGCGGAAGGTGTCGAAGCAGGAGCGGGCCGAGCGGGTTCTGCAGTACGCGCAGAAGCTCGGGCTCGAGGAGCTGCTCGACCGGAAGCCGGCCGAGCTCTCCGGCGGGCAGCGGCAGCGGGTCGCCATGGGCCGGGCGATGGTGCGGGAGCCGAAGGCATTCCTGATGGACGAGCCGCTCTCCAATCTGGATGCCAAGTTGCGGGTGTCGATGCGCGGCGAGCTCGCGCGCCTGCACGAACGGCTCGGAGTGACGACGATCTACGTCACCCACGACCAGATCGAGGCGATGACGCTCGGTCAGCGGGTCGCCGTGCTGCGGGACGGCGTCCTGCAACAGGTCGACACGCCGCAGGTGCTCTTCCGCCGGCCGGCCAACCTTTTCGTCGCGGCGTTCATCGGCTCCCCGTCGATGAACCTGGTCGAGGCGGACGTCTCGGGGGCGACGGTCAGCTTTCCCGGCTTCGACCTGTCCCTGGCCGCGGACGCGACGCCGCGCGACGGGCAGGTGATCCTGGGGATCAGGCCGACGGACTTCTCCGACGGCGCGACCGCCGATCCCGCGCTGCCGCGGATGCGGGTACGGGCAGACATCGTCGAGGACCTCGGCGCCGAGATGCATGTGCTCTTCCCGATCGACGCGCCACGGGTTGTCGCCGAGGCCGTCCGCGCAGCCGCGCAGGACACCTCGGAGGAGGAAGGCGCGCTGTTCACCGACGACCAGCGCTCGATGTTCACTGCTCGGATCGACGCGACCGACCGGATCGCGACGGGCAGCATGCTGGAGCTTGCCGTCGATACGCGGCGGCTGCACTTCTTCGACCCAGCGACCGGCGCGGCGCTGTAGAAAGAGCGGCGTTGCCGCTCTACGACCTCCCGCTGGAGCAACTCCGAAGGTATCGCTCGGCCGTCGTCGCGCCGGACGACCTGGACGACTTCTGGACACGAGCACTCGACGCCGCTCGCTCGGCGGCAGCCGAGCCGGCACTCGAGCAGTACGAACCAGATACGTACGGCGCTCTCGAGGTCTTCGACGTCACCTTCAGCGGCGCGGACGGGCATGCCGTCCGAGCGTGGTACCTCCGTCCCCGCGGGAACGGCGCTCCGCTCCCCTGCCGGGTCGCATTCGTCGGCTACGGCGGAGGCCGTGACCTGCCTGCCGCGCATGCGCTCTACCCCTCGTGCGGCTACGCCGCCTTCGTCATGGACACGCGAGCCCAGGGTGGCACCTGGTCGGCCGGCCACACCGCCGACCCGGGGGGAGGCCGCTCCGACGCCGAGCATCCGGGCGTCATGACCCGGGGGCTCCTCGATCCCGAGACCTACTACTACCGGCGCCTCTACGTCGACGCCGTCCGCGCGGTCGAGACGGCCGCTGCGCTGCCGGGTGTCGACCCCGAGCGGATGGCGGTTGCCGGGCGGAGCCAGGGCGGGGCGCTCGCACTCGCCGCCTCCGCGCTGGTGCCCGATCTCGTCCGCCTCTGCCACGCCGACGTGCCGTTCCTCTGCGACATCCCGCGCGGCATGGACGTTGCGCTCGAACCGCCCTACACGGAGCTCGTCGAGTACCTCGCCGTCCACCCTGCGCGAGAGGCGGATGCCCGACGGACACTCGCCTACGTGGACAACGCCGTGCTCGCGCCGCGGGTGACGGCGAAGACGCTCGTCTCGGTCGGTCTACGTGATCCGATCACCCCGCCCTCGACGATCTTCGCCGCCTACAACGCGCTCACGGCGTCGAAGGAGATCGTCGTTCTCCCGTACTCCGGCCACCAGCCGCCGACGAGCCACGTCGAGCATCAGCTCGCGGACTTCGTCCACGAGCTGGGCTCCTAGGAACGACGAAGGGCCGGCAATGCCGGCCCTTCGGTACCACCGACGCAGCGCGTCGTGCTTACATCATCCCGTCCATGCCGCCGGGCATCCCGACGGGCGCCTTGTCCTTCTCCGGCGCCTCGGCGACGATCGCCTCGGTGGTCAGGATGTTCTTCGCGATCGACGCGGCGTTCTGCAGTGCCGAGCGCGTCACCATCGTCGGATCGATGATCCCGGCCTTGACCAGGTCCTCGACCTCGCCGTCCTCGACGTTCAGGCCGTGGCCCGGCTGGGCCGAGCGAACCTGATTGACGACGACGGAGCCCTCGAGACCGGCGTTGAACGCCAGCTGGCGAAGCGGCTCCTCGAGCGCGCGGATGATGATCGCGGCACCGGTCTTCTCGTCGCCCTCGATCTTCTCCAGCTTGCCCTTGACCGCGTCCGCCGCGTTCAGCAGCGCGACACCGCCGCCCGGGACGATGCCCTCCTCGAGGGCCGCCCGCGTAGCCTGCAGCGCGTCCTCGACGCGGTGCTTCTTCTCCTTCATCTCGGTCTCGGTGGCCGCTCCGACCTTGACCACCGCGACGCCCCCGGCCAGCTTCGCCAGCCGCTCCTGGAGCTTCTCGCGGTCGAAGTCGGAGTCGGTGTTCTCGATCTCGGCCTTCAGCTGCTTGATCCGCGCCTTGATCCCGTCCGACTCGCCGGCACCGTCGATGATCGTCGTCGTGTCCTTGTCGATCACGACCTTGCGGGCCTTGCCGAGCTGCGCGATCTTCGTGTTCTCGAGCTTGAGGCCCATCTCCTCGGTGATCACCTCGGCGCCCGTGAGGATCGCGATGTCCTCGAGCATCCGCTTGCGGCGATCGCCGAAGCCCGGCGCCTTGACGGCGACGGCGGTGAACGTGCCACGCAGCTTGTTGACGACGACCGTCGCGAGCGACTCGCCCTCGACGTCCTCCGCCACGATCAGCAGCGGGCG
>JBKPPY010000133.1:0-12164 GCA_046733845.1 Actinomycetota bacterium | reverse complement strand
TAGAAGGTCTCGTGGGCTCGGAGATGTGTATAAGAGACAGTCTCCGACGAGTACCGGCGGGCGACGATGGGGACGCTCAGGGTCGCGTTCCTGTCGGGTGCCGTCCTCGAGCTGGCGGCCACGCTCGGAATCGCGCTGGTCGCTGTCACCGTCGGGGTCCGGCTCACCGACGGCAACATCGGCTTCACGGCCGCGCTGACCGTCCTCGTGCTGACCCCGGAGCTCTACCTCCCGCTCCGCAATCTCGCCGCGCAGTACCACGCGAGCGCCGACGGGAGAGCGGTCGCCGAGCGGCTCCTCGATCTGATCGGCGAGCCGTCGCCGCCTGTGGAGTTTCGGCCGGCTTCACCGAGTCCGCGCGACGTGCCGGTTCGCCTGGACGGCGTCTCGTTCGCGTACCCGTCGGGCCGCGACGTCGTCCTCGACGCCGTCGAGCTCGAGCTGCCTCCCGGTCAGACCGTCGCCCTCGTCGGCCCGAGCGGCAGCGGCAAGAGCACGCTCGCGGCGATCCTGATGCAGCTCCTCCTCCCCACGCGTGGCCGGGTGACCGTCGGTGGGATCGACCTGGCGGCATGCGATCCGGCCGCCTGGCGCTCGCAGATCGCCTGGGTTCCCCAGGATCCCACCCTGTTCCATGCGTCCGTCGCCGACAACATCCGGCTCGGCGCCGCCGCCGCGGGCGACGACGCGGTGCAGGCCGCGGCAGCCCTCGCGGGCGCACACGAGTTCATCGCCACCCTTCCCGAGGGGTACGGGACGATCGTCGGCGACGGCGGCCGGCCCCTCTCCGTGGGTGAACGGCGGCGGGTGGCGCTCGCGCGCGCGTTCCTCCGCGACGCGCCGCTCGTGATCCTCGACGAGCCGACCGCCGATCTCGATCACGAGAGCGCGGCCCGGATCGGCGAGGCGGTCGAGACGATCCGCGAGGGCCGGACGGTGGTGCTGATCGCCCACCGGCCGGAGCTGGCGGCCCGCGCCGACCGGATCGTGCGGGTGCACGACGGCCGCCTGGCCGAGACGCTGGAGGCGGTGTGACGACGACCCTTCGGCGCCTGCTCGAGCTCGCCGCTCTGCCCCGCGGCCGCGTGGCGCTGTCGGTGCTGCTCGGAAGCGCTGCGCTGGCGTTCGGAGTCGGTCTGATGGCGACCGCCGGTTACCTGATCTCGCGCGCTGCGGAGCACGCGGAGGTCCTGTCGCTGACGACCACGATCGTCGCGGTGCGGTTCTTCGCACTCGCCCGTCCCGTCACCCGGTATCTGGAGCGGCTGGTGTCCCACGACGTCGCCCTACGGTCGCTCGGAACGATCCGGTCACGCTTCTACCAGCAGATCGAGCCGCTCGCGCCGGCGCAGCTCGAGGCCTACCGCCGCGGTGATCTCCTCAGGAGGATGGTCGGCGACGTCGACGCGCTGCAGGGGCTGTTCCTGCGTGCGCTTGGCCCGCCGGTGATCGCGCTCGTCGTCTGTGCGCTGTGCGTCGGCGTCGCGGCCGGCATCCTGCCGCTCGCGGGCATCGTGCTCGCCGCGGGACTCGTGATCGGCGGCGTCCTCGTTCCCGCGCTCGCCGGTGCCCTCGGCAGGACCGTGGGCCGCCGCCAGGCGCCCGCACGTGCGGAGCTGACTGCCCGGCTGGTCGAGCTGCTACGGGGCGCACCGGAGCTCGTCGCCTACGGCCGCGAGGCGGAGACCCTCGCCGAGATCCGCCGGGCCGACGCCGAGCTCGCCCGTCTCGACCGCCGCGACGCGCTGCTTGGTGGTCTCGCCGACGGCTTGATCGTTCTCGTAGCCGGGCTGACCCTCGTCGGCGTGCTCGCGGTCGCCGCCGCTGCGCACGACGCCGGAACGCTCGACCGCGTGCTCGTCGCCACCCTCGCCCTGCTCGCGCTCTCCTCGTTTGACGCAGTCGCTCCCCTCCCCGAGGCGGCACGAGAACTCTCGGCAACGGCGACGGCCGGGCGGCGAATGCTCGAGCTCGCCGACCACGAGCCGGCGGTGCGTGACCCGGTCGACCCGCTTCCCCTCGCCCACGCGATTCCGCCGGTGAGGCTCGAAGGCGTCACGGCGCGCTACGAAGGCTCACGGCAAGCGGCGCTGCAGGGCTTCGACCTCGTGCTCGAGCCGGGGAGCCGGATCGCGCTGCTTGGCCCGAGCGGCTCCGGCAAGACGAGTGTGGTCAACCTCCTGCTCCGGTTCCTCGATCCCGAGTCCGGGCGGGTCACGATCGGCGGCCACGATCTGCGCGAATACCGGCAGGAGGACGTCCGTGCGACGTTCGCGCTCGCCGGCCAGGCGGCGCACGTCTTCGACTCGAGCATCCGCGAAAACCTCCTGATCGCACGGCCGGCCGCGTCCGACGAGGAGCTCGAGGAAGCCCTCGAACGGGCGCGCATCGGGGCATGGGTCGCCTCCCTCCCCGACGGGCTGGACACGCTCGTCGGCGAGGAAGGTCGGCGGCTGTCAGGCGGTCAGCGCCAGCGGCTGACGGTTGCGCGCGCGCTGCTCGCCGACGCGCCGGTCCTCGTGCTGGACGAGCCGACCGAGCACCTCGACCCCGCCACGGCTCGGGCGCTGATCGAAGACGTGATCGATTCGGCCGGCGACCGGTCGGTGCTGCTGATCACGCACCGGTCCGAGGGTCTCGATCTCGTCGACGAGATCGTCACACTGCCGGCGCCGGCGTAACCTCGCTCGTCACCTTCCGCTCCTCGGTCGCGCGGGTGATGGCGACCGCGGCGAGGAGTGCGAGAGCGAGTCCGGCATACGCGACCAGCTTGTGCCACGTCGGCGGTGCGAGCCGCTCGTCGAGCAGCAGCGTGCCGACGGCGATGCAGACCAGCGGGTTGACGACGGAGGTCATCGCCACGGACGGCGCGAGCTGTCCGGTGGCGAGCGAGACCTGCTGGATCAGGAACGCGAGCACGCCGGCGGCGGCGAAGACCCAGAACTCCCAGCTCGAGAGCATCCCGCCCAGTCCGTCCGCGTTCAGGATCGCGCCCGACGGCTTCCACAGCGCGGCCGAGAGCCCGAAGAGCAGCCCGGCGCAGGCCCCGTACAGGGCCGCCTTCTGAGCCGCCGCGGCGCGCCCGCCGACCAGGACGAGCACACCCGAGGCAACACCGAGGACGACGATCGCGATGGCCCACTGCCAGCCGGGAGCGTTGTCCTTCCCCGCGGCGGCGTCGCCGACGACGGTGAAGAGCGTGAGTCCGACGACGACGAACGCGGCGGCCATGATCTCGGCGCGGTTCACGACCTGATGGGTGAGGAGGTAGCCGAGCGGCAGCGCAAAGACGATCGTGGACACCAGCAGCGGTTGGATGACGGCGAGCCGCCCGTGGTCGAGCGCGACCGCCTGGCAGACGTAGCCCCCGAGCAGCGCGACCGAGCCGAGCAGCCACCACGTCTGGCGGGCCAGACGAACGAAGGACGCAGGCGATCCGAGGGACACACCGCCCATTGCCAGCGCTCCCTTCTGCTGGAGCGTGGCCGCAAGTGCGAAAAGGAACGCCGCACAGAGCGCCAGGGCTTCCGCCATCGCGCACGATTCTAGGCCGCGGCGCGGATATGCTCTCCGCGGGTCTGCCCCAATCCGTCGATGCCTGACGTCACCGCCGATTTCTTCGAAGCGTTGCGCCGTCGCGGCCCCGAGCCGCTCCTCGGCAACGCCAGCGGCTCCGTGCGGTTCGACCTGACGGACAGCAAGGAACGCTGGCTGGTCTCGATGGACCGCGGAGCTGTCACCGTCTCGCGGAGGGGCGGCAAGGCCGACTGCATCGTGCGGGCCCGCAAGAAGGTCTTCGACCGGGTCACGGCCGGCACGCAGAACGCGCTGACGGCGATGCTGCGGGGCGAGCTTGTCGCCGAAGGCGACCCGATGCTGCTGGTGCGGTTCCAGCGCCTGTTGCCGGGTCCGCCGCGGAGCGAGCGTTGAGCCCGGTCGTCAAGATCCTCGACGGCAACACGTTCGTCGTCAGCGACGAGCGCGGCGACATCGAGGCGTCGCTGACCGATCCAACCGGACTCTTCTCGTTCGACACGCGCTTCCTGTCGAAGTGGGTGCTGACCATCGGCGGGCAGCGGCTGAACGCGCTCTCGACGGACGACCTGCACTATTTCGAGACGCGCTTCTTCCTCGTTCCCGGAACCGGGACGGTGTACATCGACGCGAAGCTGTCGGTGATCCGCACGCGGGCGGTCGGCGACGGCTTCCACGAGGAACTGACGATCCTCAACCACGACGAGGAACCAGTGGAGCTCACCGTTCGCATCGACGCGGCGTCCGACTTCGCGGACCTCTTCGAGGTCAAGGACGCGCTCGAGAAGAAGGGCAAATACACGACTCGGGTGGACGACGGCACACTGCAGCTGCGGTACGACCGTGAGACGTTCTGCCGGCTGACGACGATCTCGTCCTCCGTGCCGGCAAAGGTCGACAAGCAAGGCCTGAGCTTCGAGGTCACGATCGAGCCCCACGGCACGTGGCGGACCGAGCTCGACGTGGTCACGGCGGTGCCGCAAACGGGCGAAAGCCATCGGCAGACCAAGCACGCCGGGCGCGCACGCGGCCGGTCGACCATGGAGGCGAACCTCGAGCGCTGGCTCGACCAGGCCCCTCGCCTCGAATGCGACTGGGAGTCGCTCAAGGCGACCTACCGGCGGAGCCTCATCGACCTGGCCGCGCTCCGCTTTTCACCGGCGGTCGCGGGCGGCCGCAGCCTGCCCGCCGCCGGTCTCCCCTGGTTCATGACCATGTTCGGCCGCGACAGCATCTTCACCAGCCTGCAGGCGCTGCCGTTCACTCCCGAGCTCGCCGCGACGACGCTCCGCGCACTCGGAGAATGGCAGGGAACGAGGATCGACGACTTCCGCGACGAGGATCCCGGCCGGATCCTCCACGAGATGCGCTACGGCGAGATGACGGCGTTCGAGGAGCGGCCGCACTCGCCGTACTACGGGTGCGCGGACGCGACGCCGCTCTACGTCGTGCTGCTCGACGAGTACGAGCGCTGGTCCGGTGACACCAAGCTCGTGCGCGACCTCGAATACGAGGCGCGGGCGGCGCTGAACTGGATCGACGAGTACGCGAATCTCCAGGGCGACGGCTATGTCTGGTACAAGCGCCGCAACGAGGAGACCGGGCTCGAGAACCAGTGCTGGAAGGACTCGTGGGACTCGATCTCCTACCGCGACGGCCGGATCCCGGGCTTCCCGCGCGCGACCTGCGAGCTGCAGGGCTACGCGTACGACGCGAAGGTGCGCGGAGCGCGACTCGCCCGCCGGGTGTGGAAAGACGAGGCGTTCGCCGGGCGGCTCGAGAAGGAGGCCGCCGACCTCAAGCGGAGGTTCAACCGCGACTTCTGGGTCGACGACGGCGACTACTTCGCACTCGCGCTCGACCTGGACGGCGGCCAGATCGACGCGCTCTCCTCGAACAACGGCCACCTGCTCTGGAGCGGAATCGTCGAGAAGTCGAAAGCGAAGGCGGTCGCACGCCATCTGCTCGGGCGCCGACTGTTCTCGGGCTGGGGGGTGCGGACGCTCGCGGAGGGCGAGGGGCGCTACAACCCGATCGGCTACCACGTCGGCACGGTGTGGCCGTTCGACAGCTCGATCATCGCCTGGGGCCTGCGGCGGTACGGCTTCAAGGAGGAAGCGGCACAGATCGCCGCCGGAATCCTCGACGCCGCCGAGTTCTTCGATGGTCGGCTCCCGGAGGCGTTCGGCGGCTACGAGCGCTCCGTGACGAGGTACCCCGTCCAGTACCCGACCGCCTGCAGCCCGCAGGCATGGTCGACCGGCGCACCGTTGCTCCTGCTGCGGACGATGCTCGGTCTCGAGCCGATCGGCGACCACCTCGTCGTCGACCCCGCCCTCCCGAGCGGGATCGGCCGGGTCGAGCTGTGGGACATCCCGGGACGCTGGGGACGCGTGGACGCCTTCGGCCGAGGCCGCCTCGACGTCGGCGCGCGCCGTGGGCTTCGGCGTCAGCTCGGAACCGCTACCCCGGCGCGATCCCCCAGACGGTCGTAACCGCGGCGCCCGGCTCGAGCCGGATCAGGCCGTCGCCCGTGCGGAAGGCGTTCGGCGCACAGGTCATCGGCTCGACGGCGAGCCCACGGCGCTGCACGTCGGGGCGGTCGCCGGTGAAGACCATCAGGTACGGGTAGGTCTCGTCCACCCATAGGGCCAGCGTGGCGGCACCGTCCGCGGTCCCGAGCGTGACGCGACATGCGCCCGCCTCGTCGCGGTCGAGATCGGTGTAGCCGTTGTCGAGCTTCGTGTCGGCGACGCGCCGGGCCGACCGGAAGTCGAGCTCGGTCCCCTCGACCGGGACTGTCCCGACCGGAATGCCGCGCTCGTCGGAGCGGAGCGCCGTCTGCGCCGGCACGTGGAGGACGATGTCGTCGACTGTCGGCGTGCCGAGCGTGAGGTACGGATGCGCGCCGCACCCGTACGGGCACGCAGCCGCGCCGATGTTCGTCGCGGTCGTCCGCACGGTGAGCCCCTCCTCGGAGAGCTCGTACTCGATCGCGACGTCGAGCGTGAACGGATAGCCCGGTTGCGGGTGGACGACGTGTCCGACCACGACGCGGTGCGGCTCGCGCTGACGCGCCTGCCACGACGTCCAGCTGACGAGCCCATGGATCGCGTTCGCGTGCTCGGGCTCGGTCAGGGCGAGCTGGTAGGGAACGCCGTCGAACTCGTAGCTTCCGTCCTGGAGCCGGTTCGGCCACGGAAGGAGCACCTGCCCTCTCCCCGCCGCCGACATCTCGTCGGCGCCGAACCCCTCGATCACGTCCCGGTCGCCGACCGAATAGGACCGCAGGCCACCGCCCACCTCAACGACCACCGCGCGCTGGTCGTCGAAGGCGATCTCGAACTGCTCGCCCGAGGGAGATGGCACGACTAGTTCCGGATCAGTTCATCCGTTCGAGCAGGTGGTCGCCGACCCGGAGCGCGTTCGCCATCGCGGTCAGCGCCGGGTTCACCGCCCCGATGCTCGGGAAGAAGCTGGTGTCGACGACGTACAGGTTGTCGACCTCGTGCGCCCGGCAGTTCGTGTCGAGCACCGACGCCGCGGGGTCGGTCCCGAACTTGCACGTTCCCGCCTGGTGCGCACAGCCGGCGATCGGGATGTCGTTCTTCATGTACGCGAACCGGTGGATCAGGTGGTCCGGGTTCATGTCCAGCTTCCCGAGCAGCGACTTGACCTTCGTATAGAGCTGCTTCTTCGCCTCTGCGTTGCTCTCGGAGTAGTCGAGGACGATATTCCCGTCGGCGTTCAGCGTCACCCGGTTCTCGGGCCGCGGCAGGTCCTCGGTCGAAAGCCAGAAGTCGATCGCGTGCTTGGCCATGCGCTCGAGCGTCCACTCGGGGGCGAGCTTCGTCTCCCGCGGCCGCTCCCCGCGGAACATCGCCGCCTGGGACTTGCCGACCATCTGGACGTTCCCGAGCGGGTACTCGAAGTCGTCGGCGCCGAAGTAGAAGTCGTTGAGCCCGAGCGTCTTCTGGTAGGCGGTCGCGTTCTCCTCGCGCGAAAGCGCCAGCACCGCGGTCGAGTCGTGGAACATGTAGTTGCGTCCGAGCTGATCCGAGCCGTTTGCCAGGCCGTTCGGATGCTTGTCGCTCGCCGAGAGGAGCAGGATCTTGGCCGAGTTCGCCGCGCCGGCCGAGACGACGACGACGTCGGCCGAGTAGCGCTCCTCGGCGCCGTCGTGCTCCGCGATCACCTCGGTCACGCTGTTTCCCGCCTCGTTCGTGTCCAGGCGAACGACCTTTCGGTTCGTCAGCAGCGTGACGTTGTCGTGCTCGAGCGCCGGCCGCACGCCCAGCACCTCGGCGTCCGACTTCGCGTGCACGAGGCAGGGGAAGCCGTCGCACTGGCTGCAACGGACACAGCGCGAGTACGGCATGTTCGCCTCGTCGAGCATGATCCCGCAGGGCGCGTGGAACGGCCGGTGGCCGGCGGCCTCGAGCTGGTCCGAGAGCCGCTGGATCCGCGGTTCGTGCGACACCGCGGGATGCGGATACGGCGCGCTCGCCGGCGGCTCGGTCGGATCCTCGCCCCGGGCGCCGTGGACCTCGTAGAGCTGCTCGGCGCGGGTGTAGTACGGCTCGAACTCGTCGTACGAGACCGGCCACGCGGGCGAGATCCCGTCGTGGTGCTGGAGCTCCCCGAAGTCCTCCTTGCGCAGCCGGTAGAGCGCCGCACCGTACAGCTTCGTCGCACCACCGACGAAGTAGTGCACGCCCGGTTGGAACGCCTTGCCCTTCTGGTCGTACCAGGTGTCCGGTGAGACGTACCGGTTGTCGACGAACACCGCCTGGGTCGACCAGTTATCGGGCTCGCGGCGGAGCCAGTCGCCGCGCTCGAGCAAGAGGATCCGCTTCCCGGACGGCGCCAGATGACGGGCGAGCGTTCCGCCGCCCGCTCCCGTGCCGATGATGATCACGTCGTAGCTGTCCATCTGTCCCCCCTCAGGTCGTGTCGGAGGCGCCGCGCGCGCTCACGAGATCTCTTCGAGCATCTCGGCGACGATGATGCGAGCCGCCGCCTCGATCAGCGCCAGGTGCGAGAACGCCTGCGGGAAGTTGCCGAGGTGGCGGCCGGTGCCGACGTCGAACTCCTCGGCGAAGAGGCCGAGCGGCGAAGCGACGCGAAGGAGTCGCTCCATCAGGTCGCGGGCGCGCTGCATCTCGCCGACGATGGCAAGCGCCGAGACGAGCCAGAAGGAGCAGATCAGGAACGTCCCCTCCTTCCCGGAGAGTCCGTCGTCGGTCTCGTCCGTCCGGTAGCGGAGGACGAAGCCGTCCTCGGTCAGGTCGTCGGCGATCGCCAGCACCGAGGCCTTGAGGTGCTCGTCGTCATGCGGCAGAAAGCCGAAGATCGCCGCCAGGAGCGTGGAGGCGTCGAGCGAGTCGGTCGCATAGTGCTGCTTCAGCACACCGCCGTCGGTCAGTCCGTGTTCCAGGATGTCCGCCTTGATCTCGTCCGCGGTGGCAGCCCACGAGGCCTGGAGGTCGCCGTCGCCTTGGATCTCCGCGAGCTTCGCCGCGCGGTCGAGCGCGACCCAGCACATCAGCTTCGACGACACGTAGTGCTGGGGCGCCCCACGCGCCTCCCAGATCCCCTGGTCGGGGTTCTGCCACACCTTCGTGGCACACTCGGCCTGAGCCTGGACGATCGGCCACAGCCGGCGCGGAAGGCGTTCGCTGCGACGTGAGTGCAGCAGGAGCGAGTCGAGCACGGCGCCGAAGACGTCGTTCTGGTGCTGGTCGAACGCCCCGTTGCCGATCCGCACGGGCCGTGCCCCTGCGTAGCCGGAGAGGTGGTCGAGCGTCGA
The DNA here is from genome assembly GCA_046733845.1 of Actinomycetota bacterium. GTDB lineage: Bacteria > Actinomycetota > Thermoleophilia > Gaiellales > Gaiellaceae > DATBLE01. The sequence goes on along the minus strand of JBKPPY010000133.1, from coordinate 2,821 downwards.
CTCCGTCAGGTCGCGGCGCCCGTCGATCCCGTACATGATCTGCATCCCGCCGTCTGCGTTGGCCTCGATGTCGGCGACGAACTGGATGAACTCGTCGGCCTCCCAGTCGAGGTTCAGGTAGTGGAGCGCCTGGAGCGTGAACGTCGTGTCGCGCATCCAGCAGAAGCGGTAGTCCCAGTTGCGCTCGCCGCCGGGTGTCTCCGGGAGCGACGTGGTGAGCGCGGCGACCGTCGAGCCGGTCGGCATGTAGGTGAGACCCTTGATCGCGAGCGCAGAGCGCTGGATCGGGTCGCGCCAACGATGGTCCGGGATTCGTGCACGATCGAGCCAGCGGCGCCAGTAGCGGATGGTGTTCGCGATCCGCTGCTCGGCGTCCTCGGCGTCCGCGGGTCCCGCGAGTCCCTCCCCCCACGCGAGGGCACAGTACGCGCGATCGCCGGGCTCGAGCGTGTGCCGTCCCCGGACCCGGTTGCCCTCGATGCCGAGGGCCAGGTCGGAGTAGAGCCGGACGGTCTGCCCCCCGCCCATGGCGTCGGCAACGTGGCGGCTCCCGTCGACGAGCGTCCACTCGGCGACCTCGCGGCCGTAGTCGAAGATCGGCTCGCAGACGAGCTCGACCTCGACGGAGCCCTCGAGACACTCGACCGTGCGCACGAACAGATGGTCGGCGTCGTCGTCGGCCGGTGGCCTCGTATGCGGCGTGACCGTGTCCTCGTGGTCGGTCGGGCCCATCGTCAGCGCGTCCCGCACCACGACCCAGCCGGACGGCGTCTTCCAGGTCGTGACGAGGACGTTCGTGCCCGGCTCGTAGTTCAGCGCAGACGGGTGGTTGATCGAGAATGGCCCGAACCTGAAAGTACCCGCGCCGCGGTCGAGCAGGCTGCCGAAGATGCTCGGTGCGTCGAACCTTGGCACGCACAGCCAGTCGATTGCCCCGTCCGGAGCGACGAGCGCACCTGTGTGGCAGTCGGAGAGGAACGCATAGTCCGCGATCGGCGTGAACGGCGAGGGCGCGGCGGCGCTCTGCGGCGCTGCCGGCTCGGTCTTCGCTTCGCTGCTCATGACGCGATCCAGGGCCCGTGCCACCCGTAGCCTCTGACGAGCTCTTCGGCTGCCTCGGGCCCCCACGATCCGGGTGCGTACGGATGGACGGGTGATGGGTCGTCGATCAGCGGTTGCATGATCCGCCACGTCTCTTCGACGCCGTCCTGCCGCGTGAAGCGGGTGCTGTCGCCGACCAACGCTGCGTGGAGGAGCACCTCGTACGGCGTCGGCCCCTCGCCGCCCTGCTCGGCGAACTCGACGTCGAAGTCGATCCGACGCGCGCCGGCGGCGTCCGCGCGATGCGCCTCGACGACCAGACGGATGCCGGTACTCGGATCGAGCTTGACGACAACCTGGTTCGGCTCCGGATAGTGGTCGAATGCTTTGAACCCGATCCGTGGCGCATGCTTGAAGACCAGGCGAAGCTCGGTCTGCGTGATCGGAAGCCGCTTCCCGGTGCGGATGAAGAACGGCACGCCCGCCCAGCGCCAGTTCTCGATCTCGAGGCGCAGCGCGGCGTAGGTCTCGGTGGTCGAGTCGGGCGCGACGCCGTCGATCGACAGGTAGCCGTCGTACTGGCCACGGACGTACTGCGCGGGAGTCGCAGTCGCGATTGCTCGGAAGAGAGCAACCTGGGCATCCTTGATCGTCGTCGGGTCACCGCGAGACGGTGGCTCCATCGCACACGCGGCGACGACCTGCATGAGGTGATTGACGACGACGTCGCGGAGCGCACCCACCGGATCGTAGAAGTGCCCGCGGTCCTCGACGCCGAAGTCCTCCGCCATCGTGATCTCGACGCACTGGAGGTAATTCCGGCTCCAGAGCGGCTCGAAGATCGCGTTCGCAAAGCGAAGATGAAGGATCTCCTCGAGGCCCATCTTGCCGAGGTAGTGGTCGATCCGGAGGAGCTGCGACTCGTCGATGTACTGGTGCAGCTCGTCGGCGAGCTCGCGGGCGGACTCGCGATCGTGACCGAACGGCTTCTCGACGACGACCCGCGCCGTCTTCGTCAGGCCGGCCTCCGACAGGCCCTTGACGACGGTGCCGAAGAGGAACGGCGGGATCTCGAGGTAGAAGACGGGTGTCTGGGCCCCGCCGATCGCGGCGCCGACCCGTTCGTACACGGCGGAGTCGGTGAAATCGCCCGAAACGTACGACAGTCGATCCTTGAAGCGGTCGAAGACCTTCTGGTCGATCGTCTCGCCGGTGCCCTCGATCGAGTCGTGCGCCCGCTTGACCAGGTCGTCGATGCTCCAGTCGTCGACGGCGACGCCGACGATCGGGCAGTCGAGCAGGCCACGCTGCTCGAGCCTGTACAGCGACCGGAAGGTCATCACCTTCGCGAGGTCGCCGGTGATGCCGAAGATGACGAGGACGTCCGCCGGTAGAGGACCCCCCTCCCGAACTTCGTCCGCCGCTTGCGGTGCCGCGGTAGCGCTCATCGGGTCCCTCCTATGTTCTCCCGTGGGTGACGGCGTGAGGCCTGCCGCCACACCCTTCCGCTTTACGCTTGTGGTGTCAAGCACCGCCGCCGGTGCAGACCCGCGTCGATCCCCGCTTCGCCTAGAGGCCCGTCTCGGCGACGACACGACCCGACTCGACGGCCTGTTTGAGCGCCGCGTAGTCGAGCTCGTTCTGGTCCGCGTACGCCTCGGCGAACGTGGCCATCGCGTTATCGAAGACCTCGCCCGAGCCGAGGTAGCTCGCGATCGCGATTGCGTCGCCCGAGCGCGCGTGGGCCTGCGCCAGCGTCCACCCGCAGAGAGCTCCGTAC
>JBKPPY010000132.1:0-12104 GCA_046733845.1 Actinomycetota bacterium | reverse complement strand
GGCCCTCGGCCCGATCAACTTCTACCTCTCCGAGGGCATGTTCAAGATGTTCATCGGGATCTACCTGATCATGGTCAACGATCCCCAGATCCTCTTCAACGACGGCTTCTATCCGCTGCTGCACGTCGTCATGCCCGAGGGCTCCCTGCTCAGGCCGCGCTTCCCGGCGGCGCTCGGCTGCCGCACCCACGCGCTCGCCCGCCAGTTCGACGTGCTCGGCGGCGCGCTCGTCAAGCAGGCGCCCGAGCTGAACACGGCCGCCGGCTACGGCACGTCGCCGTACATGCTCTATTCCGGCTGGGACGGGAAGGGCGAGTTCTTCTACTCGATGGAGATCCTCTACGGGGGGATTCCCGGACGACCGATCGGCGACGGGATGGACGGCCACTCCTGGTGGCCCCTCTTCGAGAACATCCCGACGGAGTACCTCGAGGCGTACTACCCGCTCCGGATCGACGGTTACACGACCGTCACCGACTCCGGCGGCGCCGGATTCCACCGCGGCGGGAACGGCGTCGAGAAGCGCTACGTCTATCTCGAGCCCGGCGAGATCTCCATCCACGACGACCGGTGGCTGACGCGGCCGTGGGGCGTGCTGGGCGGTGAGCCCGGCGGCCGCTCCGAGAAGATCCTCCGGCGCGCGGACGGCAGCGAGGAACGGTTGCCCTCCAAATGCGACCAGATCGTCGTCGAGCCCGGCGACATGCTGGTCTACCGGACCGCCGGCGGCGGCGGTTGGAAGGACCGGCTCGACCGGCCGGTAGAGGCCGTCGTGCGCGACGTGTCCTTCGGTCTTGTCTCATGCGAGAAGGCGAGGACGGGATACGGCGTGATTCTCAACGACGACGGCAGCGCGGATCTCGACGCGACCGAGGCCGAGCGCGAGCGCCAGCGTACGGAGCGCGGTGAGGCGCTCTCGTTCGATTTCGGCCCCGCGCTCGAGGAGGTGCTCGCCCGCTGCAAGGAGGAGACCGGGCTCGATCCGCCGAGCCCCGCGGCGCCGCTGCGCTGGTCGCCGCTCGAGCCAGGCGACGAGGCACTCGAACGCGTTCGCGCGGGGGACGGGATCCCGGCTCCGTGACGGATGCCGGCTTCCACGGGCGGGTGGGCTTCGGCCGGCGGCCCGCCCTGGTTGTCGTCGACGTCAACCGCGGGTTCACCGATCCCGCCTCGCCGCTCGTCTGCGACCTCGACGAGTGCGTCGAGGCGATCGCCGTTCTGCTGAGCGCGTTTCGCGAGGCGCGGCTGCCGATCGTGTTCACGACCGTCTGCTACGACGAGCTCGGGAAGCAGACGGCCGCCGCGTTCATCGAGAAGGTGCCGGCGCTACTCGTCCTCGAGCCGGGCAGCGAGTGGGTAGAGATCGACCCGCGCATCTCACCGCTCGAGGGCGAGCCCGTCCTGTCCAAGCACTTCGCCTCGGCGTTCTTCGGCACGACCTTGTCCAGCCTGCTCTCGACCGCGGGGTGCGACACGGCGGTGGTGACCGGCGCGTCGACCTCGGGCTGCGTCCGGGCGACCGTCGTCGACGCGCTCCAGCATGGCTATCGGGTGGTCGTGCCGCGGGAGGCGGTCGGCGATCGCAACCCGGCCGCTCACGAAGCGAACCTCTTCGACATCGATGCCAAGTACGGCGACGTCGTCTCCGTCGGCGACGTTCTCGCCCGTCTGGAGGCGACGGTTGGGACACACGCTCGCTGAGAAGATCCTGCTCGCCCACACGGATGCCGACGAGGTGCGCCCAGGCGACGTGGTGATGGTGCGCTGCGACGTGGTGATGGCCAACGACGTATCCGGCCCGGTCGCCTTTCGTGCGCTGGAGCGGATGGGCGTGCGGAAGGTGTTCGACCCAGGCCGGGTCGTGATGGTCGCCGACCACTTTGCGCCTGCGAAAGACGCGAGGTCGGCGGAGCTCCAGCAACGCCTCAAGCGGTGGTCGGAGGAGCAGGGCGTGACGTTCTACGACCAGGGGCGCGGCGGCATCGAGCACACCCTGCTCTGCGAGGAGGGGTGGATCGTCCCCGGTTCGGTGGTGGCCGGCGGTGACTCGCACACCTGTACCTACGGCGCGTTGGGCGCCTTCGGAACGGGTCTGGGCTCGACCGACATCGCTGCCTGCCTCGCGCTCGGGGAGTTCTGGCAGGCGGTCCCGTCGACGATCCGGGTCGAGTTCCGCGGCGAGAAGCAGCCGTTCGTGACCGGGAAGGATCTGATCCTCGCCGTCATCGGCCGGATCGGCGTCGGCGGCGCGACCAATGCGGTGCTCGAGTTCGTCGGCGAAGGCGCCCGGGCGCTGTCGATCGACGAGCGCCTGGCAGTAGCGAACATGGCCGTCGAGGCCGGCGCCGAGACCGGCCTGTTCCCGCCGGACGAGATGGTGTCGGACTATCTCCGTGACCGGGACAGCCGCGTCCCCCGGACTGTCCCCGACGATCTGGCATCCGACGAAGACGCGGCCTTCGCGCAGACGCTCGAGATCGACCTGGAGACACTGCCGCCGCTGGTCGCGCTTCCGCATCTCCCGGGCAACGTCGTTCCGATTGCGGAAGCAATCGGAACGAAAATCGACCAGGTCTACATCGGGAACTGCTCGAACGGCACGATGACCGACCTCCGGCAGACTGCGCAAATCCTGAAGGGCCGCGCGATCCACCCCGACTGCCGGGCGATCGTCGTGCCGGCAACCCAGCGGATCTACCGCGAGGCGATGCGCGAGGGCCTGCTCGACGTCTTCGTCGAGGCCGGTGCGAGCGTCTCCACTCCTACCTGCGGTGCGTGCTTCGGGGGCCACATGGGCGTCCTCGCCGCCGGTGAGCGGGCGGTGACGACGACGAACCGCAACTTCAGGGGCCGGATGGGCTCGCCGGAGGCGGAGGTCTACCTGGCCAACGCTTACGTCGCCGCGGCGGCTGCCGTCGCCGGCGAGATCGTTCATCCGGGCGAGGTGGCGCCGTGATCGTCGAGGGCACCGCCCTCGTCATCCCCGGCGACGACGTCGACACGGACGTCATGTACCCCGGCGCGTACCTGAACGTGGACGATCCCGAGGAGATGAAGCATTACCTCTTCGACGGCTACGACCCGTCGCTGCGCGACCACCTCGGCCCCGACGCCGTCGTCGTCACCGGCTGGAACTTCGGTCTCGGCTCGTCCCGCGAGCATGTCGTGCAGGCGCTCCGCGCGTGGGGAGTGCCCGCCCTGGTCGGGAGGAGCTTCGCCCGGATCTTCCGCCGCAACTGCGTGAACCTCGGTCTCGCCATCTTCGAGGCGCCCGAGGCGGCCGAGGCGGCGAGCCCCGGATCGCGGATGCGGATCGACACCGACGCAGGCGAGATCCTTGTCGACGGGAAGAGCTTCGCAACACCGCCAGTGGCCGCGCTCGTGGCCGAGCTGCAGGCGGTGGGCGGGCTCGTCCCCTGGGTAGAGGAGAGAACACGATGATCGTCCGCGACCTCGGCGACGCCTGGCAGATCGTCCTCCAGACCGACCACGCCGACCTTTCGGGTTCCTTCGCCCGCGCCTGGCGGGAGCCCGTGAATGACGCGCTCGCGATCGCGGCGGAGCGGCACGACGACGGCTGGGCGGTCTGGGAGCAGGCGCCGCAACTCGACTCGGAAGGACGGCCGGTCAACTTCCTCGAGGTCGACATCCGTTCGCACCTCGCCTTCTACCGCGCCGGCATCGCCGCGATCACCGAGCAGGACCCGGAGGCCGGGCTGCTGGTCTCGATGCACGGCGCCGGCATCTACCGCGGGCGCTACGGGCTCGATCCCGCACTCGGTCTGGCGCGCGCAGCGGAGGCGCAGGCCGAGGTGGACGCCTTCGTCGCGGAGCAGGAGGCGAAGTTCGGCGGCGAGCCCGGCGAGCGGCAGCACGATTACGAGCTGCTCCAGCTCTTCGACCGGCTGTCCCTCTACTTCTGCCTGCGCGACGCGGAGAACGGCGAACCGGAGCCGGTCGAGCTGCAGGGCTACACGCTCGATGCGACCGGACCGTGGCGCGTGCGAGTCACCCCGTACCCCTTCGCGGACGGCCCATCGACCTTCACGCTGAAACGACGAGTGATCGCGAAGTCCAAGGGTGCAGATGTGCTCGGCACCGAGCCCGAGACCGTCGCGATTACCCTGAGCGCCTAGTCCAGGATCGCCGCCGCCCGGATCGGCGAGCCGTACGCAACCTCGAGCCGAAGCGGCAGGCCGACGAACAGGAAGCGCCGGCCGAGGACGTCCTTCAGGTTGTTCAGGTTCTCGTAGTGGGTGAGGCCGCGCGCCGCGCACGCGCGGTGCGTCGGGTACTCGTCGGTCAGGTAGACGAGGTCGGGGCTGATCGTCTCGACCCCGAAGATCTTCACGCCGCGGTCCGCCATCCAGTGAACCGCCTCGGCCGAGATCCCGCAAAACCCGTCGAGGAACGCCGGCGTCCCCGCGGTCCGGTTGTAGTGATCGGAGCAGAAGAGCAGGATGTCGCCCTCGCGCAGCTCTTGGCCGCTCGCTGCGACCGCCGCCTCGACCTCGGCGGCGGTGACGTCGTGGCCGCGCTCGTACTGGCGGATGTCGACGCCGATCGCCTCGCCGCAGAAGGTGTCGAGCGGCATCTCCGCGATCGCCGCTCCGCCCTTCTGGTAGTGCCCGAACGCGTCCACGTGGGTGGCGGCGTGGTTCGAGGTGATGATGATCTCGGCGTTGAAGGACGGCCGGCCTTCCTCCGCGTCGCTGTGCTGGATGTGGCGCAGGATCTGAGTCGGGGGGAAGAACGGGTGCAGCTGCGACTCGCGGGACAGCGGCTGCGAGAGGTCGACCACGCGCATGGACTACTCCTTTCCGGCCATCTCCTTGCACACCTGGACGATGCGCGGGATCAGCGCGGCAACGATCTTCTCGCCGGTCTCGACCCGCGCGCGGGTGGCATCGCCGACAACGCCAGACGCGGTGATGTCGCGCAGCATGTCCATCGGCACGATCACGCCCGGCCCGCTCGCCCGCATTCCGTAGCGCCCGTACGACGTCCACGGGAGGCCGGCCTCCTTCACCGCTGCGCCGCGGTCCCACGCGTCCCGCGTCGCCCGGTCGGTCTCGACGCGCTGACCGAGCGCCAGCGCGAGCGAGGTCTCGGCCTCCTCGGCATGGATCATCGGTCCCTCGATCTCGGCGAGCGCGTCCGAGGCGAGATCCCACCACTGGACGAGGAATACCCGCCGCCCGGTCGTCTCGAAGTAGTGGTTGACGGCGACAGTCAGCGCTGCCGCGTTGCCGCCGTGGCCGTTCACCGCGACCAGGTGCTCGAAGCCGTGATGGACGAGCGAGTCGCAGATCTCCCGGAACACCTGGAAGAACGTCGTCGTCGACAGCCGCAGCGAGCCTGGGAACTGCATGTGGTACCAGGACAGCGTCACGTTCAGCGTGGGGGCAACGAGCAGCTCGACCCCGTCGGCCTCTCCGGCCTCGGCAGCCCGGGCACACAGCGACCGCGCGATGAAGCAGTCGGTGTCCAGCGGCATGTGATGCCCGTGTTGCTCGGTCGTACCGATCGGGATCAGCACCGCGTCGACCCCGCGCCCGATCGCCTCCTCGACCTCCGGCCAGGTCATCCGCTCGATGAACCGCTCGGACACGAGGGGATCTTCGACGAATGTCAGACATCATGCAATACTCGGCCGTCACCGAGTCCAGGGAGGATGCGATGGAGGGACGAGCCGAGGTCAACGGCGTCGAGCTCTGGTACCAGGTGAGCGGGGAGGGAGAGCCCGTCGTCCAGATCCACGGCGCCGGTTTCGGCCACTTCAACTTCGCGCCCGCGACGCCGGTGCTGTCGGAGCGGTTCAAGGTGATCGACTACGACATGCGCGGGTACGGAAAGTCGGACCGGCCGGTGCAGGACTACGACATGGAGGTCTGGGCAGACGACGTCGCCGGCCTGCTCGACGCGCTCGACATCACCGCCGCCCACGTGCACGGCACGTCGATGGGCGGGATGATCGCGATCGTCTTCGCCGGCAAGTACCCGGAGCGGACGACGTCGGTGGTGATCAACTGCGCGGCCGCGAAGCTCGGCATGAGCGGCCGGCTGATCTTCAAGAACTGGATCGACATCGCCCGGATGGACCCGGACGGGCCGGGTAGCCGCATCCTCGCCGAGCTGATCGCGTGGCAGGCGCTCTCGAAGGCGTTCCTCGAGACTCGCGAGGGCGTCGACGCGATCGACACGATTCAGCAGATCCTTCGCGACTCGAACCGCATCGAGGTGTTCACCACCGCGTGCCAGGCGATGTGCGACATGGACATCACGGGCTGGCTGCCGAAGATCACCTCACCTGCGCTCGTGCTCGGCGGCGACGAGGACCTGATGACCCCGTGGGACCAGGGGCCCGACGGCGCCGGGCAGGAGGCGATCTATGAGGGCATCCCGAACGCCGAGAAGCACGTCATCCGCGGCTCCAACCACTCGACGATCTTCGACAACACGGACGAGCACCTGCGGGTCGTGAGCGACTTCTTCACGCGGCACAGCTCGGCGTAGCCGGTGCCGGCGGTCGAGGAATACGGGGTCGAGCCGATCCCCGCCGAGCTGCGGACGACCCGCTGGCGGGACCTCTTCGCGATCAGCTTCACGTTCTTCCTGAACCCCGTGATGTATGTGCTCGGGGCGATCGCGGTCGTCGGGTTCGGGCTGCCGCTTCCGTGGGCGATCCTCGCGATGGTGCTCGGGCAGGCGATCGCGTACGCCGTGATGGTCCCGATCGCAGAGGTCGGTGTCGACTACGGGCTCACCGGCCAGGTGGCGGCGCGGGCGACACTCGGCTTCTGGGGGGCGCGCCTGCTGAGCTCGCCCTACCGCGTGATCGCCGCGACCTACTGGTTCGCGGCGCAGGCGATCGCGGCCGCCTACGCGATCCAGGCGATCGTGCAGGCAATGGGTGGCGGCAAGCCGCCGCTCGTTCCGGTGGCGCTCGGCGTCGCGCTCTTCCACGCGACGCTCGCGGTGCTCGGCTTCGACGTGATGCGCTGGCTGCTGCGGATCGTGCTGCCGCTCTCGCTCGCCTTCGTCGCCGTGATGGTCGCTCTCTACGCCTCCACGGACGATCCACGGTTCGACGTCGGCCGCGTCGTCCACTCACCCGACCAGCATTTGACCTGGGCGGGCTTCGCGGGCGCCGTGACGCTGATGGCCGGGTCGAGCCTGACGCTCGTCACGAGCGTCGCCGACTTCTGCCGCTACACACCCACCCGGCGGGACGTCCGGATCGGCCTCTTCTCCTCGGCGCTCACCGCCGCGGCCGTGGACACGTTCATCGGCGGGTACGCGGCGGCGGCGACGGGCGAAACCAACCCGTTCGCCGCTGTTGCCGACCTGACGTCGAGCTACCTGCTGCTCGCGCTTCTCCTCGTCGCGGTCGTCGTCCAGGGGATCTCGGCGAACATCGGCAACGTCTACACCGCCGGTCTCGCGCTCGTGAACTCGATCCCCCGGCTCGGCCGGCTGTGGGCGACGATCCTCGTCGCCATGGCCGCCGTTGCGCTTTCGGCGCTGCCGGACGTGATCGACAGCGCGCAGCGATGGATCGTCCATCTCGGCAACGTGGCGGCGCCGCTCGCCGCGGTGATGCTCGTCGACTACGTCGTCGTCAAGCGTCGCCGCATCGAAGTCTCGGGACTCTTCGACCCGAACGGGCCGTACCGCTACCTCAACGGCGTCAACCTCGCCGCCTTCGTCGCCATCGGAACAGGCGTGGCTCTCTACTACGCCCTCTCGATGGCGTGGCTGAAGATCGCGTGGGGCCTCGGCGCCGCCGCGCTGGCGTACCTGGTCTGCCTCCGTGCCCTCGCCTACATCGGCGAGCCGACCGTCGCTTCCTCCCAGCGCTCCAGCTCGCCCTCGTAGATGTAGCGCTCCTCCGCCGACCACAGCTCCCGCCCGGCGAGATAGCCCTCGTAGATCGCGTGGTCGAGCTTCCGCGGCGCGACGCAGTCGCCGATCCGGTGCACGTTCCCGATCTGCTCCTTGAGCGCCAGGTACAGGCCGTCGTTCGCCTTCGCCCCGGTCGCGAGCACGACCGTCTCGACGCTCTCGATCGTCTCGGCCGCGCCTGTGTAGAGGTTGAAGAGGGCCACACGGTCGCTCTCGATTGCGCTGGCCCACGTGTTCAGCCGGTAGGCGAGTCCCTTGCCGAGCAACCGCGAGTAGAGGTGGGCCATGTCGAGCGTTGTGAGCGTGGTCGGGAAGAGGGCGTTCCAGCGGCTGACGAGCTCGACCTCGTTCCCGCGATCGAGGAGGACCTCGCAGACGCCTGCGACCGACCGGGTACCATCATCGTCCAGGACGACCACGCGCCGGCCGGTCGGCTGCTCGCCGAGCAGGACGTCCCAGCCCGTCAGCACGTTGTCCTGATCGACGCCGGGCAGCGTCTCGACGAGCGGGCTGATGCTCGAGAAGCCGGTCCGGCTCGCGTGGGCGCCGGTTGCGACCACGACTCCGTCCGGTGAGAGCTCGTGCACGAGTGCCGGCGTCGCCTCGGTGCCGAGGCGGACGTCGACGCCGAAGCGATCCAGCCGCCGCTCCAGGTCGGTGGCCAGCCAGCGGAACTCCTCCCGCCCCGGGGTTCGCAGGATCAGGTTCACCTGACCGCCGAGCTCGTCCGCCTGCTCGACGAGCGTGACCTCGTGGCCGCGCTCGGCGAGCGTCGCCGCCGCCTTCAGGCCTGCCGGTCCGCCGCCCGCGACGAGCCAGCGTGCCGGCGGATCAGCCGGTGGCAGCGCGCCGCCGAACCGTCTCTCGCGGCCGGCCGCGGGGTTGACGGTGCAGGCGATCGGCAGCCCTTTGAAGACGCGTCCGATGCAACCCTGGTTGCCGCGGATGCAATGGACGATCTCGTCCTCACGGCCCTCGAGCGCCTTCTTCGCGAAGTCGGGATCGGCGATCTGGGCGCGCGTCATGGCGATCATGTCGGCCTTCCCGGCTGCGAGGATCTCTTCCGCGAGGGCCGCGTCCTTGATCCCGCCGACGGTGAACACGGGTAACGAGACGGCGGCCTTCACCTGCGCGCTGAGGTCGACGAGGTAGCCGTCGGGCACGTCCGAGGGCTCGATCGCGCGCCAGATGTTGTGGTAGCCCGCGGCCGTGACATTCACGTAATCGATCCCACCTGCCCGCTCGAGCACCTGCGCGACGCGAATCGCGTCGTCGACGTCGAGGCCGCCGGGGACGAAGTCGGTGAGGCTGATCCGGACGCCGACCACCCAGTCCGAGCCGACTCGGCGGCGGACCTCGTCGATCACCTCGCGCGCGAATCGCAGGCGGTTCTCGAACGAGCCGCCGTACTCGTCGGTTCGCTTGTTGTAGAGCGGCGAGAGGAACTGGTGGAGGAGGTAGCTGTGCGAGATGTGCACCTCGGTTCCGTCGAAGCCGCCCTCGCGCGACAGCTCCGCCGAGCGGCCCCACCACTCGACCACCTGCCGGATGTCCTCCTGCTCCATCGCCTTCGGCGTCTCGCCGTACGCCGGGCTCTTTACGGCCGATGGCCCCCAGAGCACGCGCAGGTCGTCCGCGGAGTCGCTCGACGCGTTCAGGCCGAAGTGGTTGAGCTGCGCGAAGATCACGGAGTCGTGCTCGTGCACGGCGTCCGTGAGCCTGCGGTCTGTCTCCAGCGCCTCGGGCAGGTACGCCCAGGCGACGCGCGGGAAGCCGGTGGTCGAGGTCGGGTGGACGACGCGGTTGCCGGTGATGAGGAGGCCCGCGCCACCTTTCGCGCGGGCGGCCTGGTAGTCGACGTTCCGCTGCGAGTCGACGGCGTCGTGCGCGAACAGCTTGACGTGCGCCGTCTGCATGATCCGGTTGCGGACGGTGACGCTGCCGATCGGAAGAGGGCTGAAGAGATGCGGGTACGCGCTCACGGCGTCCTCCTTGGCCGGCGTCGGTGGAGCCGTAGACTACGTCCTTCCGATGAGCTCCGAAGAGTTCGTCTTGGACACGCCGACGATCCGCGCGTTCATCGGCGGCGTCCGTGGGGCGATCGCCGCAGCGCCTTCGCCCGAGGCCGCCTGCGACGCGATCAGGCCGGACTTCGCCGGGCTGCTCGCCGACCAGACCTGGCTGCCGAATGAGCTGGCCGAGGCGGCTCCGGGCAGCGGCATGGGAGGCGGAATCGGCCAGTGGCTGCTCTACCGGTCTGTCAGCGAGCGCCCCCCGGCGAAGCCCGGCGGCGCGGCACAACCGTGGGTCGACGAGTCGCTCTCGCTCTTCTCGCTCGTCGTTCCCTCGGGCTCGGCGACTCCGGTGCACGATCACCTCGCCTGGGGGCTCGTCGGCCTGTACCGGGGCGAGCAGGACGAGGAAATCTATGCGCGGGAGGGCGACGAGCTACGCCTGGTCGAGCGGCGGGCGCTCCACGCAGGCGACTTCTACGCGCTCTTTCCCCCCCACGACGACATCCATCGAGTGCGGACCACCTCCGCGGAAACGTCGGTCTCGATCCACCTGCTCACGAACGACACCGGCTGCACCTGGCGGCACTCGTTCGACCCGGAGACGGGCGCTGAATCGCCGTTCCGGTCGGGCTACGCGAACGCTGTGTGCGAGGGTGGAACCCCTCAGCCCGAGGGGCATTGACTCGCCGTCATCTGAGCTTGGGTCTGGCGTGCGCGGCGCTCGCGGTGGCGGTCGGCGTCGCGATCGTGCTGGTCGCCAACGCGGGCAGCTCGAAGGCCGCTCCCACCAGAGCCGAGTACCTGAGCAATGTCGCGGCGATCTGTCGCAAGTACGGCCCGAGGCTCGACAAGATCCCGCCGCCGTACGACATCACAATCCCTGCGTTGATCACGAGGTCGGTGCAGAAGGTCGAGCCGATCCTGAGGGCCGAGGCCGAGGCGGTGCGCCGCCTCGAGCCGCCGCGGGAGCTGCGGGCACAGCTCGCGCGATGGAACGAGCTGAATCAGCGCTCCATCGCCAAACTGGGCGAGGCGCTTCGTGCGGCCAAGAAGACCGATCTGAGGGGCATCCAGGTCGCCTACGTCGAGTTCGTCGTGACCGGCGCCAAGGCCCAGAAGCTCGGTCACGCGATCGGTTTCCCGTCGCCGCCCTGCTAGGCGCGGCTCCGGTGCGAGAGGCAAGTTGACTCGTGCGGGACGGCCCTGTATACAAACTTCATTCCACGGCCGAGCGCCACTCATGTTCGCTGCGGTTGCGGCATCGCGGGTGCTGCTGACGAGGCGTGGGTGAGCCCGAGTGGGCAGTCGCAATCCTCGAGTGGAGGGCGAGGAGAAAGGAGTTCGTTCCATGTCTGACCAGTTCGAGGTCGACACTGATGAACTCGTCGAGCAGCTACGCGAGCATCAGCGCCTGACCGGGACGGAGCCCAAGGACGAGGCCGGCGGCATGAGTCGCCGGGACCTCCTTCTGCGAGGTGGTGCAGCCGCAGCGGCGGTGTCGGGTGTCGGCGCGCTGGCCGGCACGGCGGCGGCGGCGCCGGCGAAGACGGGCAAGTTCACCGGCACGTTGAATGTGATCACCCTCGGTGTCGAGTGGCCGACGCCCGAAGTTCAGAAGAAGGCGGAAGCCGACCTCGGCTTCAAGTTCGCGCTGACCGTGACCGACCCGGTCACGATGGTCCAGAAGGCGATCACCGCGCCGGAGACGTTCGACATCTTCGGTGGCTACAACTATCAGGACGTCCAGATGTGGTCGTCGCATCACCTGATGCCGGTCGACACCAGGAAGCTCACGGCGTGGCCGCAGCTGTACAAGCTGTTCGCGTACGGCAAGGTCCATCCCGGCGCGAAGGGCGAGACCTACGGCGACGGCGACGCCCCGTTCCGTGCGCTCTTCCTGAAGCAGGGTACGAAGGGCCTGCCGCTGTCGAAGGAAGGACCGAAGTCGAACAAGGACATCGTCCAGTGGGTGGTCAACGAGAGCACAAATGCGACCAGGGGCCCGATGCCCCGGTACATCGTCGGCCCGCCGGCGCACTTCAACGCGGACTCGATCGGCTACAACGCCGACGTCCTGACGAAGGCGCCGAACCAGGTCGGCTGGGCCGAGCTTCTGAACAAGAAGTGGAAGGGCAAGGTCGCCCTGCTCAAGGACCCCGGCATCGTCATGCAGGACGTCGGCAA
>JBKPPY010000131.1:0-10697 GCA_046733845.1 Actinomycetota bacterium | reverse complement strand
ACTATAGGTCACGTGCAGGGGTTTTTACTAGGGACCCGGGGACAGGTCTGTAAGACCTGTCCTCTCTGCTGCTCATCAACAGGAATCCCTAGACCTTTTCTTCCTCGCGAGCCTTCTTCGTCTCTTCGATGATCTTCTGCGCAATGTGCGCCGGCACCTCGTCGTAGCGGAGGAAGTGCATGTGGTAATCGCCCCGTCCGCCGGTCAGCGAGGTCAGCGCCTGCGAATAGGTGAGGATCTCGGCCATCGGCACCTCGGCCTTGATCGAGGTCATCCCGCCCGCCGGCTCCATGCCCTGGAGCCGCCCGCGACGTGAGTTGAGGTCGCCGTTGACGGCGCCGACGGCGTCGTCCGGAACGGTCACCTCGAGCTCCATGATCGGCTCCAGCAGGACCGGGTTCGCCTTCTCGTAGGCGGCCTTGAAGGCCATCGAGCCGGCGATCTTGAACGCCATCTCCGACGAGTCGACCGTGTGATACGAGCCGTCGACGAGGAGGACGCGGACCCCCTGAACCGGCGCGCCCGCGAGCTCGCCGTGCTGCATCGCCTCCTGGATCCCCTTGTCGACCGCCGGCCGGAACCCCTGCGGGATGACCCCGCCGACGATCTTGTCCACGAACTCGTAGCCCACCCCGTCCTCGAGCGGCTCGAGGACGATGGTCGCGTCGCCGTACTGGCCGCGGCCGCCGGTCTGCTTCTTGTACTTGCCCTGGGCGCGCGCCTCGGAGCGGATCGTCTCCAGATACGGGACGCGCGGCTGGTGGAGGTCGACCTCGACGCCGAAGCGGCGCTTGAGCCGATCGACTGCGACCTCGACGTGCATTTGCGAGAGGCCGGCCAGGAGCTGCTCCCCGGTCTGCTGGTCGCGGCGCATGACGAGCGTCGGGTCCTCCTCCGTCAGGCGGCGGAGCGCCTGGCCGAGCTTCTCCTCCTCGCCCTTCGCCTTCGGGGTGATCGCGAAGCTCATCACCGGCTCGGGGAAGTCGAAGCGCGGGACATCCACCGCGACCTCCTTGTCGAGCAGGACGTCGCCGGTCATCACGTCCTTGAGCTTGGCCACTGCTCCGATGTCGCCCTCGCCGAACGCGTCGGTCGGCGTGTGCTCCTTTCCCTGGAGAACGAGCAGCGACCCCATCCGCTCCTTCGAGTGCTCGCGCGTGTTCGTCAGGGTCGTGTCGGTGGTCACCGTTCCCTTGAGGACGCGGAAGACGTTGATCCGGCCGGCGAACGGGTCAGCGATCGTCTTGAACACGAATGCGCCCGTGGAGGCGCCCTCGATCTCGACCGGCCCGCCCTTCTTCGCCGGGCTTGGGACGCCTTCGACCAGCAGGTCGAGCAGGGCGGTGGTGCCGAGGTTCTTCGTGGAGACCGCCGCGGCGACTGGGAAGACCTCGCCGCGCGTGACCGCGTCCTTGAGCGCCTTCGCCACCTCCTCGTCGGACAGCTCCTGTCCGTCGAGGTAGCGCTCCATCAGGCTCTCGTCGGTCTCGACGACCGCGTCTAGGAGCTTCTCGCGATACTCGGCGGCGACGTCGGCCATCTCTGCCGGGATCGCCGACTTTCCGTCCTCGCGGGCGCCGTCGGGGCTCGTGTATGCGCACATATGCAGGACGTCGACGATGCCGGTCAGCTCGTGCTCGGCGCCGATCGGAATGTGGACGGCGACGCAACTCGGCGAGAGCTGTGAGCGCACGCCCTCCAGCGCGCGGAAGAAGTCGGCCCGCTCACGGTCGAGCATGTTCACCACGACGACGCGCGCCACATGTCCGTCCTCGCCGCGGTGCCAGGTCCGCGCAGTGCCGACCTCGACGCCCATCACACCGCTGACGACGACCAGCTCGCCTTCGACCACGCGCAGCGCCGCAATCGCGTCGCCCTGGAAGCCCGCGTCGCCGGGCGCGTCGATCAGGTTGATCTTCCGGCCTTGCCACTCGCAGTGGGTAAGCGACGCCGACAGCGACATCTGCCGCCGGTTCTCGTCGTCGTCCCAGTCCGAGACGGTCGAGCCCTGCTCGACGGCGCCGAGCCGGTTGACCGCGCCGGACTGGAAGAGCAGCGCCTCGACGAGCGAGGTCTTCCCCGTCCCGCGGTGGCCGACGACGGCAACGTTGCGGATCTTCCCAGGCTCCTGAGCAGGCATGCGCGCGAAACTCCTCGGTCGATGTCAGACCGATCGTATCCGCGCTACGGCGAACGAAGTGGTTCTCGAGGTCTGACCCCGTAGGGGTCTGACACAGGGGGCGTCCCGCGCTTCCCTCTGTGGGGACAGTCCCCTGCGGGGACAGTCCCTGGATGCGGGTCAGTCGTCGGCTCCGACCCGGGCCGCGGCCGTCCCGGCCAGGTGCGCCTTCAGCCGGAGGATCGCCTTCGTGTGGAGCTGCGAGACGCGCGACTCGGTCACGCCCAGCACCTCGCCGATCTCCCGGAGCGTGAGCTCCTCGTAGTAGTAGAGGGTGATCACGAGCTTCTCCCGTTCGGGGAGGTGGGCGATCGACTCGCCGAGCGCCTCTCGCAGCTCGGTCTGGTCGAGCGCCTGCGACGGCTGCGGCCCGGAGGTGTCCTCGATCGTGTCGATCAGCGAGATCTGGTCACCGCTTCCGGTGGAGACAGTCCAGAGCTCGTCCAGCGCCGCGATCGAGGAGCGCGAGATGTCGGTAAGACTCTCGTCGAGCTCGTCGGTCGTGATCGCGAGCTTCTCGGCGATCTCCTCGTCGGTGGGAGCACGGTGGAGCTTCGCCTCGAGCACGGCGATCGCCCGCTCGATGTCTCTGGCCCTGGCCCGGACCGACCGCGGTACCCAGTCCATCGCCCGCAGCTCGTCGATGATCGCGCCCTTGATCCTCGCGATCGCGTAGGTCTCGAATTTGACGTCCCGGTCCGGCTCGTACCGCTCGATCGCGCCGATCAGGCCCAGCAGTCCGTACGACACGAGGTCGCCCTCGTCGACATGCGCGGGCAGACCGCTGCCGAGCCGGCCGGCGACGAACTTGACGAGCGGCGCATAGGTCAGGATCAGGCGGTCGCGCAACGCACGGTCGCCCGATCGCTTGAAGTCGCGCCACAGGGACTTGGTGCTGTCTTCGGGCAAGTCGGCTAGAGGATACGAGTCCGCCCGGCGGATTACCTAGCGCCATAGTGCTTTCAGCGTCAATCCGGCCATCCAAACGGCGAGGACGGCGGCGGCCGCCGCGATCACCCACTGGCCGGCGGCACCCCCGGCGACCGCGACTCCGGCGAATACGAGCGTCAAGGCGAGGAAGAGCGCGCCGAGCGCTCGGCGCTGCGCCGGGGCAGCCACTGCCTGATCCTCGCATACGGCCTCGGCGGTTTCAGGTCGCCGGCCAGGGGTACACCGACGCCGACCAGCCCCCACGGATTTCCGGGAGAGAACACGATGCAGCAACCGCTCGACGAGACGTTCGACGACGTCCAGGCACTGTTCCGCCAAGTCAACGAGCGCGTGCTCGAGGTGAACCGCGCTCTCGGGCCAACCGCACTCCTCACCGACTTCGTGTGCGAGTGTCGCGATCCGGAGTGCTCCGAGCGGTTGACCTTGAGCGTTGCGCAGTTCGAGGCGGTCCGCCGTCACGTGAGCCGGCGCGTCGTTCGTCCGGGCCACGTCCAACCGGCCGGCGAGTGCGTCGTGGAAACCCACGAGGGATTCCTCGTGGTCGAGACCGACGCGGCACGGGCCGCAGCCTGATCCGCCGCCCGCGCGCGCTCGGCTGCGCGAGAGTACGGCTGTGGGGCGCCACATCGTTCTCGTCGGGTTGATGGCGGCAGGAAAGACGACCGTCGGGCGCGGGGTCGCGAAAGCGCTCGGTTGGCCCTTCTCCGACAGCGACGCTTGGATCGAGCATGAGCGCGGGAAGACGGTGAAGGAGCTCGCCGACGAGATCGGCGTCGACGAGATGCACGAGCTCGAGGCTGCGCATCTGCGGCACGCGCTCACCGAGCCGGGGCCCAGCGTGATCGCAGCCGCCGCGAGCACGATCGACGACCCCGCCTGCCGACAGGCGCTCGCCGACCCCGGCGTCACGGTGATCTGGCTCCGCGGCGATCCGGCGGCTCTCGCGCGCCGCTTCGACGTGCAACGGCACCGCCCTCGCTTCGGCCTCTCGCCCGCGGAACTGCTCGCCGAGCAGGCCGCCGAACGCGATCCGCTCTTCCGCGCGCTCGACCCGATCGTGGTCGAGACCGACGGCCGGAAGCCCGCGGAGGCCGTTGCGGCGGCGCTGGCGGAGCTGGAGAACCGGCGCTGACCGGCGGGTCGTTGACCGCGAGGCGGACTATGAAGTCGGGACGTCGCCGCGCACGTCGGCGGCGAAGAACTCGAGCGTGGACTTCGTCTTCGTCTGCGGGTCGGCCGACAGGTCGAGACCGAGTCCTTCGAGGTAGGCACGGGCTTCGACCGCGACCTGGAAGGCCTCCGACGGCAGACACTTGGTCGACAGCTCGACGATCCTCGATCCGTCCGGAAGCAGCCACATCTCGGCGACCAGCCGGCGGCCGAGCTGCTCCGGCCGGAGAACCAGCTTGAGCACGAACACCGGGCCGAGGATGCGCAGGTCGTCCAGCGCCAGGCCGTCCGGCGCGTAGGCGGCGTAGAACGAGCGCTGCTCCTTGGAGAGGAGCTTGCGCAACGGACGGGAGCCGCGGGCGACGTCGAGCACCTGCTCGTTGGGAGCCTTGCCCTTCATCGAGGCCGAGCAGACGTAGCTCCCCGGCATCGCGTCGACCTCGACGTTCATCCCGCCTGAGTGACGGAGATCCTCCGGCAGATCATCCGGAACGATCGGCCGGAGCTTCACGACAGTGTCTCCGCTTCGCCCCTGGACGCGGCGCGCCCGCACCACGACGCCGGCCTGCTGCAGCTGGAGGTCGGGGGTTTCGAAGAAGAAGACCTGCCTGATCTGTGCTTCGAGGGGATCGATCTGAAGTGCCTGGGCCGCCGAACGCGTCCCGCTCTCAGGCAGCGTCACCTTCAGCTCGACGCTGTCCGAGCCGCCGATCAGTCCGAGGAGCTCGGTCAACTTCTCGCCCGACAGGTCGCTCAGCCGCTTCTTCGTCTGTGTCGCCATCTCAGCTCCTTCCGAATCGCTCGACGAGCACTCCGTGGCGCAGGCCGCGGTCGCTGACTGTCAGCGTGTCACACTCGAGCTTCGCCAGCACGGTGCGCACGATGCATGCGCCTGCGAGGATCACCGCGGCTCGGTTCGCCTGAAGACCGGTGATCGCCCGTCGGTCTTCCGCATCCCGGGTGCGGTAGAGCTCGATCTGCCGGTCGATCTCGGCTGCGTCGAGCGTGACTCCCTGCACGGCGTCGGGATCGTACGCTGCGAGCTCGAGCTTCACGGCCGCGATGTTGGTGACGGCGCCGCCCATCCCGACCAGCCGATCCGGGGCGGGCCGGCCGTCGAGCTGTTCCAGATCCGCGGCGATGCCTGCCCGCGCTTCCGCCACCATCTCGGGCGGCACCGCCCGGTCGAGGCCGTACTGCTCCGTGAACCGCGCCGCGCCGACGTTCACGCTGAACTGCTCGTCGACCTGGTCGCCGTGACCGAACGTGAACTGCGAGCTCCCGCCGCCGGTGTCGAAGACGACGAGCGAGCCCACGACTGTGCCAAGCCCCGCTCTCACTGCGAGGTACGCGAGCCGAGCCTCCTCCTCCCCCGGGATGACCTCGATCGTCACGCCGGTCTCCGCCTTGACAGCGTCGATCAGCTCGGGCGCGTTCGGCGCGATCCGGAGTCCCGCAGTTCCCACGGCGGCAATCTCCTCGACCCCTTGCTCCCTTGCCTCGCCCACCATGGCGGCGATCGCCTCGGCGGTCCGCCGCATCGGCTCGGCACCGAGGCGTCCACTCTCGTCGAGACCTTCGCCGAGCCGTGTCACCTCGGCGCGGTCGACGACCGTCCGCCAGGTCCCGTCGGCGCTCAGCTCGCCGACATGGAACTTCACCGAGTTCGTCCCGACGTCGAGCACCGCGTACCTCATTGCGCACCCAGGGCGAGCGCCTTGAGACCCCGCGGAAAGCTCGTGTTCGGGAGCGACGCCAACCCGAGGTCGCGGACTGTGGCGATCACCCGATTCGGATCCTCCGACTCGACCGCGACCGTACGCGTCTCCCCCACGTCGGTCCGGAGGTTTGTCAGCTCCGTCATACAGCCGCCGACCGTGTAGCGCTGCCTACGCTTGTGGACCTGCACTGCGAGCAGGTCAGGGATCGACGTCACCAGCTCTCGGACAAACTCGTCGAACGTGTAGGCGTCGCGCTCCGGCGACGGAAGCGGGACGCCGAGCCGTTCGAGGACGACCGCTGCCGTGGAGGCCTCGAGCGGGAAGGGTTCCTTCAGCACCGGCACCCACTGCTCGAGGCCGTCCCCGTTCACATGCTCGAGCTGCTTCACGTCCAGGAGGCCGTCGCGCACCTTCACGTTCTCGTCGACGGTCTTCGAGAGCAGGTAGAGCTCGTCGCTCTCCTGGACGCGTTCCGGGGGTTGCGCCCCGAACTTCTCTTCGGCTGCGCCGAACGATCGACCGAAGGCCCGCCACTCCCACCGAGGCACCACCGGCGTGCTCATCGCGGCGCGGTCTCCATCCGCGGATTATCGTCACCGGATGCGCTCGGCGAACCTTCGGCAGCTGCTGGCCGCCATCTGGGGCGACCCCTCCGGTCGGCGCTGGCTTCTGCTTTCCCAGGCGGCGCTGGTCGGCCAGGTCCTCTTCGATCTGGCCATCCCGCTCGCGATCCGCCAGATCGTGAACAACGGCATCCTCGCCGGCAACTTCGACAAGGTGATCAAGGGCTCGCTGTACATGGCCGTGTTCTCGGTCGCGAGCATGCTGTTCGCCACGGCCTGCGCCTGGTACGCGGCGCGCGTCGGCGAGGAGGTTGGCCATCGGCTGCGGACGCTCCTGTATCGCCGGGTAACCGAGCTGTCGTGGGGCAACGTCGACCGGCTCGAGACGAGCGACCTGCTCGTCCGGCTGACGACCGACATCAACCAGGTGCGCGTGATGACGACGAGCGGCGTGACGACCCTGCTCCGCGCGCCGCTGATGATCATCGGGGCGATCCTCGTTCTGCTCTGGGTGGACGTCCGGCTCGCTTTGGTGATGCTCGTCTTCCTGCCGATCGTGATCGCCGTGCTGGCCTTCTACCAGCTGAAGGGCGCGCCGCTCTACCGCGCGGTGCTCGCCCGCTTCGACGGGCTCAACCAGGTGCTCCAGGAGAACATGGCGGGCGTCCGGGTGGTGCAGGCGTTCGTGCGGCGGGACTACGAGAACGCCCGCTTCGACCGGGAGAACGTCGGTCTGCAGAAGGCGGCGACTGCCGCGCAGAGCTCAGCGGCGTTCCTCAACCCTGCGCTGCTCCTCGTGATCAACCTCGGTCTGGCCGGCGCGCTCTGGGTGGGCGGGGGGCTCGTGATCGACGGGAAGATGGAGCTGGGGTCGGTGTTCGTGCTCCTGAACTACCTGGTCGCGGTGATGATCCCGCTGATCCTGCTCTCGGTGCTGCTGCCGCAGATGGCGTCGGCGGACTCGTCCGTCGGCCGCGTGATCGATGTGCTGCAGCAGCAACCGGACGTCCAGGAGAAGCCCGGCGCGCCGACCCTGGCCGAGGCGGCCGGCGGCGAAGTGACGGGACGCGTCGCTTTCGAGGGGGTCAGCTTCTCGTACGTCGGTGCCGACGGCCGCCCGAACGCCGAGCCGGTGCTGAGCGAGGTCGACCTCGTCGCCGAGCCGGGACAAGTGATCGCGATTCTCGGCGCGACGGGTTCGGGCAAGTCGACGCTCGTGAATCTGCTGGCGCGGTTCTACGACGTGACCGCCGGCCGGGTGACGATCGACGGCGTCGACGTCCGTGACGTCACGCGTCGATCCCTGCTGGAGACGGTTACGCCGGCGCTCCAGCAGCCGAGCTTGTTCAGCGGCACGATCGAGGAGAACCTGAAGTTCGGCGCCGATCCGGAGAAGGGCGCGATCGACGTCGTCACCGCAGCCCACGCGGCCGAGGCGGCCGAGTTCGTCGAGGGTCGTCCGGATGGATACGCGGGCGAGGTGAAGCGACGCGGCGCGAACTTCTCCGGAGGCCAGCGCCAGCGGCTCTCGATCGCCCGCGCGCTCGTGCGCAGACCGCGGATCCTCGTCCTCGACGACACGACGAGCGCGCTCGACGTCGCCACCGAAGCACGCGTCCAGGATGCGATCCGGGAGCTGATGGGCGACAGCACGGTGTTCCTGGTCGCTCAGCGGATCAGCGCGGTGCTGACCGCCGACGTGATCGTCGTGCTGGAGGAAGGGCGCATCGTCGCCAAGGGAAGCCACAAGGAGCTCCTCGCGTCGAGTCCCGAATACCGGTCGATCTACGAGTCCCAGTTGGGGCCGGTGCCTGCCTGATGGCCGACACGACCCTCAGCCCGGTCGCCGAGGAGCAGAAGCCGAAGCCCCTTCGCCGGCTGCTCCGCTACCTGCTCCAGGCGCGCGGCAAGATCGCGCTCACCTGCGTGCTCAGCTTCGTCGGCACCACGCTGGCGCTCATTCCCGCAGTGCAGGTCGGCCGGATCATCAACGGCCCGATCGCGGACGGAGACAAGCACCGGCTCGCGATCGACCTGCTGATCATGCTCGCGTTCGCCGCGGGCGGCTTCCTCGGCATGTGGCTCGGCGGCCGGATCCTCGCCGTCGCCGCCCAGGATGCCATGTACCGGCTGCGGAAGGACGTCTTCGAGCACACGCAGACCCTGTCGCTGCGGTTCTTCGACCGCCAGCCGATCGGCGACCTGATGAGCAGGATCACCAACGACCTCGACTCGGTCGGGCAGCTCTTCGACAAGGGCCTATACCCGGCGATCAACGCCGCCTTCACGCTCGTGATCACGACGGTCTTGATGTTCATCGTCAGCTGGCAGCTCTCGATCGCCGTGGTCCTGATCGCGCCGCTGATCCTGGTGCTGATGCAGATCACTTCGCACTACTCAGGCCCGGCGTTCTCGGTGCTGCAGGAGCGCACGGGCGCCCTCAACGGCGCGGCGGAGGAGTACATCACCGGCGACCGTTCCGTCAAGGCGTACCTGGTCGAGGACATGTCGTCGGCGAAGCTCGCGCACCTGAGCGACGAGGCCCGGGCGGCCGGTGTTCGCGCCAACTTCGTCGCGCTCACGGCCATGCCGATCTCCGCGATGCTGTCCAACCTCGACGTCGCCCTCGTCGCGCTCGCCGGCGGCTGGCTGTCGATCAAGGGCACGGTCAGCGTCGGCACGGTCGCGACGTTCTTCATCTTCGCCCGGATGTTCGCCCGGCCGCTCAACCAGTTCGCGCAGATCCTGAACATGGCGCTGCAGGCGAACGCGGGCGCCACACGCGTCTTCGAGATCGTGGACGAGCGGCCTGAGATCGTCGACCGGCCAGACGTGCGCGACATCGACACCGTCGACGGACATGTCGTCATGGATCACGTCGACTTCTCCTACGTCCCGGGCGTCCCGATCCTGCACGACGTCTCGCTGGTGGCAAAGCCGGGCCAGAAGATCGGCTTGGTCGGGCCGACCGGTGCAGGCAAGAGCACGATCATCAACGTCATCACCCGCTACTACGACATCCAGGCGGGCGACATCCAGCTCGACGACGCGAGCATCTACGACGTTTCCACCAACAGCCTGCGCGAGCTGGTCGGGATGGTGCTGCAGGAGCCGTACCTCTTTTCCGACACGGTGATGGCGAACATCCGCTACGCCCGGCTGGATGCGACGGACGAGGAGTGCATCGAGGCGGCGAAGGCGGCGAGCGCGCACGGCTTCATCACCCGTCTGCCCGACGGATACGACACCGTGCTCTCCGGCGGCGGCTCCAACCTCAGCCAGGGTCAGCGGCAGCTGATCACGATCGCCCGCATCGTCCTGGCGAACCGGCCGGTACTCATCCTCGACGAGGCGACCTCGAGCGTCGACACCCGAACGGAGCGGCAGCTCCAGGAAGCACTGACGACGATGATGAAGGGCCGGACGAGCTTCGTGATCGCGCACCGGCTCTCCACGATCCGGGATGCCGACGTCATCGTCGCAATCAACGGCGGCCGAATTGTCGACGTCGGCAGCCACGACGAGCTCATGGCCGCCAAGGGCTTCTACCACGATCTGTACATGAGCCAGTTCCGGGGCGACGCTACGCCGGCCGCGCCCTGAGGCACGCCAGCGGCCCTACGTCAGCGCGAGGTCGAGCCGACCGCCGCGAGGCGGTTCCAGTCGTCCGGAGCAAGCCGGTCGATCACCTTGAAGCGCCCTCCGCCGAGCGGGCGCAGAACGAGCGCCTCTCCCTCGGCGAGATCCTCGCCGGTCACGGCCGAGATGACCTCGCTGTGCGTAACGACGACTCTGTCGGTTCCCGGCCGCTGCTTCATCCCCAGAAGCCGCCGCACTTCTCGGATCTTGCGGTGCCAGGCTGCCACTCCGTCGGCGGCCGTGCGCACCAGGAACGTCCGCACCTCCTCGACCGCTCGCGGGAGGACGAGCCGGGCGGTCTCCCGCGCGCGGCAGAGCGGGCTGACCAGCACCGAGGCCGTGACGACTCCGACGCGGACGAGGCCGCGTCGAATCGCAAGCGAGTCGGCACGCCCCTCGCCGGTGACGTTGGCCTGGCCGGCGCAGCCTTGCCCCGCCGGAGCGGACATATCAGCATCGGCGTGGCGGAGAACG